>JAUVZB010000001.1 GCA_030602785.1 Dehalococcoidia bacterium
CATTGGTACGAAGGGAGTAGCTCGGCCATGGGGCGCAGGTGAACTGAATGCGCACCCCCGGCCTTCGTGGAGTGGCGCACCAACCCTGCCCTACGCTGTGTAGCCTCACCATCAGTGTGGTTATTCCGACAGGCTCCTAGCTGCTATAATTGCAGGAGCGAGCGGGAGTAACTCAGCGGTAGAGTTCCTGCCTTCCAAGCAGGCTGTCGCGGGTTCGAATCCCGTCTCCCGCTCCAATTGAGTGTTTGCAGAGAGGCGACACCTGAGGGTGCCGCCTCTCTCTGTTTGTCCGCCCCTCTGGTGGGGGCAGGCCTCCGCGCCTGCCTGGGGGTGGATGTGGTGGTTGCGAATGTAGAGGCACGTTGCAGGTGCCCGGTGGTCCATATGTAGGGGCAGGCCTCTGCGCCTGCCCGCGGCGTGGAGTGTGGATGTCTGCCGTGCAGGTGGGCTTCAACCCCGCGGGCATGGTGGGGGTGTGGTATTTGTAGGGGAGAGGCATGCCTCTCCCGTCGGATCGCCGGCCATCAGGACTGTCCTTCGCTGCCTGCTATGACCGTCTGGGTGGCGGGAAACGCCGCACTTGTAGGGGCGAGGCATGCCTCGCCCGTCGCCGTGACGGCACTCACGGTCGTTCTTTGCCGCGAGTGCGCGTACTCGACGCACGTGAATTCATTGTAGGGGCAGGCCTGCGTGCCTGCCCGTGGAGTGGGGTGTTGGTGTCCGCTGTACGGGTGGGCTTCAACCCCGCGGGCATGGTGGGGGTGTGGTATTTGTAGGGGAGAGGCATGCCTCTCCCGTCGCCAGAACGGCACTCACGGTCGTTCTTTGCCGCGAGTGCGCGTACTCGACGCACGTGAGTTCATTGTAGGGGCAGGCCTCCGTGCCTGCCCGCGGCGTGGAGTGTGGATGTCTGCCGTGCAGGTGGGCTTCAACCCCGTGGGGGTGATGGGGGGTGTGGTATCTGTAGGGGAGAGGCATGCCTCGCCCGTCGCCAGAACGGCACTCACGGCTGTTCTCTAGTGTGGGCGCCGCGTGATTCGCGTTAGCGGAAGATAGGTATGGTGTCGCCCGAACCTTGAAAGGGACCGTTGAACCAGGCTATTTCCCTTTCTTCTGTTTTGACCATGTGCTCACACCCCAAACGACGCCAATACCAATCAAGAAGACACCCAAACCAGCAAAGAAGATACCTATAGTGCCCAGCGCTCCCATGTTTTCACCTCCGAAATCGTTGTCTGTTTGGGCATACTATATCCATACCATAGATGAAATTCAGTCGCCCCGGCAGCGCTCACGGCTGTTTTCTAACCGCGGCGGCGAGACGCAGCGCGGGTGAAGCTACGTACGGTGTTTCCCGAACTCCACTAATGCAGATCGAGGTGCTCTCTCAGAGCCTCGCGCACCTGCTGCTGCAACTGTGGATCTTCAAGATGGCCGACCAGACCCTTGATCCTCTGCTTGGATATGGTCCGTATCTGATGAGCCATGACTACGGAATCCAGTGGCTGGCCCGCCTTTCCGCGAGGAAGGAAGACCTCAGAGGGATACAGGCTGCGCCTGGTCGAAGTGAGGGGTAGCACGGTCACGTTGGGCATTGCGCGGTTGAATTCCTCGTTGCTCGCTACCAACACGGGGCGTGTGCCCTTCTGCTCAGCTCCGGCGACTGGGTCCAGATTGGCCTCCATGACAGCCCATTGGTAGACCATCACGAGTCCATCCTGCCGGCGGTCTCGCCATCAGCCGTGGCGAAGGCCGTCTCGATATCGGTGATGTCCTTGAGGAGTGCAGGGTCTTTGGCACCCTGTTCCCACCGCGCCTGCCGTGTCCTTCTCTCGATATCCTTCAGCTCCCTGACAAGGGCCTGCTCGACGAGGGCGTTCTTGCTTGGAGCCGCACCTGCGGCCATTGCCTCGTCCAATGCAGCCAGGACGTTACCGGACAGATTGAATGTGGCCTTCTTCGTTCTTGGGCTCATGCTCATTCAGCTCCCTTGCCTGCATGTGTCGCTACTTCTGAGCAGTATGGTAGCAGAGACTTCCCAAATGCGGAAGCGAGAGATGCAACCTCATGGAGCACGCCTCAGAGGCCAATTGGGTATGGTGTCCCCCGAAGTCGAGTGTGCGCACTCGACGCACCGGAATCCGTTGTAGTGGCAGGCCTCCGTGCCTGCGCATGGAGTGAGGAGGTGTCGAGGGCTGCCGTAGGAGCGAGGCACGCCTCGCCCGTCGCCCCGGCAGCACTCACGGCTGCTCTCTGCTGTGAGTCGTGTACTTCACCTTAGGCGGAGTTAGGTATGGTGTCCCCCGAACTCTTGTATGAGTTGACACGAGTGGGGCTGTAGTAGGACGACGCGGATGCCGTAGAAAGCGCGCTGGAATGAAGCCAATGCCTGCGGCGAAAGTGAGTACCAGGTGCCCGGATTGCGCCAAGTCACTCCGCAAGCCGTCGGGCGTACTGCTTCATGGTCTCATAGTACTCTGGCTCTACACCGCGGAGGTAGGCCAAGGTCCCAAGGATTGCCGATGGGTCTTGTCGTGGTCTCTGTAGGGCAATCCAATTGTGTATGGCAGCACGAAGCTCTCGCTTGCGTTTGCGACCGACGGTTGCATGCCCCGAGTTGACTCGCAAACCGCCAATCACCATCGCGCGACACGGTGTCATGATCTTCGTCTTGCCGTTATTCAGCCTGAAGCCCGCTTTCCCCAGAATTGCTCGGGCGTTCTTCTTCAGTGTGGTCAGCTCGTCAAGACTGTTCGATGAGAAGGCGAGATCATCCGAGTATCTTGAATAGGCGATATCCCTTTGGTCACAATAGTCTGCCAAGATGCTGTCCACCTCCTTGAATACGAGATTTGACAGCGTGGGGGATGTCGGAGCGCCTTGGGGTAGGTGGCCACGGAAAGTCGTAAGGGCGGTGAGGGTTGATACGACGTGACTATCGCCGGAGCAACCACAAAAGACGTCTCCTACGGCCGCCTCGCCAATCGACGGAAAGAAATCCTTGATGTCCAACAACAGTACACAAGTGCGACCTAGATGCAGACACGCATGTTGGAGGACGCTCACATGGCGGACGTATCCCTTTGCCCTATCACTCACGTCCATTCCCTCAAGCAGGTTCCGTAGGATCCACCGCTGGATTGTCTTGAGTTCCGAGTTTGGCGCCTCGATCTCGCGTCGGCCACCACGTCGCTTCGTGACATAGTGGCCTCTATACAGCCTATGTCTGTTTCGGGCGATTCGTTGCAGATAGGAGACATTCAGACCAATAGCGTGTGCCAGGTCGCTAATGGATTCGATTTCCGGCATCGTTCCTCATGTTCTAGCGGGAGAGGGATTCGGCTTCTACTCATAGCCGTGATTCACGGGGCGGATACGCTGGCGTAGCCGCCGGGTGAATCACGGTGTGGTATAAGGAAGTTGGCATAAACCCGGCGAACCGCCGGGCACTCCGACACCATCGAGCATCTCGCGACGTTGTCATCGTACTAGGAGCCTTTCCCTCTCCCGCCCTACGTCGAAGTCCCACTTTCTCTTCAACCGAGGCCCCATAGCCTCGGAACGTAGGCGACATAACGCATTGACCTGGTGCAAGTGCTGCAGCAGGCCCTGATGGATCTCACGGTATCCGGATGGACTCAGTTCGTACACTGGCTCTTCGCCAGCGTGATGCGAGTCAACATAGGACTGCTCCTTCAGAATCTCCAAACTCGGCCCCACGTGGTATCGTTTGATGTTGGAGTTCCATTTGGTCAGCATCTCTGACATCTCTCTTGCCGTGATGGGTTGAAAGAGAGCTACGACAAACAGCATGAAGCGCGATAGGTTGAAGATATTGCTGAGGTCACCTTTGGGTGTCCGCTTCTGCATCTTCTTGACGCGAGTGGATACCTTCGTCACAATCTTGGTGCGTTCGTGCGTGCGGTAGTACAGCACGTTCTCAGGGCGTTCCTTCGCAATGAGTTTCAACGGTCCGAGAGTTATGAAGCTCTGTTGCTGGCGGAACTCTTCCTTGTTCAAGACCAGCATCTTAGGTCGGACATCTGACATGGAAGCAAACGCCCCCAGTTCCGCGATAGTCCCATGTCCTTCAATCGGTAGTACGATGATATCCACGTGGGCTGCCAGCTCTTCTTCAAGACTCAGCAGATCGAACCTTGGTTTCGCCAAAAGTGAGGCATAGACCCACTCGGGAAAGACAACATGGACTTTGGGTATAGCCTGCAAAGCCTGAAAGAGTTCCATACGTACTGAATCCATCTCGGAGAGCCTGGAACCGCATAGAAACACATTGACAGTCGGGTTGGAAGCGTGCTGAAAGACACGAGCGTGAGTTCTTGTCAGAATCTCTGATACGGTAGCCATTCTTCTTTTGCGAGTCTAACGGCTGGCTAGCGTGGTGTCAATTGGCTGCAGAGGGGCTGCAGAGGGGATGTGGATGCCTGGCACTCTTGGTTTCGTCGACTATTCAACGGCAATCATCGTAGCGATTCATGGATACACCGCGCTCACCATCCTTCGGCTGCGGAGAGCCTCGGTTCTGCTACACCCATTCCGTAGCACGACGCCGCGTTTGACACCCACCCAGCTTCGACACGATAATGAGTCTTCGCGGCCTTCCTCGAACGCCCTATCTTGTGGCCGCGCCGGATTCAGCCATGCAGGACAACAACATGAAAGACGGGAAGCAGGAACTGCGGAAGCGGCTCACGCCCGAGCAATACGCCGTGACGCAGGAGAAAGTCACGGAAGCGCCGTTCGCGGGCCGTTACAGCAGACACCGTGAGCGAGGTAGCTACCGGTGCGTGTGCTGCGGCGCGGAGTTGTTCGACTCTGACACGAAGTTCAATCCCGGCACAGGCTGGCCGACCTTCCACGCGCCGGTACACGAGGACAGCGTGGACACATTGCCCGACACCAGGCTCGGGGCAGTCCGCACAGAGGTGCAGTGCCGCACGTGCGGAGCGCACCTTGGGCATGTGTTCGAGGACGGCCCGGACCCTACTCCCCAGCGCTATTGCATCAACTCCGCCGCGCTCGACTTCCGGCCTGAAGCGCCCGAGCGGCCAGACTCGGACGCCTCAAAGCAATGACTAAGCCAATCGTACTCGCATCTGCGTCGCCCGGGAGGTATGAGGTCCTGCGTCGGACAGGAATCCCCTTCACTGTTGACCCGAGCGACTGCGACGAGTCCCTCGACGCGGCGACCCCGGAAGAACACGTGATGACCCTCGCCATGCGGAAAGCGCTTGCCGTAGCCTCTCGCCACCCGGACTCTATCATCATCGGGGCAGACTCTGTGGTGGAACTGGACGGGGATATCTTGGGAAAGCCCGGGTCCTCTGCCGACGCGCGCCGCATGCTGGGCAGACTGGCGGGCCGCTCGCACCGCTTGCTGACAGGGGTAGCTATCGTTGATAGCGGCAGCGGGAAGACGTACCAGGGCATCGAGGCCACACTCGTTCACATCCGCGCGCTCACCGAAGAGCAGCTCGATGACTATGTGGCCTCCGGCGAACCTATGGGCAAGGCAGGCTCCTACGAGCTGCAGGGGCTGGGCGCGGCCATCATAGACAGAATTGAGGGCGACTTCGCAAATGTCGTCGGCCTCCCGATAGCACACCTGGCACGCGCGCTCGAGGGCTTCGGAGTACGCATGCTGGAATCAGACTTGAATGGAGCAGAGACAGATGGCTGACTTCACTAGACCCAGGATATTCCGACCGCCCAGCGAATCGATGAGCTACTACCTGCCGCTCACAAGCGGCTGCTCCAATAACACCTGCATCTTCTGCTACTACTACGGCTCCAGGCTGCAGATGCGCGACGTCGATGAAGTGAAGCAGGAGATAGACGCCCTGCACCTCTTCAAGACGCAGGGGATCGCCGTACCCGGCATGGACCGGACCGTCTACGTCCTCGCAAGCCAGTGGGATGGGCGCCGGGTCTTCATCCAGGACGGGGACGCCCTCGTCTATCCGTTCCCGAAGCTGATTGAAATCCTCGACTACCTGAACGAGCGCTTCCCTGACCTTGAGCGCATAGCCATCTATGCCACCGCCCAAGACATCCTCAGGAGGAGCGTTGATGAGTTGCGGCAGCTCAAGGACCGCAAGCTCACTATCCTCTACATCGGGCTGGAGAGCGGCGGCGACCAGATACTCAAGGACATCGGCAAGAACACCAACGCCGAGGAGATGGTCGCGGCTGCCCAGCGCGTTGAGGAAGCGGGACTCACCCTCTCCGTCATGGTCATACTCGGCCTCGGAGGCGTTGAGCGCAGCAACGAGCACGCGCTTGCCTCTGCAGACGTGCTCTCCAGGATGGACCCGGAGTACGGAGCCGCTCTCACACTCACCGTTGTCCCGGGCACTCCCTTGCATGACATGATAGAGCGCGGAGACTTCCATCCCGTCTCCCCTTTCCAGTCTCTCAGAGAACTCAGAACTCTCATCGAGCATCTCCGTGTCACTAACTGCTTCTTCAGCTCGATGCATGCCTCAAACTACCTGACCATTCGAGGGACGCTGCCGAACGACCGTGTGTCGATGCTCGCGAGGCTGGACCAGGTGATACAGAAGGGCGACGCGAGAGCCCTCAGGCCGGAAGGGTTCCGGGGACTCTAGCCCCTGCTGCACGACAGTGGAGGCATCTCTCCCAGCGGCGCGCAGTCGGGCGGCTGCAACGTCTCACCACGTGTGCGTCGGGGTATTTCAAAGCTACGCTGATGGCCGCCTCCGCGCTGTAGCACAGACCCGCCTTAGCGCCTTACTGTAGTGCTGCCTAAGCACACCATTCCGTCCGTACGTATGGCGACACGCTTTCTCCTGCTGATAGTCCCAACTGACGAAGTCCATCACAGGGTGGTAGTGGGCGCGAAGTGGTCCTGATGTAGGGACAGGCCTCTGCGCCTGCCCGTGGTGGGACCGATGGATGCAGATGGAGGTGTCGGTGCAGCCAACCGGCGACGGTGCACAAACCCGTGGCGGGCGGACACAGAGATTCGCCCCTACACTGGGAGGCTCGACCGTGAATGGTGATAATGAGTGGCGTTTCAGCGGCACGACATGGCCGAGCTGCTGCGTTCGTACCAATGCCAAGGAGGCTGTTTTTCCGACAGGCTCTTAGTCCGGGGCGACAGGGCCAATCGCATGCTGATAGTATCTGCCAGCACGAGATGGGAGTTGCGCGTGGAACAGAAGCGAGGTGCGACAGATGGAACGATATGACGTGCTTGTCCTTGGTTCGGGCTGTGGCATGGAGATAGTCGACCAGGCAACGGGGAAAGGACTCAGCGTTGCGCTAGTTGAGCCGGGTCCGGTCGGGGGAACCTGCCTCAACGTGGGTTGTATTCCGTCCAACATGCTGATTGCCTCCGCCGACTTGATAGTGGAGCAGGAGAGGGCGGAGAGAATCGGTGTGAAGATGAGGATAGAGGGCGTCGATTTCCCGGCAATCATGAATCGGATGCGCGCCAGCAGGCGTGAGTCCGAGCAACATATGCGAGACGCTGTGCCTGAACTCCCCGGCGTCCGCTTCTACCCAGCACGCGGGGTCTTCGTCCAGCCGAAAGTGGTGAAGGTCGGCGGCGAGCAGATAGGCGCTGAGCAGGTCTTCATTGCGTGCGGAGGACGGCCGTTCGTGCCACCGATCCCTGGCCTCAATGAAGTCAAGTACCTCACCAGTGACTCCGTTCTTGAGCTGGAGAAGCAACCGGAGAGCATCATCATTATCGGTGGGGGATACATCGCCGTTGAGTACTGCCATTTCTTCTCGGCCATCGGCACCCGTGTGACAATGCTCGAGATGGCGGACCGGCTGGTCGGAGGAGAGGAGCCCGAGCTGTCACAGACGCTGCAGGATGAACTCGCGAAGAGGGCACGCGTTGTCACGGGCATGCGGGTCGAATCCGTGGCCCAGAAGGATGGCCTTGTGGAAGTCACCGCCCGCTCGGCGAACAGCGGCGAGACGGCCGTCTTCGACGGCCAGCGCATCATGGTAGCCGTGGGCCGACGACCGAACACCGACCTGCTTGAGGTGGGGAAGGGAGGAATCGACACCGACACGCACGGATTCGTACCGGTGGACGAGTACATGCGCACCAAGCAGGCGGGCACATACGCGATCGGCGACGTCAACGGCAGGGCCATGTTCAGGCACGTGGCCAACGTGGAGGCAGAGGTTGCCGCCGCCAACGCGTTCGATAACGCGGAGATTGCGATGGACTACCATGCCGCACCGCATGCCGTGTATTCGTCTCCCCAGATTGCATCAGTCGGCCTGACGGAGGCGCGGGCGAGAGAGCTGGGGCATGATATCGTCGTCACCAGCACGCCCTACGCGGATACCGCGAAGGGAGAGGCGATCGCCGAGGAGGTCGGGTTCACAAAGGCGATAATCGAGAAGGAATCGCAGCGGATTCTCGGCTTCCACATCATCGGCCCTCACGCCGCGATACTCATCCAGGAGGTTGTGAGCGCCATGCAGTCAGGCGGACATCTGGATGAGATTGCCAGGGCAATGCACATACATCCGGCGCTATCGGAGATAGTGCCTTCTTCTTTCTCCAACCCGGGCTAGCTGCCCGCCATCGGGCGCCGCAGTTGCGATTGCCGCGGAAGCGAGAGTGTCTGTCTACAGGCCGCGGCCCACGGTGTAGGCGTCGCCGACAACCTCGCCGAGCCGGGCGTATCTGCGCTTGGGCGAAGTCAGGTATACGAGAGGGTCGACCTTGGTCACGTCCAAGGCATCGTCGGTAAGGCAGTCCTCCGAGATATGCGTCTGCCTGATATCTGCGACCACGAGCGAATGCGCGCCAAGTTCAATGATGTGTTTGACCACGCACTCAAGGTTGACCGGACACTGCTCGATTAGCGGAGCCGTCTCAAGCTCACCGTAGAAGACCGTGAACCCACAGCGCTCCGCCTTGTCTGTCCTGGAGCCGGACTCGATGCCGCAGAAGTCTACCTCCCGCACCTGCGCGGCCGACGGGATATTGACTGAGAACGCGCCGCCGGGTTCGATGCCATCGCGTGTGTGTCGCGAACGACGGATGGTGATAGTCAGCATCGGCGGGTCGGCATCGGCGAGGCTGCTCCACGCTGCGGCCATGAAGTTCGGCTTCCCGTCGACCATCGCGCCGATGAGCAGGACGGGCAGGGGATAGAGAGAGACCTGTGGTCCCTTCGTAACCTTGTTCACTCTCATACCTCCTTCGATAGGACACGCATAGATTGGACCGAACCCTCGCCCGGGTGGACGCCGTCACAACCTGCCGGCCGGCGCATCCGTTCCCTTCGCCGGCGGGCTACTTGAGGTCCAGCCCTAGGCTGAACGCACCCCCGACAGGTACGCCGGACTGCACATATTTGCGCATGGGGGAAGTTAGATAGATGAGTGGGTCCACCTTCGCCACATCCAGCGCGCCGTCGGTGAGGCAGTCCTCGGAGATGTGGGTTTGCTTGATGTCTGCGACCACGAGCGAGTGCGTACCGAGTTCAATGATGTGTTGTACCACACACTCAAGGTTGACCGGACACTGCTCGATTAGCGGAGCCGTCTCAAGCTCCCCGTAGAAGACCGTGAACCCGCAGCGTTCCACCTTGTCCGTCTTGGAGCCGGACTCGATGCCGCAATAGTCGACCTCGCGCGCTTGAGAGACGGAGGGTATATTCACGGAGAACGTGCCGCCGGGTTCGATGCCGCTTCGTGTGTGTCGAGAACGGCGGATGGCAACAGACAACATCGGCGGCTCGGCATTGGCGATGCTGCCCCATGCTGCGGTCATGAAGTTCGGCTTGCCGTCCACCATCGCGCCGATGAGCAGGGCGGGTAGGGGATAGAGCCAGGTCTGTGGTCCTTTCGTTACCTTGTTCACTCTTCTACCTCCTTCGGCAAGACAGATCCGGGTCGAACTGGACCCGCGCGCGGACGGATGGAGTCAGAACCTGTCGGCCGACGCATCCGTCGCCGTCACCAGCGGGCTATTTGAGGTCCAGCCCCATCTTGAATGCGTCTCCGACGACCTCACCGATGCGCACGTATTTTCGTGCGGGGGCAGTCAGGAAGACAAGAGGGTCCACCTTCATCGGATCCAGAGCACCGTCGGTAAGGCAGTCCTCCGAGACATGCGTCTGCTTGATGTCAGCGACCACCAACGAGTGCATTTCAAGGTCAATGATGTGTGCTGCCACACATTCCAGGTTGACGGGGCACTGCTCGATGAGTGGAGCCGTCTTGAGGTCGCCGTAGAAGACCTTGAATCCGCAACGTCCTATCTTGTCCACCCTGGAGCCGGATTCGAGGCCGCAGAAGTCAACTTCACGCGCCTGCGCGGCCGAAGGGATATTCACGGAGAAAGTGGCGCCGACTTTGATGGCCCCCCATGTGTATCGGGAGCGTACGATGCCAACTGACAACATCGGCGGCTTGCCATTGGCGAGACCGCCATATACGGCCGTCATGAAGTTCGGCTTTCCGTCCACCATCGCGCCAATTAGCAGGGTGGGTAGGGGATAGAACGATGTCTGCGGTCCCTGGGTCACCTTTTTCACTCTTTTGCCTCCCTCAGTTCAGACACACCCGGGCCGAACGGAACTCATGAGCGGCTCGGGCACGGAAGCTAGAGTTTAGCATCCCTGACTGCAACCGTCGTGTTGAGCGCGTTCGGAGGCGACATGCCTGTCGCAGGGTCTTCAAGCGTCACGAAAAGACCCCGCGCGAAGGTCTCCATGCTATCAGGCCACGGTCCTTGCCGCACACGGGCGAGCCCACGCTACAGCAGTCTCCTTCCCCGGGCACGCCGCTTGTGGCACTATAGTCAGCCAGACGGACGCAGCAGCGTCTCACTTCGCGGAGGACGGGTACAGATGATGACAAAGGCACAGACAGTGTTGGGGACAGTGGATGGAGCAGAACTGGGATTCACGCTACCTCACGAGCACCTGGTCTTCGATGGAAGCGCCATCTTCGCCGAGCCGTCGGCTGCCTCCGACAAGCACATGGCGCACAGTCCGGTCGGCTGGAAGACACTCAGCTGGCTGCGATACCACCCGTACGAAAACCTGGACAACGTTCGCATGCTGGACGAGCAGGAAGCCGCCTGTGAACTCCTCCTGTACCGCAAGGCGGGAGGGGTCACCCTGGCGGATGTCACCATTCCAGGGATAGGACGTGATCCTTCGGCCCTGGCTCGTCTCTCACGCGAGACGGGCGTCAACATTGTAATGGGAACAGGGCTCTACACTGAGCCTTCTCTCACGCAGGAGTACCGCGACATGAGTGTGGACGACATTGTTGCGTTCTTCGTGCGAGATGTGAGGGAGGGTGTCGGCGATACGGGCATACACGCCGGCATTATCGGGGAGATAGGCTGCAACTGGCCGGCTACGGAGGTGGAACTGAGATCGGTACGTGCCGCCGCAATTGCCCAGCAGGAAACCGGCGCATGTATCAGCGTTCATCCGGGCCGCAATCGCGAGGCGCCATTCCACCTGGCTGACACCTTGCGCAAGGCCGGGGCCGACCTCACAAAGGTCATCTTCTGCCACACAGATGCACGGCTGCGCGACCCGGTGGACAGGCTTCGCCTGGCTGAGACCGGTTGCGTGCTTGAGTACGACCTGTGGGGATGGGAGGGGCATTTCCCATCCTACTGGACATCGGACGACTACATGGACATTCCCAACGATACGGATAGAATCTACGAGGTGATGGCCCTTGCGGAGAGGGGGCACATCGAACAAATTATCATGTCGCACGACATCTGTGTGCGAAGCCGCCGCGTATGCTGGGGAGGTTGGGGCTATGCACATATTCCGACGTACGTTGTGCCGATGATGCGGAAGCGGGGACTCAGCGACGCCCAGATACGGCAGATAACCGTCGAGACGCCGCGCAGGCTGCTCTGCTTCGTTCAGGAGGCCTGAGGGCAGTCCGAGAGGCAGAAGCAGGGCGACAGGAAAGGCAACGTAGACAGGAGGACGAGCATGTATCCGTGGGAAGCGATCGCGCGAATGGTGCAGGCGCAGGGCGTGGAATTCACGTATGGAATAGGAGACAGCCATCTGCAGCTCTTCGCCGCAAGAACGGCGGGGCTGCGGGCCATCAATGTGCGTTACGAGGGCTCAGCTCCCTTCATGGCGATGGCCTATTCCAGGCTGACGGGCAGACCGGGGGTCTGCAGCGCCAGTACAGGACCCGGCGTAGCCAACATGGTTCCCGGCGCGCTCGAAGCGCTGTATGCCTGTTCCCCCCTCGTCATGATATGCCCCGCGGTCAGTCAGCAGACGGAAGGAATGGGGGAGTTTCAGGAGTGCGACCAGATGGGAATGATGAGACCTGTCACGAAATGGTCTGTGCGCGTGCACGATATCAACCGCGTGGGTTGGTACGTCCAGCGGGCCTTCTCCCTGGCTATGAACGACCAGCCGGGGCCTGTGTTTGTCGAGATACCCAACGACGTGGGAGGTGACATAACACACGGCATCATGGTGGATGTCGAGACGCCGCGATTCAAGCCCGTCGAGCGTCTCAGGACGGCAGGGGACCCTGACGCTATCGCCAGGGCGGCGGAGCTGCTGCTGGGCGCACAGAGACCTGTTGCGATTGCAGGCAACGGCGCGATGCTTTCCGACGCCGGAAAGCCGTTCCGCGAGATAGTCGAGGCCCTCGGCATCCCGTTCGCAACGACGCCCGGAGGGCGCGGCATCCTGTCTGAGAAACATCCTCTTGCGCTGGGACTGGTAGGCATGTACCGGAACACGGTGGCGAAGGAGTATCTCAAGAACGCAGATGTCGTTCTTGCGGTCGGCAGCCGCAACGAAGCATTCCAGACGCACCGGTGGAAGGACCTGCCCGAGGGAGCTCGACTGATTCAGATAGATATCTCCGCAGCAGAGATAGGGCGGAACTGGCAGCCGGAGGTACCCATAGTCGGAGACGGGGCGCTGGTCCTGGGCCAGCTCCTGGAGGCAGTCGGCCCGCGTGGTGGAAGCCACGCAGGCTTTGAGAGCCTTCCTCGAATCGTGCAGCTTGCCGAAGACAAACGCCGACTGACCGAGGAGGTAGCTGTGGAGTGTATAATGGAGGAGAGACCTGTACCCGCCAAACGAATCGTGCATGAGCTCAGTGCCGTATTTGGCGACAGCACGATACTGGTGAACGAGAACGGGTCACAGGACAGCTGGTCATACTTCTTCCCGTACTATGTAGTCGGGGACAACTCGTCCTGCGTCCCCGTCGCGGAGCAGACCTGTATGGGAATGGGCGTCGTCGGAGCAATCGCAGCGAAGCTGGCGGCGCCGGAGAAGAATGTAGTCTGCGTAACCGGCGACGGGGCGTTCCAGATGTACATGAAGGAACTCGCTACCGCGGCGCAGTACAAAGCCGGTTGTACCTGGGTTGTGCTCAACAACTCGGCGTTCGGCTGGCCCAAGCACTACCAGATGGAGACCGTGGGCTGGAACACAACGTCCTTTGACGTGCAGTCGGACTTCGAGGCAATCGCTCGCGCCAGTGGCTGTCATGGCAGGCGGGTCGAGAGCTCATCCGAGCTGCGGCCGGCACTGCAGGAGGCCCTCGAATTGAACAGGCATGGCGTCCCCGTGGTCCTTGATGTCCCGACAGGTCTGGACATGTCGCACTTCAAGAGGGCGGAGTAACGGCAAGATGATATTCGTACCGTTGGGCTGCCTTGTTGCCATCCTGCTGTTCCTATCCATCCCGCTGATACTCGGGCTGTTCTTCCTCAATCTTGTGTCGTTCTCGTTTGGCGAACTCGGTCTGTCGCCGTCGGCGGCCATCGCAGTGATAGTCCTTATGTTGATAGGCTCGCTGGTCAACATACCGCTCACACGGCGGCGCGTGGTCTACGAGAGACCGAGCGGCATCCGCGGCCTCTTCTCAGGGCCACAGACCGGGTACTCAGGTGTGGCCATCAACCTGGGGGGAGCAATCATCCCTATCTGCCTCTGTGCCCATCTCGCCACCATCGTGCCTTCGCTCTGGGAGATCGGAATTGCGACGGCGATCATGGCGGTAGTTGCGAAGGCTATCGCCAGACCCGTCCCGGGGAGGGGAATCGTCCTGCCCATGTTCGTCCCGCCAATCCTGTCGGCGTTGCTGGCAATTCTTCTTGCCCGTGAGTTCGCCGCACCATGCGCCTACATCGCAGGCACGATGGGCGTATTGATTGGCGCTGACCTCCTGAACCTACACAAGATTCGGAGATTCGAGGGCATGGTTTCAATCGGGGGTGCCGGACTGTTTGACGGCATCTTCCTGGTCGGCATCGTTGCCGTATTCCTGACCGCGCTGGTGTAGCGTGGCCTGGCACCCGGGGACAACCCGGTATGCCGTGTGATAGAGGACGCGTCACCATGCAGCACTGGAGAGTCGAGGATGCCCGCAGAGCTCGCCTGCCACCCTACGCGCTGTTCATCTCGTAGCGGACGATTTCCTCGAGCCTCTTCCGTGACTTCGCACCGCCGAACTGCCGTGGGAAAAAGAGAGAAGTCTCAGATTCAAGACGCTCCTGTTCTGGGAGAGCAGGCTAGGTGCTGACGGCAGGATTCCTGCTAAGTCAGTGTGTCCGGCTCGTAGGTTGAGTTATACCTCGACCCAAGCCACAGACACTGGCTATTTCTTACCATGGCTACAAGAGGGTCAAGAAAGCCCTCCCTGACTATCGTTCGCAGCACTTCATGCCGGGAGATGAACTCAGCTATTGGTGGACTGCATTGATAGTATAGGGACACGAAATCAGCACCCAGTTTGCTGGGTAGCAGAACTTCATCCCTGAAGTCTCGCAGAATATCGATCTCCTGGGCTGTGGGTGTGCCATAGGCTGCTGTAGCAATGAAGCAAGCTGATAGAGCGCGGAAGTCCCATGTTGGCCCTTCGCTCGTTAGTCCATGGTTGTCTCTAGCTATCACCTTCCAGTGATAGTCGGTATTCTCCTGTATGCTTGGTGCATAGGTAGTATCTGATTGAGATTCCGAAACCAGCGGCGGGTCTTCCGCCATACCGAAGTAAACGTCGTAGGTCACTGTATCTTCACCATCGGGGTCTCCTCCACTCCATTCGAGAACTACGCTCTCGGGAGCAACGTATGTGTCATCGCCGGGTGAAGGATTGCTTGGTGTGTTTGGTGGCGCTGTAACGATGGTCTCCTCAAACTCACCATCGGCATTCGAATCGACATTGATTGTGACGGCTTGTCCGCCTTGGGTGAGAGCACTCCAGTCGACCAAGTACTGATGTCTCACGTCCGCAGCGATGGGCACGCGCGTGACCCGTAAGGGAGTGCTGTCACCATGCTCCACGCACATGACCCCGAGACCATAGTCACCATCGCATGCCCCGACCACTTCGTACTCACTTGGTGGAACGCTTGGTGCAAAAACGATGACGGTCTCCAGTTCGTCGTCGTACACGGAACCCGGGATTTCCTCCAGCGTGTCACCATCCACAACCCCCGTCATTCGGCCCTCAGTATCGTGCACTGTGATACCGCCGGGGCTATGCATGCGGACTATATGAACATGCTCGATAAGCGATTCTGGGTCGGCTAGACTGTTGGCAGGGGGAAACTCGAAGTCATTCCACACCGGAAGGGTTGAGCAGGCATTCTCCTCCCATTTCAATGTGAACCTATCACGCCATTCACCCACGGCAATAATCATGCCCCCTCGGTGAGAGGTCTCCTGCAAATAGAGGTTGACAATCACCCTATCTTCGGGCGGCCGGAGCCAGACAACCTCCATCCTTCCTAGGCCAGGCACAGCCACTGTGACAGAACCCATGTCTCCTAGCGTCTTCTGCTCGCCCAATTGGAGTCCGAGCATCTCTGCGCCTTCTGCAAGTACGTCGAACCACTGCCCAACCAACGTTACCCACTGCAATCCTGGAACCACTAGCCCAATTCGGATGAGTCCCGCTTGAGTGACTCCCGTCACGAATTCAATGAAGAGTTCATCTTCAAGGGAGAGTGCATTGTCCTTCACAATATCGGTAGTCACGAGGC
The DNA here is from genome assembly GCA_030602785.1 of Dehalococcoidia bacterium. Taxonomy (GTDB): domain Bacteria; phylum Chloroflexota; class Dehalococcoidia; order GIF9; family AB-539-J10; genus SKVJ01. The sequence continues at coordinate 16,025 of JAUVZB010000001.1, forward strand.
GCGGATCCTGCTTGTCGGGGTGGATCTGATTCAAGAGGCGATCTACGGCACTTTGGTCGATTGCATTCTCTTCCCCCAACAGCCGGAGTCTGGCTTCGTCAATATCAAGTGCCAATCGGATTACTTCATATATGCGTTCCATGTCATCGTCGCTCATGTTCGCTGTGTCTAGTCGGGGGGTACCGCGAGATGGCATGGTGAACCATCCCCCTTGCAGAGTGGGGAGGGGGAGCACCTTCATTGTTGAGTCGTGGTTGCCGTCATCGTCAGTGACGGTCATGGTAGCGACATAGTCATATGGAGTCGAGTAGCTGTGGTTCACCTGAATACCCGAACCTGTGCAGCCATCTCCGAAATCCCATTGGTACGATACTAACTGTCCATCTGGGTCGTGTGACAGCGCGGCGCTGAAGGCAACCTCTTGCGAAAGGCCTGGGTTGTCTGGAGAATGATCAAATGATGCAACGGGCGAGGGAATGACAACAACCACGCTGCCATCCCATCCGGACGAGTCTTCCCAGCCCCACATGGCAGTGTCAAAATCGGCGCTATCATATCGAATGCCGTGCCCATACGCCGTGCCTGGATCATTACACACTACATAGCCGTCTTCGAAGCCCGTTGCAACAAGCCAGTGTCCGTTCTCCGAGTAATCTCTCTCAATTGGTTGCCAGCTAGGAGTCTCGGAGTCCTCCCAGTAGTAGCCATTCAGCACTCCCGCAACAGCCACAATAACTGGGTGACCTCTTGCCAGTTCCAGCTCGACCTGGTCTAGGGTCCAGCCGTTGGCAGCTTGACTATATGGCCATTGTGCATACTCCCGAGCAAGGGTTTCCAGCCTTGTGCGATCCGTGTACCAGCCGTTGTAGTCATTGATGGGGTCGCCGAACCTGCTGTTGAGCCATTCATCAATGGCAATAATGCCTTCCACCTCTGGGCTCGTGTTGTCCCAGTACGAGAAGATCATCAGAGACGAGGCCTGTCCACAGTTCATCGACTCGCTGAACGCCGTCCCTGGCGGATACTGCGTTAAGAATGGGACATCCAAAGCAATAGGTTCGACCCCAACCGACCAACTCACGCTGGCCAGCAAGATGTCATCAATGAAGAGATCAGCTGAAAAATCGCCGCCCGCCCCGAAAATATCAGAGTGTCTGAGCGTCCATGTGCCCGTACCCGATTCATGTTCAGTCGTGTGTTCTGCCACCCCCTTCTGATTGTGTTCACCGTCATACCAGATTATCTTCTGGACTGAGCCTGCCAAGTTGTCATAGTCATAGTTAACACATACCGATTCGGTCCCTGCCGGGAATTCGCTTATCTCGGGGCCACGTACGGTAGCGCTTGTCCATGCCTGGGTGATAGACGGGCGTAGGTCAAGGCATAACCCCGCAATGTCAGAAGTGATGTTGTTCACGCAATGCCGTCTTGGGTAAGAGTCATCGAACTCAAAGACATCATCACCATCTTCATCGTATCCAACCCTTAGTATGACATCTGGACCGTAGGCCTGAATTGAGAAGGTGCCGCTTGAATCAGTTACAGAGCGCGTCCCCCAGTTTGCATTGGAAAGCTGGACGACAATGCCCTCAACGGGCACGCTGTCTGCACAAACCGTTCCCGAGAGAGTGTGTCTGGTAAGAGACCCGTGCTCAACATACTCATAGAGGACGCTGTCTCCGTTGGCCCGATCAAAGACCAGTTCTACTATTCCGACATCTCTAGCCAGTACGAAGTATCCGACGCCCCTCAAGTAGTCGGCTGTGTTCGAAGAATCGTCTATGGCTACCCTTATGCAATCACCGAAATAGGCTCCGTTGACTGTGTAGGCCCCGATATGTTCTACGCCGTGCTCCCGATTGCCGATTGTCCAGGCATCTCCGGAATCAAAGAAGCGAGGTAAGCTGAAGTTCAGGTAGAAATTCGCCTGGTTTCCGGAGGGGAATCCAGCATACAGTAGAGTCAAGTTCTTCCCGTCCACGTTGCGTGAGACTTCGCCGCCCAAAGAGGAATTGCGGAAGTAGCCCCCCTCTTCTCCGCTCTTCACGAGTGTGAAGACGAAGTCTATGTCGTGTGGCTTGCCACTCTCTGCATACTGGGAGGCCGCCCAAACGTTGCAGTCCAGGCTGTTGTAGTCATCCGTAACGTGATACTTGATTCCGTGTCCTTCCGATATCTTGAAATAGTCCAGGCTCTCATGACTTGGGGTGAAGTTGCCGTCGCTGTCCAGTTTGGCGGCAAAGGCATCACCATCCCCTGCATGTGCCCGCACCGGATTGCCCCAGGTGGCACTGCTGTCTCCACTGATATAGACGTTCCCGTCGCCGTTCACCGCGACTCCATAACCTGATTCATGACTACTGCTGCCGAGAAAGGTATGCCATGTGAGGTTGCCACTGCTGTCGAGTTTGGCTGCAAAGGCATCTTCATCTCCCGCATATGCCCGCACCGGAGAACCCCAGGCAGCAAGGCTGAGTCCACTGACATAGACGTTCCCGCTGCCGTCCACCGCGATGGCGCGGCCGTAGTCACCACCACTGCCGCCGAGGAAGGTATTCCAGGTGAGGGTGCCGTCGGCGCCGAGTTTGGCGGCAAAGGCATCGGCATCTCCCGCATATGCTCGCACCGGAGAACCCCAGGTGGCTTGGCTGTATCCACCCACATAGACGTTTCCGCAGCCGTCCACCGCGACTCCAAAACCTAATTCATGACTACTGCTGCCGAGAAAGGTATTCCAGGTGAGGTTGCCGCCGCTGTTGAGTTTGACCACAAAGGCATCATTACCTCCCGTATATGCCCGCACCGGAGAGCCCCAGGTAGCAAGGCTGCATCCAGTCACATAAACGTTCCCGCTGGCATCGACCGCGATGGCATGACCTGATTCAAACCTACTGCTGCCGAGAAAGGTATTCCAGGTGAGGCTGCCGTCGGCGCCGAGTCTGGCGGCAAAGGCATCGGCTTCTCCCGCATAAGCCCGCACCGGAGAGTCCCAGGTGGCCCAGCTCTCTCCAGTCACATAAACGTTCCCGTCGCCGTCCACCGCGACTCCATAACCTGATTCATGACTACTGCTGCCGAGAAAGGTATGCCAGGTGAGGTTGCCACTGCTGTCGAGTTTGGCGGCAAAGGCATCTTCATCTCCCGCATAAGCCCGCACCGGAGAGTCCCAGGTGGCCCAACTCTCTCCTGTCACATAAACGTTCCCGCTGCCGTCCACCGCGATGGCATGGCCACGGTCAAGCCCACTGCCGCCAAGGAAAGTATTCCAGGTGAGATTGCCGTCGCTGTCGAGTTTGGCGGCAAAGGCATCGGCATCTCCCGTATATGCCCGCACCGGATTGCCCCAGGTGGCCCAGCTCTCTCCTGTCACATAAACGTTCCCGCTGCCGTCTACCGCGATGGCATAGCCGCCGTTACCTCCACTGCCGCCGAGGAAGGTATTCCAGGTCAACGACGGGTCAATAATCACCGGGACACCGGGCACATAATCGCCCAGGGAAAACCCTACCTCGCGTTCACCATAGAGGGCGTAGGCGGCTGCTACCGGTCTTCTTTCGCCTTCTATCTCCTGCCAGGCTACGGGAGCGCTCTCCACCATTGTCCCGTTCTCGTAGGCAACAACGAGATTGCCGTTCTCGTCAATGCTTACGGGACGGTTGTATCCCAGGCGGATGCGGTCAACGGGGACTCCCACTTCTGTGGCGCTGACGTAGTAGGTGCTCTTCAGGATGACGCCTTCGTTGGCTTCGTAAATCACCGTGACATCATCCCAGATGTTGTCATACGTTACTCGGCTGAGGGGAGCCGCGCCGTCACCCGCTTCTCCCGAACTACTCTGGTCCGCTTCGGGAGCAACTGCGTTGGCATTGACAAATTCAGTTTTCAGCATATGGCTGGCTGAAGCCAAAATGACGCCATCTCTGCTGAAGCCGAGCACGTGGCCGACAGAGCTGAACTGGAGAAGATTGTCCCCGTCAGCTGTTTCACCAGGATTAGAGGTTTCGACCTGTGTTCCGCTGTCCGCTGCGGCGCTATTGCTGACGCCGGTCGTCGCGAGACCTCCCAGCAACAACCCCACGATGAGGATACCTCGCACAGCAGTTTGCATCATTCCTCTCTTCACAATCCACCTTCCTCGTGTGCCATGGCTACTACTCCATAGAGCCGCTATCCGGGCCAGCCTCAGGAAACATCTTCGGGGAGCCAGGCTTCGTTTCGCGACACGGCCTCTCTGTTGTCACTGTTGCTTGTGGTTGTCCGCACCTTTCCTTCTCCTCTTCCGGCGCAGCATCCGCCTTCCTTCCCTCTACAAACCCTCCGTCCGCTTGTGGTTGGGCACCGGCCCGTCTTTTCTCAGCAGTATGTACAGGGGGCGCCAAACCACTGCCTCTCCTGCGCCAGTTCACGCAACCCCTTCCGCAACACGCCGCGAGCATAGGAGCCTGCACACTCGGCTGCGTTCATCTTCCGGGGGAGCCGGGGCTACGAGAATTACATGATGCTCGCACACGACTCATGTTGCTGTCAATACCCCAGATTGGGCCAATGCTCCTGGCACTGAGGGTGGTTTGGTCTCGGGGTTCAGGCTACAGAATGAGGTAGCGTGGCGTCATGAGGCATACTTATTCGTAGGCGTGGCTGGAGCGAGGCGGAAACAGTAGGTGGAAGCAGACGGGGTCGGTGTGGGTGGGGCAACAATAGATGTGAGAAGCAATCATCGCTGGATGAGTGCGTCACGCGGCGGCATCTTCCTGGTTGGCATCGTTGCCGTATTCCTGACCGCGCTTGTGTAGCGCGACCGGGAGCTTCAGGACGGCTGCCCCGGGGCGCCGCGCGATGGAAGATGCGTCACGATGCGTGCACACGAGCGTCAAAGGTGCCCGCAGGGCCTATCACCCTACGCGCTGTCCGTCTCGTAGCGGACGATTTGTTCAAGCCTCTTGCGTGACTTCGCACCACCTGACTTGGCCACGGGATAGCCCATGGGGAGAATCGTCAGCACCATGCACGACTTGTCGACGCCGAGAATCTCGCGGACACGCTCCTGCGAAAACGAGCCTATCCAGCATGTCCCGAGCCCTTCCTGTACGGCAGCAAGTGTCATGTGGTCGACCGCGATGGTGAGGTCTACTGCGTAGCGAGGCACGCCGCAGGTCATGATGGACGCAGGGTCGGTGGCCACAGCGCCTATGATAACCGGGGCATCCGCTATCCACGTCTGGTTGTTGGCCGCTTCGGCCAATCGTTTCTTGCGAGCCTCATCCCGCACGACGATGAATCTCCACTCCTGCCGGTTGCTCGAGGATGGGGCAAGCCTGGCAGCTTCCAGGACCCTCAGGAGGGTTTCCTCGGGTATGGCATCAGTCGTGTAGTCTCTCACGCTGCATCGGGTTCGAATCGCCTCGTGTACATCCATGGACACCTCCAGAACGACAATGGCCCGATTATACAGCCACGGCTGCTCGCCCGCGAATGCGAAGACCGAACCGCGTAGCGGATGCGCGGCCGGCGATTTGTGGAATGCGAGCAGGCCACGATAGAATCGGCGGACAGGGCCGGACACGGGCTCTCTTTCTTGCCGCCGCGATTCGCAGGTTCTCCTCATCCCAAGAGGGCCGGGTGAACTCTGAGGCAAGCCCAACCAGGAGGTAGTCATGCGCGAGGCGTCCGATGAGAGCACGACCGTCTACTTCACCGAGCAGCAGGGCCGGTTGGCCGATGCAATCAAGCTGAGTGGGGTATCCGGCATGGCGGGACAGATTGTCCCGGTCAAGCTCCACATGGGAGAGCCTGGAAATCCCTACATCATCCGACCGGAACTCGTGCGCACGGTTGTCTCAGCGCTGCTCGACGCAGGAGCGAAACCGTTCCTGTTCGACACCGTTGTAGCATACCCGGGCGAGCGCTCTCACAAGGCCGGCTACGAGGAAGTCGCGCGCCGTCACGGATTCCACAGGGAGGCCGTCGGGTGTGACGTGGTAATAGGTGAGGAGGGAGTGCGAGTCGTTGAATCAGACGTGGCCTTCGAGGTCGCGACGGAACTGCACCGCGCTGAGTACATGGTCGTACTGTCACATGTGAAGGGGCACATGCAGGCGGGATTCGGTGGAGCTATCAAGAATCTCGGTATGGGAGGGGTCACCAAGGCCAGCAAACGCAGAATCCACCACATGTCGGTGCCCGTGAGAGATGCGGACAAATGCACGCTCTGCGGGTTGTGTGGCGAGGTGTGCCCGGACAATGCCATCACCGTTGACTCGGAGTGGCATATCGACAGGGCCGCCTGCGGAGGCTGCGGCAAGTGCGTCCAGGCCTGCAAAACCGGCGCGATGAGCTTCGAGAGGATGAGCCTCGCCGAGGGCCTTGCCCTCAGCGCCAAAGCATGTGTGGCCGGGAAGACAGTAGTCATCTACGTAAGCTCCCTGCACAACATCTCCGAGAGCTGTGACTGTGACTCCAGGCCCGGGCCGATAATCTGCCCTGATATCGGCTACCTGGTGGGCAGGGACATGGCCGCAATAGACGCTGCCGCCCTGGACCTTGTCGATGCCGTGCGGCCGGGCGTCTTCAGGCAGTACACGGGCGTGGAGCCGCGCGAACAGGTGTCACACGCCGCCGCGCTGGGAATGACCGACCGCTACACGCTGTGCCGGCTCTAGACTCCTGCGAGCCCTCTTCGACTACAACAGGGTGGAACCACCATCCACAAGCAGAGTCTGGCCGGTTACGAAGTCGGATGCCTCCGAGGCCAGGAAGACGGCCGCGCCGATACAGTCAGCGGGAGTTCCCATGCGCCCCATGGGAATCGCGTCAATCATTTTCTGGTGATCCTCAGGGTGCTCCGCAAAGTAGACCGTGTTGAATTCGGTAATGGTCGGCCCCGGGCCGATGGCATTGACGTTTACCTTGTGCTCTGACCATTCAACGGCCAGAGCCCGGGTCAGATGCGAGACCGCAGCCTTCGACACGCAGTAGGCCGAACGATTCATCTGGACCACCTGAGATACGTTCGACGATATATTGATAATCTTGCCCTTGCGTCTCTCAATCATGTGGCGGCCCACATTTCTGCAGCAGAGAAAGGTCCCTTTCAGGTTGTTGTCCATCACCCGGTCCCACTCTTCCTCCGTGATATCCTTAGCAGGCTTTCTGACGATGACCGCGGCGCTGTTGACCAGGATGTCGATCCGTCCGCGCTTTTCAAGAACGGCTGTCACAAGCTGGTCCACCGACGCCTCGACGCTCACATCCGCCTGGATAGCTTCCGCTGAGAAACCCTGCGCCACAATGCGCTGAGCGGCCGCAATCCCTTGCGGGGGGCGCCTGTTCACGATAACCACGTGCGCGCCCGCCGCCGCAAGACCTTCGGCGATTGCGAATCCTATGCCAGTGGCACCGCCCGTCACGATTGCCGTCTTGCCTGAAAGGTCAAACATGCTCATCTCATCCTCCTGATTGTTGCTGTCGGCCCCCGCGTCGGAGCCACGCAGGCCCCGCGGAGACTCATGGGACTGAGCAATATCATAGCAGGGTCAAGTTGCGCTGTGGTTCTGCGTTGAGACGACAGCAGGTTCAGTCCAACGCCTGAGGATGTTGCGACGATGTGCGGGGGCTCGGTCCTCCGGGAGGCGGCCACGCCGACCTCTCCCGTGCCGGAAGTTGCCCCAGAGCTTGCAGGATTGCTTCGTCAGAAGCACTGCGAGCAAGTAGTCAGGTGGAAGGCGAGAGTCATGCTGGCCTGTTCACCCCTCGAGTTGGTGACCGTCACGGTCACTGTTTCGTTGCCCACGGCGTGGGGGGCGGACCACGTGATGGTGTCTCCCGAGCCTATGATTTCACCGACAGTGCACTCCCACTCGTACGAAACGCCGGCAGCATCTGCGACTTCGCAAGTGATCTCGCAGGACCTTCCGACAAGGAGCGAGTAACCCACCATCGATGCCTCAAGGTACTTGTGTTCCGCTGTCGCGGACATTCCCACTATCTCAGGGGGAGCCGAGGACCCGGGGCCGGGATTGTCGACGGAATCAGAATCGTGCTCCGCGCCCACCTCGCTCCCACTCACGCGCACTCTGAGGGTCTTGCTGTCTCGTCCTCCGAGGGCATCCGTCACAGTGACTTCGATGCTGTATCTGCCTGCTTCGCCCGGCGCTGTCCAGGTGGCCTTGGGGCCTTCTATCGAGAGTTCTCCGTCTGAGCAAGACCATGAGTAGTTCAGGGCAGTCTGGTTCTCTGCCTCTACTTCGCATGTGACGGTGCACTTGTCACCCACATTCACATCATCGCGGTTGATGCTGACGTCGACAACGGTCGGACGAGCGGTCGGCTTCTCAGCACTATCGGTCTCCACCTCAGGCGAAGCTAAGGGAGCCGCGGGTGGCGTCTCGGATTCCTCCACCACCGTGCCCCCCAGCGTCATACGGGAGCCCAGTTCGGCATCGATGCTGCTCAGCATCCTGAGGTACTCGTCGGCTGATTCCCACCCTTCCAACATCCCGACTGCCTCAAGCAACATCTGAGCGACGTGCTCTCTAGTTGAGGTCAATCCCTCAAACGCCCACTCCGGCAGCTGACTGACAGCCTCCCCGAGAACTACCTGTTGTCCCAGATGGTCATTCTTCAGGCGAGCCAGGAGCAAAGACACATCGCTACCGCGGTCACGGGCTATGAGGATCCATCCGACACAGCGCTCGAAATCCTGCTGGAATGTGCCGCCATGATTGACGGCATCCACGTATTCCTGCCGCCGTACCAGCGCGCCGATGGCGGAGGCATCCTCGTTCGCATAGGTGAGTGACAGCTCCGCCTTATCGGGACCGCCCTCGGTAAGTTCCATCCGCACCTGTCGATACGCTGAGACCGTGGGGTACACAGGCGAAGAAGGCAACATCAGGCCGGAGACATCGTATTGCCAGCGCTCCGGTTGGGGAACAGTCGCCTCACCCCGGACCACAAGCGGACTGAACACGACGAAACTCGCGGCGCACAGGAGGAAGAGTCGCACAACCCAGAGTCCTCCTCTCATTGAGCAACTCCCTTCAGCTTCATGTTGTCAATCCTTCACTACACGCGAGACCGAAGCACACAGACTATATGAACGACTCACTGAGCGAGGCGTTTAGCCTGACTCAGCCTTGAGACGTCCTTCTGAGCCATTCGGTCGCTCTTCATCATGCTTCGAAGCGCACTCAACAACTCCTCTGAATGACCATCCAGTCCATCGCTGTCCACCGAATAGAGGACCCACGCACCTTCTCTCCTGAGGTCCAGAAGGCCCGCGTCGTAGAGGGCGCCGAGATTGCGTGAGGCGCGGGTCTGGGATATCTGCAGCGCCTGCATGACTTCGCTGACCGAGCTTTCCCTGACCATCAGGATGTTCAGAATCCGAAGCCGCGTCTCTGCCGATATAGCTTTGCACGCCCTGACCAGCTCTCTCATTGAAGGTTGAATATGCTAACATGCAGATATGCGCATATCGGCATATCCCATGCTATGACTCAAGACTCGCATTTGTCAATACCTTCACGTTGCAATATCGATGGTTTGCGAGCCTGTCCGCAGGTCGAGTCGGTCGCCGGCAGGACGGAATTGTCGGTTTTCCTGTAGGGGCGGACCTCTGCGTCCGCCCGTGAGATGGATGTGGTCAGGGTGCAGTTGCGTGATTTCCGCGTAGGGCACGTTACACGTGCCCGTCCGATAGTATGGCGTGGACCGTAGGATGAAATGCCCAGTTTTCCGTAGGGACGGATCTCTGTGTCCACCCACAGGGAGAGGGCGAAGCGTTGTGATCCCGTGTAGGGGCGCTTCGGGAAGCGCCCGGTGATTGTGTGACGGATAGGGCGGGTATCTTCTGGAGAGCCGACGTAGGTGGTGGCCGAAAGGCTTCGACGGTAGGATTTTGGCTACAACCGCGGTTTCAGACAACGGCCGGGCCGTTCCCGAACGGCCCCTACATGTCCGCCACACACCGTGTCCCCCCGGGCAACCGCGGGCTGTTGCCGCGACCTTCATTGACCGCCGGGTCGTTCCCGAACGCCCCCTACATCCGGAACCTCCACCCCGCGCCCACCGGGCACGTGCAACGTGCCCCTTGTATCTTGGTGTACAGTCTCCCAACGATGTCGCGGGAGAGGGGAATCAGACGTGCCCCTTAGGCGTTAGAGCCTGTGGTGTAGATTCCGATCCCCTCTCCCCGGTGCCAGTCCCAAGGCCGGACGGTATCTTAAGCCTCCCACGTGGAAGAGCTTGCATTGACAAGGTTGGCCTGGGGTGGCCGCGACATCAGCATCACGGTATCAGAGTAAAGGCTAGCGGAGGTGAAGTCAATGGAACCCACAATTGTGTTAACGGTCTACGATTCTGTCCTCCCCTAAGCGTTCAGCGAAAATGTCCGCATGCAGGAGAGGCAGGTGACCAGGAGCCCAATCGTAACCGTAGGGGCAACGCATGCGTCGCCCGTCGGGTGGTGAGCCAATCATGGTTGTGTTTGCGGACGCTCCCCTGACTGTCGAAGCGCAGGCGCAATGTGCCCTGTACCCGGGAATCAATCGTGATGGCGGCCAACGGTGGCGCGTATCAGTGGCGCTACGGGAGAGGCATGCCTCTCCCCTACGAATAGCGCTTCCGCGTCGGCAAATGAGACAGAGGAGGAACAACACGTATCTGTAGGGGCGATGGCATGCCTCGCCCGTCGGGTGGTGCATCGATCATGGTTGTGGTTACAGACAGGATGAACACGGCGCGTGATGTAGGGACACGTTGCACGTGCCCGGTAGGTGTGCGGTGGTCCGAATGTAGGGGCAGGCCTCTGCGCCTGCCCGCGGTGGGAGCGAAGGGTGGCTATCTGGGGCGATGCATGCGTCGCCCCGCGGGGTAGAGTGTCAATCACGACTGTGTTGGCCTATGCTCCGTTGTGTGGCGACGGAGCGACGGGCCAGGCCTGCCTGGCCACTACATACGAAACCACCCCACCACCATGTCCCCGCAGGCAAGCGCGGGCTGTTGCCGCGACCTTCATCGGTCGCCGGGTCGTTCCCGAACGCCCCCTACATCCGGAACCACCGTACCACCACGGGCGGACACGGAGGTCCGCCCCTACATTAGGACCGCCTCGTGTCCCCGTAGGCAGCTGCGGGTTGCGTGTGCGACATTCCTCGGCTACCACGCGCCTCTTCACCCTGGAGAGCAAGGAGGTACACAACTGACGGGTGCCGGGAGACGAGAAAAGGGGGCAGGTTCCAGCACCTGCCCCCTTTGTGTGCTTGAGGATGTGGCTTCTACAGCCAGGCGGGTGGCTCGCGGTCGATGTTCATGCTGCTGCCTTCGAAGGGGATGCCGGCCAGCTTCTTGACAATGTCCTTCGAGTGCTCGAGGTTGTGGTCGCGGTAGATGGCGACCTTCTCGATAACAGGTGAACCGCCACCGTGGAGGTAGTCAATCAGCTTGTGGCCACCCCACGTCGATGCCATCATGTCCTGGAAGAGGCGGAATGCCCGATGCTGATTCTCAGCAGAGATATCGGGATTCCGCATGATGTACTTCTCCATGTACGGACCGATCTTCTCATCGTAGAAGTCGCCTTCCGGAGGAAGCGTGGCAGCAAGGCCACCGGCTATCGCGGCAAGGGACTCGAACTCGTGGTAGATAGCGTCACCCGCGAGCATCCGCCCGGCATTGCAGTAGTTCGTATCGGGGACCTGAGTGCCCGAAGGCGTCTTCTTTGAGTTGACCGCTGCGGCAATGCCTGCTGCGTATATGAGGTCAACGACTTGAATCATGTCGGCGAGCTTGTGGCGGACGTGCTGTGCACGCGCGATGCCGTTGTATTCGGCGGCCAGCGCCGTCGCGCCGGTGAATATCTCTGACACGGCGGCCTTGCAGCCGGTGTAGCTGTGTCGGTGATAGAGCGCAAACAGCAGGGCGAGCTTGCCCGCCATGTCCGTCTCGCCACACAGGAAGACACGCTCCCATGGCACGAACACGTGGTCGAACACCGTGATGGAGTGACTGATGCCGGTCTTGTTGAAGGGAGCCTCGAGCTTCTTGCGTGGTGGGGGAGAGTATGCAGCGTTGACGAGCGTTACGCCCTCCCAATCCGACGGCACCGCGAAGGCAACAGCCCAGTCGGGCTCTTCAGCCGTCATGTTCCGGGTGGGAATAGCGACTATCTCGTCAACGTACACCGAGCACGAGTTGTGTGCCTTCGCGCCATTGACGATGATGCCGTCCGGTCTCTTCTCGACCACGCGAAGATACAGGTCGGGGTCCGCCTGCTCATGGGGGCGCTTCGGCCTGTTGCCCTTGACGTCCGTTTGCGCGCAGTTTAGCGAGAGGTCTTCGCTCTGGACCCTCTTCATGAAGTTGATGAAGTTCTCATTGTACTTGGTTCCGTATTTCTGGTCGGCGTCGTACGTGGCGACCGAAAGCGCATTGAGAGAATCGATACCCATGCAGCGCTGTATGCAACCGCCGACCTCCTGGCAGTACAGCCGGGTCATCTTCTGCTTGCTGAACAGGTCCTCCACGCTCTGGTGGACGTGGGTGAAGCGGTTGATACGCTCACCTGTCAGATGGGATGTCGTAACGCCAATACCGTCGAGTTCGGGGTCATAGGCGAGGTCATAGGTCATCGCCATCACATTCATGCCGCCGAGCAGCTTCGGGTCGAACCGGTCCACTACCTTGCCGCCCATGTAGACGTTCGGCTTCAGTTTGGCCATACGTTCTCTGTACTGGTCGCTGGTTATCATGTCCTGTCCTCCTGGAAGTGAGAAATCACGTTGCGGAGATGGATGGGTGGCACTAGCTACGAAAGATAGCATATACGTGGTAGCCTGTAAATCGAACGCAAAGCTGGAATGCCTTGCGTCGGCGCTGTGGTAGTATTCATGCCGCGCCTGTCGCATTCCCGTGTCATCATTGCCACAGACAGGGGAGGAGGTTCGACGATATGAGCTGGCAGCCAGAGGTTGAGGAGCTACAGATCCGCCGACAGATGGCGATGCAGATGGGTGGAGATGAGGGAGTTGCAAGGCAGCATGCGAAGGGGCGCCTCACGGTCCGTGAACGCATCGAGGCGCTGCTTGACAAGGCGTCGTTCAGAGAAATCGGCACGCTGTTCGGCAAGGCCGAGTACAACGAAGACGGCAGTCTCAAGGACTTCACACACGTCGCAAGGGTCATTGGAACCGGCCGGATTGATGGCCGGCCTGTAGCTGTCGACGGAGGTGACTTCACCATCAGGGGTGGATGGGGAGACCCAACCAGCTTCGTCGGTGCGGGGCGCTTCTCAATAGAGCAGATGGCTGTCGATCGACGTCTCCCGTATATCCGCCTGCTCGACTCGGCGGGTGGTAGTGTGGAGAGTATCCGGGCGAAGGGCCGCACCGTGCTGCTTGGCGGGCCACACCTCTTCGGTCCCTGGCACCGGCTGATGGCACATGTTCCGGTGGTATCCGCCGCGCTCGGCTCGCTAGGGGGTGAGCCGCCGGTCCGTGTCGCCGCGTCGCACTGGAGCGTGATGACGAAGAGCACAAGCGAACTCTTCGTCGCTGGACCTCCTCTCGTCAAACAGGCTCTGCATCGCGATATCAAGAAGGAAGAGCTCGGCGACTACAGGGTGCACGCCTGCGAGAGCGGTGTTGTCGACAACGTCGCAGAGGACGAACACGAGGCATTTCGTCTGATACGTCAGTTCCTGAGCTACCTGCCACAGAATGTGTGGCAACAGCCACCATGGCGGGAGACGGACGACGACTGCGAGCGCCGGGATGAGGAGCTCCTGTCGATTATCCCGCGCGGCCGACGTCGCACGTACTCTATTCGCGACCTCATCCAGCACATCGTCGACAAGGATTCGACGTTCGAGATAGCCCCCTTGTATGCGCGCTCCGTTGTGACGATGCTCGCGCGCCTGGATGGCTACCCGGTAGCACTGATGAGCAACGATTGTCGTGTCCTCGGCGGCGCGCAAACGGCCGCCGGTTGCGAAAAGATGATGAGATTCATCGACATGGCGGACACGTTTCACCTTCCCGTCATCTACCTGGTGGACTGTCCGGGCTTCATGATTGGACCTGACTCGGAGCATCAGGGCATCGAGCGCAAGTCCGCCCGCCTTGCATTCGCCATGGCACAGATGACAGTGCCTGGCCAGGTGGTCATTCTGAGGCGGTCCTTTGGAGTTGCCGGCGCCCTCCATGGCTCAGTGTCTCCACTGAATCTCCGCTACGCCTGGCCCTCCGGCGACTGGGGTTCGCTGCCAATCGAGGGTGGAGTTATGGCCGCGTACAGGAGAGAGATCCAGGCTGCCGAGAACCCTGAGGAGAAGCGGCTGGAACTGGAGCAGGGCTTCGAGCCGTACCTCTCACCCTTCCGCACCGCAGAAGCGTTCGATGTTGAGGAGATAATCGACCCGAGAGAGACGCGTTCCATCTTGTGCGAGTTTGTGAGAGGCGCACAGGAACTGACGCGGACCCAGCTTGGCCCGAAGTGGCGGCTCGGGGTCAGGCCGTGATACATTTCGCTGAAGAGAACTCGCAGTGAGGCCCGCCTCAAGCTAGTGCCCGGCCTCACCGCTGAGACCAGGAGTGACGACCCATGAATGAACGTGTCAGTCGGCTCCGCGAGCGGATGGTAGGGCGGAAACCGTCAGTTGACATAAACCGCGCCCGTATTGTGACGGCAACACATCGTCAGCATCCTGGCGAACCTCTCGTGTCGGTCTGGGGCAAGACGATGTATCGCCTGCTCACGGAATTGCCCGTCGATATCGCGCCCGGCGAACTCATCGTGGGGAGTCCTACTCTCAAGCCGCGAGGAGCGCAGCTGTATCCCGAAGTACAGGCGGGTTGGCTGGATGCTGAATTGGACACAGTGGCGACTCGCGCGTGGGACCCACTCGATATTTCGGACGAGGACAAGGACGAGCTGCGTCGGGACATCCTGCCGTTCTGGCAGGGGAGAACGATTGCTGAACGACTGTTTGCGCAGTGCCCCGAGGACTCGGCGAATCTCATCTACCTCGAACCCGGGGTGTGGCCAACGCGCTCGACAGGTCTTATCGACAACTACTCACTCATCCAGAAGGGCATCGGGACTGTCGTGCCGAACTACCGGAGAGTCCTGGAGTGCGGCATCAAGGGCATCCTCAAGCAGATTGACGAGCATGCTGCAGCGCTGGATATGACCGACACCGACAACGTCCCGAAGGCGCTCTTCTACGAGACGGCCCGCATGTCCCTGCAGTGTCTCGTCGAGTTGGCAGGCCGCTACGCGGCACTCGCCCTTGAGAGGGCCCATGCCGAGACCGATGAGACCAGGCGCGCGGAACTGATGCGCATCCATGAGGTGTGCTCGCATGTGCCGTACAACCCGCCGCGCAACTTCTACGAAGCGGTACAGGCATTCTGGTTCACCCATCTCGCCGTGCGCATCGAGTTGAGTGGACACTCGCTCTCGCCCGGCCGGTTCGACCAGTACATGATTCCCTATCTGACAACCGAGCAGGACAGGGAAGAGGCACTCGAGCTGATTGAGAGTCTCTTCATCAAGTTCTCCGAGACGATGCTCTTCGTCAACGCCGACACTTCGAAGTTCTACACCGGCGTGCCTCAATGGCAGAACTTCAACCTGGGCGGCAGGACTGTCGACGGGCGAGACGCCACGAATGAACTGTCGTACATCTGCATTGACGCGATGATCGACGTTCGCATCGTGCAGCCTGACATCTCAGTACGTATCCATCCTGACTCGCCGGAAGCGTTCGTGTTGAAGGCGTGCGAGCTTTCACGGCTCGGTACAGGGCATCCGAAATTCTACAATGAGGACCTCATCTCCTACTCGATGGCGTGCAAAGGACTGAGCGTCAACGAGTCTCGCGACTTCGCCATCATGGGCTGTGTCGAGCCCCGGGTCCAGGGGAAAGAAGGCACTCACCTCACAGGCGGGTTTATTAATCTGCCGGCAGCGCTGGAACTCGCACTGAACGACGGCGTGTGGCGACGCACCGGAAAACAGGTCGGCCTGCCCACGGGAGACGCGCGACAGTTCACGAGCTTCGAGCAGGTTGTTGAGGCCTACAAGTCGCAACTGGGTCACATGATTCGGCACATGTTCGTGGTCAACGCGATTGCCGAGACCGCGTATAGTGAGTTGCTGTGTTCTCCGTTTCTTTCGTCACTTACAGAGGGCTGCATCAAGTCCGGCCGACCGCTGCAGAAGGGCGGCGCTGTCTACAACTTCGGGCCTGCAGTGAATAATATCGGCATCGCCGACACGGGTGATTCCCTGGCCGCTATCAAGAAGCTGGTCTTCGATGAGCAGCGCCTCACCATGAGTCAACTTCTGACGGCCATCGAGAATGACTTTGAGGGGCATGAGGACGTGAGGACCATGCTGCTGCACGATGGTCCGAAATATGGAAACGACGATGACTACGTTGATGACATCACGAGGGCTGCGGCGCACGTTTCGAACGATGAGGTGATGAAGTACTACAACATATTCGGCGGTCAGGCACAGTCCGGCAATGTTGGTGTCAACTCCCATATGTCGTTCGGCTCGGTTGTCGGTGCACTGCCGAGCGGTCGCAAGGCGAGTCTGCCGCTTGCTGACAACTCATCTCCAGCGCAGGGTAACGACCGTCTTGGACCGACCGCGCTCGCGCGCTCAGTGGGGAAGCTCGACCTTGCGCCGTTCCGCAACGGCACACTTCTCAACCTCAGGCTCAGTCCGCAGTCGGTTGAGGGTCCAGACGGTCTGCGCAAGATGGCATCGTTCGTGCGGGGTCTGTGCGACGTCGGGTGCTGGCACGCGCAATTCAATCTCGTGGACACGTGCACGCTTCGTGATGCGCAGGAGAATCCCGAGGAGTACGCGGACCTCCTGGTTCGGGTGGCGGGCTACAGTGCGTATTTCACGCAGTTGCATATTGACGTGCAGGAAGAGATCATCCGCCGCACGGAGCACGGCCTCTAGATGGCTGGTGGGGCAATCTTCGACATCCAGAGGTTCTCCCTCCAGGATGGACCGGGACTGCGTACACTTGTCTTTCTGAAGGGCTGTCCGCTACGTTGCGTCTGGTGCTCCAATCCGGAGTCACAGCGACATGAGCCGCAACTGCTCTATGATGGAGACCGCTGCACGCTGTGTCTGAACTGCGTGCCGGCATGTCCATCCGGCGCTCTCACCACGGCGGGAGAGGGCTCTCTCTCGTATGACCTCACCCTATGCACGAAGTGTGGCGCCTGTGTCGCCGCATGTCCCAACGCTGCCCGCAGCATCAGCGGTAGGCAGATGTCCGTCGAAGAGGTTCTGGCGGCAGTGTTGCGCGACGCCCCGTTCTATAGAAGGTCCGGAGGGGGCGTCACGCTCGGAGGAGGAGAGCCGACGTATCAGCCCGACTTCGCGGAGGCCCTGCTGCGGGCTTTCAAAGAGCATGGCATGGATACTGCCATCGAGACATGCGGTCACGCTGACACCCGTACCTTCCTGTCAGTGGCCAAGGCTGCCGATCATGTCTTCTTCGATGTGAAACAGCTGGACCGCGCGCGACACGTCGAGCTTACTGGAGTGCCCAACGAACTGATATTGGACAATCTGCGTGCGCTGATGCACATACACCCCGATGTGACGGTACGCTACCCTCTGGTCCCGGGCTGTAACGACAGTGGAGACGACCTGCGCTCATTCGCGCAGTACCTGCTGAGGTTGCCGCGCATGCCGCTGGTGGAATTCGTGCCGTACCATCGCTTCGGAGAGCACAAGTATCGGCTGCTGGGCAGGGACTACGGACTTGCGGGCACACCGCCGTGCGAGGAGCAGGAGGCCGACAGCGCGTGCACCCTCCTGCGCCGGCTCGGGCTGGAGTGTTCGGCTCTGTCGCACTAGTAGGCCACGTGCGAGGGAGTCGCCCCTCTTCGAGCCAGAGTGACCAGTGGTGTTGCCGTCTCCCGATGGTGCGCAGATAGCAGAGGACACATGCCATCCACCGGCCGCACTCCGACGGGGTTGCGATACGGCGCTATCGCACCGGCCCCGGCGCAATGCTAGCCCAACGACCTGTCATCGAGACCCACACCCTTCGATATGACCTTGCGCCACGCGGCCTTGATACCTGCACCGTCGGTGGCCGCAAGCAGCAGGGCGGAGTGCTCCTCTTCCTCTTCGGAGAATGCGTCTATGTGCTCGCACACATCCGCGAGCCTGTTGGCAGGAAACTTGCACGCGCCGTTCTCGTCGATGTGAACGATGTCACCCGGGGCTACATCCATGCCCGCAACACTCACCGGCACGTTGAAGGCTCGAAGCGCCAGGCTTCCGTGCCCGGAAGTCACGCCGCGGGCGACGTGCTGAATGCCCAGCTCGCGCATTTCATCCACGTCTCGTACCGGGCTATTCGTGATGAGGCCAACAGCGCCACAGGCCTTGTAGAGAGCACCGGACTGCCCGCCGAATATGCCGGCCCGGCACAGGACCTCCGGAGGGAATTGCGCCTCGCAAACGACGATACTCGGCTTCCTCGCGGCCAGGAGGAAGTCCACGAAATCGAGGTACGAGGCAGCCGGCTGGTCCGGGTCGACGAGACCGAACACAACTGTCACGGCGAATCCGATGGCCGGCCCGAGCTCCGGGAAGAGGCACGAGACCGAATCGTCGGCATACCACCTGCCATACCACGGGTCATACAGTCCGAGGCAATGTGGGTGCTGCGGGTACGAGGCGACGACGTTTCCCACGCTGGGGGAATTGAAAGTCCGGAGCTTCTCGAGCATCTCCAGTTCTGAGAGTTCTGCCATTGCTGTAGCTCACCTCCTGACGGGCGCTGACGCCGGATACGGCACCATTATATACGGCTGCTGATTTGTCGTACACGGGCAGCGCGTACTACAATCGGCTGTCGTGCCCGGTGATATGCGTAGGGCAGGCAGTCGCTCGTCGGATGAATCGCGCGCTGAGAAGCCGGCCGGTATCCACGAAGTTCCGGCATTTGGCGCGTCCGCCATGAAGTGTCGACGCATGGAGTCTCGCCGGGCAGACGCGAGAGGACGGCGCCGGTAGTCATCGCGATGGTGTCGGCCACTGCGAACTGAGAGGAGTCCACTTTGATTGAGGAGTTGTTGCCCGGTGTCTTCAAGTTGGAGGTGCCTCTACCTCACAGCCCGCTGAAGGCGACCAACTGCTACCTTGTGAGCGATGGCGAAAGGCCACTTGTCATAGACACCGCGTTCAACCGGCGGGAGTGCAAGGAAGCCCTTGTGGGCATGCTTGCGGAACTGGGCAACTCGCCGGATTCAGTCGACTACTTCATCACCCACCTTCATGCAGACCATCTTGGGCTTGCATCATCTCTGGCGAGGAACGGCACTACCGTGTACTTCAATGAGCCGGACATGCCGCTTGCACGGCCGGCTGACAGCTACTGGCAGGAGATGGGCCGCGTGTATGAGTCGCACGGTATGCTGCCACGCGATTTGAAGGTGGCCATGGAGAAGCATCCCGGCCGTATCTATGGCCCTGAACGTGACTTCCCGTACACGGTTGTCCACGATGGCGACGCACTCAGGAAGGGCGAGTACGCTCTTCGGTGCGTCCATACGCCGGGCCATACTCCGGGTCACATGTGTCTGCTCTTAGAGGGAGCCAACGTGCTCTTCTGCGGCGACCACATTCTTGGAGATATCACGCCCAACATCACGATGTGGCTCGGGATGCCGGACTCGCTGGGGCGCTACCTGGAGAGTCTGAATGCTACCGCTCAACTTAATCTCGTGCGCGCGCTTCCCGGACACCGCTCGATGATTGACGACTGTGCCGCACGAATCGAGGAACTGAAGCAGCATCACGCGCAACGCCTTGAAGAGGTTGTTGCCGCCCTGAAGGATGGGGAGAAGGACGCGGCGACCGTCACGCCGCTCATTGGCTGGGACCTCAGGTACGAACACTGGGATGATGTGCACCCCATCCAGAAACTCTTTGCAACCGGGGAGGCGATTGCGCACCTTCAGCACCTGGAGGCGTGCCAGATCGTGAGCAGCCGCACGGACGCAGGCAGAGTACTCTACGCGCTCAGTGCCTCCTAGAAGGCACAACCACACTTTTCGACGTATATGAGCACGCTTCCGCTGGCCTTGTTGCCGTGGGCGTCCGAGACTTCCACGACAATCGTAGCGGAGATTCTAGTGTCGGGCGCCTCCCATGTGGCGGCGGCTCCATCTGCTTTGAGTATCCCCTGGTCAACGCTCCATTCATAGGTGAACGGGCCGTCGCCCTCCTCCACGACGCACTCAATCGTGCATGAGCGGCCGCGGAAAATGGCCCACGCGTCCCCCTTTCTCTTGAGCATGTCGGTGTTGTTGGCAGTCACGAGAAACTCGCCAAGATGCGGAGGCTCAGCGAAGGTGACATTGATGGGCATGGCGTGTCTGTTCTCGCCACCGTATGTGTCCCGTGCCCAGACGGTAATCCAATACGACTCGGCAGCTTCAGGCGCCACCCAGATAACGGCGTTGCCTTCGCCAAGGAACTCACCGCCGGTGGCGGTCCACTCATAGGAGATCTTGTCGCCATCATCGTCTTCGGCGACGCACGAGATGTAACAGCTTGACTCAGGAACGACCCAATCCACGTAGGAAGTCATCGAGAGTATCTCGGGGGCGTAGTTTGTCTTGACACGCAGCGACGTCGAGAAATCCGCTGTGCCACCGCGCCCATCGTCCACGGTCACCGACAGCCGGTATAGACCCTCGGAGTCAGGAGCGCCCCACTCAATGCTGGCGCCCTCACCGTAAACGTCTCCCTGATCGGAGGACCATGTGTACGTCAGGGGGTCGTCGTCCTCGTCGATGGCTTCGCACTCCACGACGCACAAGTCAAAAGGGGTGATACGGTCAGTGGCCGGAGTGAGGCCGACAATCACCGGAACGTGATTGGGAGCAGGGGTTTCCTCTTCCTCAACGGGCGCCGGGTCAGCCACAGCGGAGTCGACGGTGAGACGCCCTCCATTCATCAGAAGGATGGCTGCCACTACACCCACGCACACCAGCGCGACGACAAGGACGGCTTTCTTCTGTGAACCTTTCTGTGGCTTCGGCTTGTTTTGTGTACCCGGCGAGTAAGCCAACGTACTGCCCTCCACGTAACGGTGCTATTCTGGCGAAGTTTAGCACCATGGCATTGGTCGCGCGAACGACGCCCGCCGGGGCGCAATACGATGCCAATGACCACGCGAAATGTCTGCGCGTGGGCGTATCAGCGTCCCGCCCGCCAGGCGGGCGAGACGCCGGACGTCCTGCAGGAATTCAGCCCATGGCTACCTTGTTCGTGAGGATACCGATGCCGTCGATTTCAATCTCAATGACATCGCCGACCTTCACGGGGCAATGGCCGCCCTTGGGCGTCCCTGTGTAAACCACGTCACCGGGCAGCAGAGGAGTGAACTGCGATATGTGGCTGATAATCCTCGCGGTGTTGAATATTTGCCTGCTGGTGTTGCTGTCCTGCTTTGTCTCACCGCTGACCCTGCCCTGGATTCGTAGCGCGTTGGGAGCCACGTCGGTGACCAGCACCGGCCCGAGCGCTGCCGACTTGTAGTAGCCCTTGGCCCTGGTGAGACGACCGTCAAGCTTATACAGGTCGAACAGAGTCATGTCATTGCCGCAGGTGAAGCCGAGCACGTAGTCGAGTGCCTCGGACTCGCTGACTCTCCACGCCCTGCGCTTCATCACCGCGCACAACTCTGCCTCATAGCAAACGTTATTCGAGATTGGCAGTGCGTAGACATCTTCCCCCGGGTTCACAAGAGAGGAAGGCGGTTTGAAGAACAGGGCAGGCTCCGTGGGCGTCTCAACTTGAAGCTGGTCGATTGTGTCCGTGTAGTTGAGGCCGCAGCAGATGATTGTCGCCGGCTGCGCCGGCGCCAACAACGTCGCTTCACTCAGCGCGCAAAGCCGCTCACCTCGAGTGAAGTCCCCGTAGAGGTCTCCTTCCAACGAGAACACAGAGTCCGCCTCCACAATGCCCCATTTGGAGTTCCCTTTCCAGTCAATCCTTACAAGTCTCATTCTTCTCCTTTCTCTCTGTTTCTGTAGACAGGGACCGGAACTAGCTGTTTCCGTCCCGATGGGCTCCACACGGTCCTCTCTGGAAGACCGGGAACACTACCTCGGCACCTGCTGACGCGGGCATCCGGGGCGAAAGTTACTGAATGCACGGGGTATAATGGTACATCACACGACGCTATCCCGGCTCCTGTGCCCTGCCTTGCCAGCCGTAATGCGACAGCAGCCGCCGGAACAGCCGGAGGAGGAACAATGCCACTGATGACTCCAGAGCAATTTGAAGAAAGCCTCAAACTGTTGAAGCCCCGTGTCTTCATGAACGGCAAGCGAGTCGAGAACATCCTTGATAACCCCAACACCAGGACAGTGGTCGAGGCGAACAAGGCGAGCTACGAATGGGCGCAAGATCCCGCCAGTCGGGACATCATGACAGCCTATTCGCCCCTCATCAACGACACGGTCAATCGTTACACATACGTGAGCAGGAGCGTGGACGACCTCATTCGGAAGGCCGAGGCAGGCACCTTCACGTCCGAGAATCTCGGCACCTGCATCTACCGCTGCGTTGGCTATGACTGTTTCCACTCTCTGTGGAGTACCACCTGGGAGATGGACAGGGATATCGGAACCTCGTATCACCCGCGCTTTCTCGAGTATCTCAAGATGGTGCAGACTCGAGACCTGTCCGTCGCCGGCGCACTGACCGAGCCACGCGGGCCGCGCAATAAGCGAGCCCAGAACTGGCCCGATCCGTATCTGTCAGTCAAGGTCGTCGAGAAGAACGACAAGGGGATAGTCGTGAAGGGCGCTAAGATAAACATCAGCGGAGGTTTCGCCAGTCACGAGATAGTGGTGCTGCCACAGTCGGCGCACTCGGCAGCCGAAGCCGACTACGCAGTTGCGTTCGCCACGCCGCCGGATGCGCCCGGGATTACGTTCGTGTGTCAGTACACCCCTTTCTCCGCCGAACGGGATCTTGCGGACGATATCGAGGAGCTAGGCAACCCGCTCTATGGCCAGAGAGAGACATCCATGATTATCTTTGACAACGTCTTCGTGCCGTGGGAAAGGGTATTCCACTGCGGCGAATATGCATACTCGGGCGAGTTCGTGACCCGCTTCGCGAGAACCCACCGCATGACATGTGGTGGAACATGCAAGGTGGGCTTCATGAACCAGATAATCGGCAGCGCGAAGTTGATTCAGGAGTACAAGGGCCTGCAGAACGTGCCGCACATCAACGAGGAACTCGCCGAGATGGTCGCGTTGCGAGAGACCTGTCGCTCCTGTGGACTGGCGGCAGCCTACAAGGGGTCCGAGGAACCGAAGGGCTCGGGCGTGTTCCTCCCGGATGAGCTCATGGGCAACGTGTCCAAGCTGAATGTGTGCAACGCATTCTGGCGCGTAATGGCACTTGCGGGGGACATAGGCGGCGGCCTCATCGTCACACTGCCGTCTCTCAAGGAACTGGACAATCCTGAGACGAAAGCCTATGTGGAAGAGTTCTATAGTTTCGGAGGAGATGAACCAGCCGAGAACGTGATGAAGGTACACAAGCACCTGCAGAACTGGACGGCCGGGCTTCACGGCGTCGGCACGTGGCATGGAGCGGGCCCGGTGCAGGCCCAGAAAATCATGTTGCAGCGCGTCATCAACTACGATCGCGAGAAGGAGATAGTGAAGAAGACGCTGCGACTGAAGCCGAAGGCGCCCGCCGCTGATTCAGGTGAAGAGACCAAGGGATAGAGGAGTGGGATGACTGGACGCGATGGCAGGAATCCCGAGTTGTTGATTGCAGGCCCTTGTGGAGCCCCGGCGCGATGAGCGCCGCGGCAGAAGGGGACGGCCAAGTGACCGGACCAGTCACGTATGAGCTGACGTTATCGCATGCGGAGGCGCAGACGGGTGTCACAAGGGTGCTCCCGCGCAATGGCAAGCGGCTTCAGGTCAATGTGCCGTCGGGCACGCAGAGCGGCCAGACGGTGCTGCTTCGAAATGCGCTGAAAATCACTGACGATATCGAGGGAGACATTCTTATCCGCGTGCGAATTGAAGCGCGTCAGGGCCAGGCTGGCGTCCAGGTGGTCAGTGATGCCACGTTCGAGGCGGAAGTGCTCAAGTCGCCTCTGCCCGTGCTTGTGGACTTCTGGGCTCCGTGGTGCGGCCCTTGTCGAGCCCTCGCACTCGTGACCGAGCGACTCGCAGGCGAGTATGCCGGTCGGGTGGTGTTCTGCAAGCTGAATGTCGACGAGAATCCCCTGGCGTCACGCAAATACCAGGTCATGAGCATACCGACCGTGTTGCTCTTCAACCAGGGACGTATCGCCGACATGAGCGTTGGAGCGGTTTCTGAGCGGGACCTGAAATCGCGCATAGAGACGCTGCTGGATCGCCTTTAACTGTGACGTGATGTCCCGACATGCTGGAGAGACAGGCTGGGAGTGTGTCCTGACCGGAGATCGAGGTGGATGTGATGCCCGGGAAGTATGACGCAGTTGTGGTAGGCTCGGGCTCGGGCATGTTCGTGGTCTATGAGGCTGTCTTTCGCGGGCTGTCGGTCGCACTTGTCGACAAGGGACCATTGGGGGGTACCTGTCCCAACCTCGGGTGTATCCCGTCCAAGATGCTCATGTTTCCGGCAGACAGGATCGTTGAGATACAGGAAGCGCGGAAGCTGGGAGTTGAAGCTGACATAAGAACCATCGATTTCCCTTTCATCATGCAGCGCATGCGCCATAGCGTGGAGGAAGCGCAGCGGCAGATGGGCGAGGCGATTTCCGAGCTTCGAGGCCTGTCGTTCCGTGAAGGAGAGGGCCACTTTGTCGGCGAGTACGAGATGGAAGTGGGCGGGGACCGCATCCGGGGAGACCGGTTCTTCATTGCGACGGGGTCACGGCCGTACGCACCTCCCATACCCGGGTTGGACTCCACCGAGTACCTGACGACGGAGACGCTGCTTCAACTCAACAGCGTGCCACGCAGCATGGCAATCATCGGTGGGGGCTACATCGGCGTCGAATACGCACACTTCTTCGCAGCGATGGGCACATCGGTCGCGCTCCTCGAGTCAACCGAACGCCTGGTGCCCGGAGAAGAGCCGGAACTCGCAGCCCTTCTGAAGAACGCCCTCAGCAAGCGCATGCAGGTGCTGACTAATGTGGACATTGAAGAGGTCGCGAAGGAAGAGCGTGACGTCAGGCTGCTCGTGAAAGAGAAATGCTCGGGTGGGCGCTTCGCCGTGATGGCGGACACCGTCATGGTGGCGACGGGCAGGCGGTCCAACGCCGACCTCCTCGAAGTGGAGAAGACCGGCGTCGGCATAGACGAGAGAGGCTTCGTGAAGGTGAATGGCAGCATGGAAACCAGCATGCCCGGGATATACGCAGTCGGTGACGCCAACGGACGCTACATGTTCCGCCACATTGCCAACCTGGAAGCCTCGCTCGCAGCAAGAAACGCATTCACCGGACAGAACGAGACGATGGACTACAGCGCCGCGCCGCATGCAGTGTATTCCTATCCACAGATAGCTGCCGTGGGGCTCACCGCAGCGGAGGCTGCCCGGGAACACAACGTCCTCATCGGCAGGGCCCGATATGCGGATAGCGCCACGGGCGAAGCGATGATGGAGACAGACGGCTTCGCAAAGGCCATTGTGGATCGCGACACACATGCAATACTGGACTTCCATGTTATCGGGCCACATGCTCCCTCGCTGGTCCAGGAGGTCACCAACGCCATGGCATCCGGCGGCCACGCGGACGAGATCGCGAAAGGCGTGCACATACACCCTGCGCTGCCCGAGCTTGTCCAGGCGGCATTCCGCAACCTGTCAGCTGAATAGCGTACCTCGAGGACGTGCCAACTCACTGAACCGTGGATGGAGAGGGTTTCCGAGGGTAGCAGGAGGCGCAGCCGACAGATAACCGGGGGCTACAGGCGCGCTACCACACGCTGGATGCGGTCAAGTGCCTCGCGTATGTTCTCGACAGTAGTTGAGAAACAGAGGCGAAGATATCCTTCGCCTTCGGGACCGAATGCACTGCCGGGCAAGGTGGCAACGCCGCCCTCCGCCAGGAGAACCGTCGAAAGCTCGGCTGAGGAAAGCCCGAGTCGGCGAATATTGGGGAAGGCATAGAAGGCGCCAAGGGGCACACGACAGCTCATGCCGGGAATCGCGTTCAAGCCCTGCACCATGATATCGCGTTTCCCTCTGAGTGTGCGCATCATCTCCTGGCTGTCGCTCTGAGGTCCCATCAGCGCTTGGAGTCCGGCGACCTGGACGAAGTGGGGAGTGCAGGAGATGCTGTTGTTGAGGAGTCGAACAACGGATTCGGTGAGCCACTCGGGCATGACGGCGTATCCCAGGCGCCAGCCGGTCATCGCGTAGGTCTTGGAGAAGCCTGTTACCAGTACGGTTCTGTCGCTCATCTCGGGGACAGCCATGATGCTGGCAGGGGGCTCTTCGTAGTACATGTGGTCGTAGAT
This sequence comes from Dehalococcoidia bacterium, assembly GCA_030602785.1. Lineage (GTDB taxonomy): Bacteria > Chloroflexota > Dehalococcoidia > GIF9 > AB-539-J10 > SKVJ01. The sequence continues at coordinate 42,571 of JAUVZB010000001.1, forward strand.
CTCGTCCGAAAGGACAAGCAGGTCCTTTTCGCGGGCTAGCCGGGCGATTTTCTGCACATCCTGCACGGTGAGCACGCCACCGGTGGGATTGTGTGGAGAGTTGAGGACAATGAGCCTGGTGCGCGACGTTATCCGCGCACGCAGTTCGTCAAGGTTGAACCTGAAGTCAAGCTCTTCTCGAAGGGGAACGGGCACCGCCACGGCGCCGGCGAAGCCAATGGCTGACTGAAAGACGGGGAACAGGGGGGCAGGATAGATGACCTCGTCGCCCTCCTCCAACAGCGCCAGGAGGGCGAAGAAGATCAGGAGCTTGGCTCCCGGACCTACGACGATGCGCTCCGGCGACACCTCGAGGCCGCGCCCCTTGAGCACTTCGCGCGCAATCTCCTCGCGCAGCGACAGTATCCCCTGGGAATTGCAGTATCTCGTGAGGCCGTCGGCTATGGCCTGCCGTCCCGCGTCCCGGATGCTGACGGGTGTGTCGAAGCAAGGCTCCCCTATCTCGAGGTGGATGACATCGACACCACGAGCCTCGAGGGCCTGGGCACGCGCAAGCACAACGAACGCGGAATCAGCAGATAGTCCGCCCATCTTGCTGGAGACTCTAGCGTACGCCGAAGGCTTTCTTGTGGTTTGCATGGTGTCGAACTTGTGGTCGGACAACGAACGAGACTGCAGAAGGTCGAACGTCACGACAGAAGTCGATTGTAACAGGAAGCGAACACCGACAGCAATCGTGTGCTGCAACAGGGCGTTTACTGGCCGACGAGGGTCGCAGACTGTACAATGGCGAAGGCTCAGAGAGCCTGACCCGCAGTGGCCACGCAATGGGTAAACGCGCGAGTCAATGGAGGAAGAGACGATGACCGTACCGGTTTTGAATCTCAAGGGCAGTCCGCGTGAGATTGGACGGCAACACGGAGAGCAGGTTCGAGAGCTCGTCCACGACAATCTGCGTTTCTACATGAACCTGTGGCAACACATGGGTGGAGTTGGCAGGGAGAAGATACTCACGGATGTGGAGGCATTCGTTCCGTTCGTAGAGCGGTACGACAGCGACCTGGTGGAAGAGATGCGCGGCATCGCTGAGGGCGCCCAGCTCGAGTTCCGCGAAGTGGCGGCCTTGAATGCGCGCACCGAGCTGACGTTCTCGTGCCTCCCCAACACACTCAGGGATTCCTCGGGCGGTGGCTGCACTTCCTTCGGCCTTCTGCCCGAAGTGACCGAGAACGGCCATCTCATCCTGGGACAGAACTGGGATTGGCGGGCAGAGGCTTTGCACACGTGCGTAGTTCTGCGGATTGAGCAGGAGAATAAGCCTTCTATCGTTATGCATGCCGAGGCGGGCACCGTTGGTCACAGGGGAATAAACTCGTCAGGACTCGGCGTCTGCATCAACTACATAAGGACGGAGAGCGACGGATTCCACCCCGGACTACCGTTTCTCATCAAACTCCGGGGCATTCTCAACTCCACGCGGATGTCGGACGTCCTCAGGATGCTCATGACCTACGTCGGCCCGAACAGCATGAACATGGTCATCGGTCAGCAGGGTGGCGAGATTGTGGACGTTGAGAACCTCCCGAACGACCTCCTGTTCGTCTATCCGCAGGATGGCATTCTGACCCACGCCAACCACTTCGAGTCGCCTATGCTCCGGGTGCGCGACACGGGCAAGAGCACGCTGCCGGATACCATCTTTCGTAGCCGACGCTTGCGGCGACTTCTCAGTGCGCGGAGCGGTCGACTCAACGTGGAGACCATCAGGGAGGCGTTGACGGACCACTTCAGCTATCCTGATAGTATCTGCAGGCATCCGGACGAGCGCTCACCCAAGGTAGACCAGTGGCAGACGCTCTCGTCTATTATCCTTGACCTGACCGACCTCACGCTGCGTTACACTGATGGCCCTCCGTGCGCCGGTCCCTACCACGTGGCGCGCTTGCCTTAGCAGGCGACCTATCATGGCATGCCCGGGTCAGAAGGCGGCGCCGGTCCATCACGATGGTGCGTGGAGCCACCCCGTGCATTGGCGCGGGTGCTCCCGATTGGCGCCGCGGGAGACGGGTGAAAGACACCGTTGTCGGGCTGCCGCCCTGCGCTGACGCGAGCACTGTGCTACAATCCTCGTTCGGGCACATGGCATACTATCTTGGTGTTGACGTCGGCTCGGTAAGCGTCAAGCTTTGTCTGATTGATCACGACGGAGCGACCCTGCGCCAGGACACGGAGAAGGTCAGCACTGGCCCACGCTCCGCTGTCAGCGCGCTCATCGCCCGTCTGATAGACGGTGTCCCTGCAGAGGACATCGTGGCTGCGGGCTTCTCCGGCTCCGGCAGCTCCGCAATCCCTCCAGAGTTGGGGTGGATCAACTACAGCAGCTCTCTCGCCATCGCCTCAGGCGTTCTCCACTCACACCCGGACGCACGGACCATCGTGCAGATCGGCGGGCAGTCGTCCCTCATTATCGAGCTGGAGGACGGCCTCAGGAGACCCTGGAAGGTCGAGTCAAATCCCCTGTGCGCTGCGGGCACCGGTCGATTCCTTGAGCAGCAGGCATATCGACTGGGAATAAGCATGGACGACTTCGCGACGCTCGCGCTCAACTGCAAGGGCACTGCTCCGCGGATTGCGGCACGCTGCAGCGTGTTTGCCAAGACGGATCTCATCCACCTGCAGCAGAAGGGCGTCACTGTCGAGCCGATGCTGTTTGCCCTCTGCGAGAGCGTTGCGCGCATGGTTGGCTCGTTCAAGAAGGGACCCTTTGCCACGCCTATCTACATCGTAGGTGGCGTTGCTGCCAATGCGGCCATCGTGAAGGCGCTGGAGCAGGTGTTCTCGACACGCAACGGGAGCGAGACCACCGCTATTGTTCCGGAAAACTTCCTCCACATGCAGGCGCTGGGTTCAGCGCTCCTGAGTATAGGGAAGCGCTCCAACAGCATCCTGCTCGATGCCCAGGACGCCAGCCAACAGTATTACCAGATGCCGAGACTGGAGCTGGTGGAGGAGAGTTCCTCCGGCGGCCAGCCGATTGTGACGAAACCGTGTACCGGCTACCTCGGTATCGACATCGGGTCTACCAGCACAAAGGCAGTGATTGTGGACGAGAGAGGTCGCGTTCTTGCGAAGCACTACCTCATGACTGCTGGTCGTCCGGTGGCCGGCGTGAAAGAGGTTTTCAGGAATTTGCTGGAGAAGGGAACCGGGCTGGTCGAGGTTGGGGCCGTCGGCATCACGGGGTCGGGCCGGTACCTCGTGGGCAGCCTGGTAGGGGCAGACCTCATCAAGAACGAGATCACGGCACAGACCCGCGCTGCACTTGAGCTGGCGCCTGATGCCGACATCATTGAAATAGGCGGACAGGACTCCAAGCTGGTAATCAAACGCAACGGCATCGTTGTCGATTACCAGATGAACAAAGCATGCGCGGCCGGCACGGGTAGCTTCATCGACGAACTCTCAGAGATGCTAGGTGTCTCCGTCACTGACGGGCAATTCGCCCGGCTCGCCTTTGACGCTCCCTTCACGATAGACCTTGGCACAAGGTGCGCGTCCTTCATGGCGCAGGCTGTAGCTCGCGCGCAGCAGGAAGGCATGCCACTCGAAGTCATTACATCAAGCCTTGCTCTCGGCATCGCCAAGAATTACCTCTCGAAGGTGGTGGAGAATCGGCGGCTTGGCCCTCGCGTCATCCTGACGGGGGCGGTTTTCTACAACCAGGCCGTCGTCTCAGCATTTCAGCGGGAACTACCGGGCAAGCAACTCATTGTCCCGGAGCACAAGGAAATCAGCGGGGCCATCGGTGCTGCGCTCCTTGCCAAAGAGGACATGGATGGTGGCAAGTCGAAGTTCAAGGGGTTCCAGAACGTCATTGACTTGAGCGTGGACCTCTCGACATTTACCTGCAAGGGCTGCGACAACAACTGCACCATCACACGGATGCAACTTCCGGACGACAAGCCCACGTTCTTCGGCAGCCGCTGCGACCGATATGACGCCGCAGCGGGCCACGCGCGGCAGGTTACTGCGTTTGATGGTCGCGAAGAGCTGCTGTTCGCGGGCGCGGCCGGCGTTGGTGGCTCCGGGCCTACGGTGGGAATACCGCGGGCATTGCTGGTGTACGACTTTGCGCCCCTCCTCATAGGATTCGTCAATGGGCTGGGAGCCCGCCCTGTGCTTACGAGCAAGTCCACGGGAGACATCATCGCGAAGTCTATTGAACTTGCCTACACGGATGGATGCTTCCCGGTCAAGCTGCTTCACGGCCACGCAGCCCAACTGGACGAGACGGATTACGTGCTCTATCCCTCGGCCATACGCCTGGGGCTCAAGGACGGAGAAGAAAACCAGAGATATGCCTGTCCGTTGGTGCAGGCTTCGCCCTACATCATCAAGCAGACAGTCGGTCTTGGCGACAGACTGCTTATCCCGACGCTGGATTTCAGCCGTGGCAACCAGGACGTCATCGCCAACCTCGCCGGCGTTGCCGTGCAGATGGGCTACAGCAGGGAGCAGGGAGACGAGGCTGCGAAAGCGGGACTGCGGGCCATGCAGGAATTCAGCACGCGCCAGGCTGAGGCCGGCAGAAAAGTACTCGATGAACTCCGTGGGGGCGACAAGCTCGGTGTCGTGCTCTTCGCGCGGTCGTACATGTCCCAGGACTCAGGGGCTAATCTTGGCATAGCGGAGAAGCTCGCGCAGCTCGGTGTTGTTCCCATTCCTCTCGACTACCTGCCGCTTGACGAAGTCGACCCGAAGCAGTACCAGGACCGCCCGTACTGGCACTACGAGAGCAAGTACATCTCTGCGGCCAAGCTGGTGGCCGAAGCGCCCCGGCTCTACGGCCTTTCCCTGACCAATTTCGGATGTGGTCCAAACTCGTTCATCTTGCGGATGGTCCAGGACATCATGGGCGGAAAACCGCTCGGGCAGCTCGAGATAGACGAGCACGCGGCCGAGGCAGGTCTGGTCACCCGGCTCGAGGCCTTTGTTGACACGATTGTCGGGCACTCGAAGTCCGAGCAGAGACCGGGTGTGAACCCGGAGGACATCCGCAGAGCAGTTCCGACATTGACGAAGTCCGAGCGGACTCTTCTCATCCCGTACATGGCCCCACACGCCGAGGTCATCGGCGCCGCGATGAAGGGCTACGGCATCAACGTAACAGTCCTGCCGGAGCCTGACTCACGCGTCCTGCACTACGCAGACAAGGTCACTACAGGTGTGGAATGTCTGCCATTCAGGGTCACTCTTGGCGGTTTCCTGCAGTACCACTATGAGAACGGCCACGAGCCTGTCATGGCGCAGGCGTTCATGGCCGGCGCCTATGGCCCGTGCAGGCTGGGACACTACGCAGGCGAGCAGTTGCGCATCTTCAAGGACCTCGGCATTGATATGCCCATTTCCACCAGCGTCTCAAACAACGGATACAGGGATATGGAGATAGGGTCCACGTTGGACCGCTTGTCCTTCATGCGACTCGCGTGGAACGGCTGCGTCGCGATTGACTGCCTCCAGAAACTACTCTGGAGGACGCGCCCGTACGAGAAGGAGCCCGGCAGTGCCGACAGGTTGTTCTCCAGCTACGTGAGCGCCATCAATCAGAGAATCGAGGCACGTCTTTCGCTCAATGGCTTGCTGCGCCAGGCGACGGGCGAATTCAAGGACATCATCGACCCATCATTGCCTCGGAGGCCTCTGGTGGGCATCAACGGCGAGATATTTCTCCGCTCCAACGCGTTCTCCAACGCGGACCTTGTGAGACGTTGCGAGGATGCCGGGCTCGAGGTCATCGTCTCGCCGATGGCGGAGTGGATGAAATACATAGCCCTCAGGAACGTTGAGGACGCCATCCGCGATCGCGACCTCAGGCAACTCGTTATGAACTACGCGCTGGAGAAGGTCCAAGAACAACTGGAGCGCTCCGTGGAGAAGCAGTGTGCCGGCTTCATCGAGGCCGATCCTCCGACCAGGCACATATTGCACTACTCGCGCCTCTGGCTTTCTTCGAAGTGCGGCAGCGAGGCGGTTCTGAGCATCGGCAGCGGAGTCGAATGGATGGAGAACCCGCATTTCGCCGGGGTCATCTCCGTCATGCCCCATGGCTGTATGCCGGGAGGCATCGTCGCAGCCATGTCTGATAAGTTCACCACCATGTACCAGAAGCCATGGATTAACCTCACGTACGATGGCATCATGGAGTCTATCAACCTCACGAAGCTGCAGAACTTCGCCGAGATTATCCGCTTCTCCAGCCAGGGAGGCGGAACGCTGCGGGAAGACAAGCTTGGCAGCCGCACCGCTGTCTCGTGAAATGCAATCTGATATGCTGCCGGCGTAGCGCTCCTCGTAGAGTTGGTATCGGGCAGACGGGAGTCTGTTTATGCGGGCTGAGATCATCTGTGTCGGTAGTGAGCTCCTGCTGGGTGACATAACAAACACCAACACGCGCTACCTCGCCCTGCGCCTCTCGGAGCTGGGTATCGACCTTCACTACAGCACAACGGTCGGGGACAACCGGGCACGGCTTGTCGACTGCCTGGGCCGTGCCATGGGGCGGTCGGACATCGTGTTGACGACAGGTGGCCTTGGCCCTACGGACGACGACATCACGCGGGAGGCCATTGCAGACCTGTTTGGCGAGTCGGCCACCGTCGACGAGGCGCTCGCACGCGCGCTACGCGAGTTCTTTGCCCTGCGCGGAATCGCGATGACGTCCAACAACCTGAAACAGGCTTCACTCATCCCGTCAGCACGAGCCATCACCAATACACGAGGGACGGCGCCGGGTTGGTGGGTCACAAGAGAAGGGCGGAGCGTTATCGCGATGCCCGGACCTCCTGGTGAGATGCAGCACATGTGGGAGAATGAAATAGAGCCCCGGCTGCAGCAAAGCGACTCCGTAATCCGTTCCCGCACCCTCAAGCTGTTCAACATCTCGGAATCGTTGGTGGACAGTCTCCTCAAACCGGTAACGCCGTCCAGTAATCCGACCGTGGCGGTGTATGCGAAGCAGGACGGGATATACGTCCGAATTACGGCCAAGGCGGCCAATGACGTCGACGCACTCCGGGCTATCGAGCCCGTCGAGCGCGACGTGCGCCAAGCCGTGGGCGAATTCATCTGGGGCTCGGATAACGACACCCAGGAATCGGTTGTCGCAGCGCTGCTGACATTGAGAGGAACCACATTGGCCATTAGGGAAACCGTCACTGCGGGACATCTCACTTCATTGCTGGCGGCCGCACCGGGTAGCGAAGCATACTTGCGGGGAGCGCTCATCATGCCGCACCCGGACGGCGATTCAGGGAATAGAGAGAAGTGCGTTGCGATGGCGCGCCGCGTGCTGGAGCAGTTCGGTGCTGACATAGGGCTCGCGGTACAGGGTTGTGCTGTCGATGGAACTGACGAGCCCATGAGTGAAATCGTGGTGGCGGTCGTCGAGCCCTCGAAGGACCGCGTGGTGACCGGTGTCTACCGTTCAAGGCCCCACAGGGTTCGGACGCTCGGGGCCTATTATGGCCTCCACGAGCTGCGCAGAGCGCTGTCCTCGGACTAGCCGCGACGCCGTGCCACCACTGGCTGTCAGCGCGTCGCAACTGAGTCAGTCAGGCGATGAGTTGTCTGCGGTCGGCAGGTGACATAACATACCCACTGCGCGAGAAGAGGCGCTGGTCAGCATCGTGTTGCGTGCCTCTTCAGCGCAGGTGTATCATTAGCTGCCGAATGACCCGGATTTTCTCGGTCCGGGGTGCACGCGGGCCAGTAGCTCAGCGGCAGAGCGACCGGCTCATAACCGGTTGGTCGTAGGTTCGAACCCTGCCTGGCCCACTTCACACTCACCGTTGCAGGATATAGCCACGCTCACGCCCGCGCACGCGGGTGGTATCTCTTGTGCGTCTCCTCGGCGTACCTGTCGGACGCATGCACGTAGCGCGTGGTTGTATGAAGCGACTCGTGGCCGAGCAGTATCTGCAGCGCGGCGGGATTGGCGCCTTCCTCAGCCAGATACGTCGCAAAGCCGTGACGCAGAGAATGCGCCGATGTCGGAACGTTTATCCTCAGCCTCTCCCGGTAGTTCTTGATGCGCTCCTGCAAGTAGTTGGTTGAAATGCGGCGCCTTGGATCATTGACGTTGCGGCCGGCATAGGGGATGAACAGCGCAGCCGCGGAGTCCAGGCGCGTCTGGAGGTAGTGCTCAAGATGAGACGAGGCGCGCTGGGTCAGGTACACAAAGCGCTGTTTCCTGCCCTTACCAGTGATGAAGACGCGGCCCGTGCCGTCTATCTGGCTGCGCTTGAGGTTGCACAGCTCCGATATGCGCATGCCGGTGGCCAGCAGCATTTCCAGCATCGCCCGGTTTCTAAGGGCAATCCTGGGGTCCGACTCGAATTGACTCGGAGACTCGACAAGGGCAGTAAGCGCATCGAGTTCCGCGACCTGTGAGTGCTTCCTGGTTGCCTTGGTGAGTTTCACGGCCTCGGGTGACAGGGGACAGTCGAAGTCCATGTCGATAAGGTATTTGAGGTAAGACCGGACGGCCGAGAGCATGCGGTTCACGGAGCGGGCATCCAGCCTGGCGATTTTCGCGTGCTCCCGCGATGCTGTCTCGCGGTCGACAGAAGCAAGATATGCCTTGTAGTAGGTGACGTCGCGCTTGCTCAGGCGAGCAAAATCCATGTTGCTTTCAAGCAGGAAGTTCTGGAACACATGGAGGTCGCGTTCATAGTTGTAGACCGTGCGCGCGGAGTAGTTGTTGGCCTGGAGATGCAGCAGGAAATCATCCAGATGGGGGAGTGTCGGAGCGTACATCTGTCTGGCGGTCATATCGGGACTGAGTATAAGGGATATTATACGCAGTTGTCAAGAGGAAGCAGGCACGGTGCAATTTTCACCGATGTTCTCTTCCACCATGGTCCCTGGAGGCTTGTGGTTCAGGGTCATGCGCCGGTGACTTTCTGCAGCGCTGGTGGACAGACAACAACCCGTGCCCTCCTGCAGCTGACTCTGGGAAGTTGCGCGTTGTTCCAGCGCGCCCGGCCCGCTCCGTCTGCTCCGGCGTCTCAGACCATGCCGCGAGGCACGTCGCCGCACTCATCCGTCAGGGCCAGCCCCGACGTCCCTATAACAACCCGGGATGGCGCCCGCCGCAACAACCTATCCCTTCAGGCGACCTCCTCGTTGTCCGAGGCCATGGCGCGCAGGCGGATCTGCGGCTGGCCAGACTTGTGCCGGAGCCGCGGTCAATGACCATCAGGCCGGCGTCAAGCGGATCTTGTCCGCCAGCGGCCCGGATGCCGAAAAACTCATGCACGAAGGAGGCCGATGTGACCAATGAGTCATGTAAGGCCTGTTTCGGGCTGTTTTCGGGCGTTTTCGGGGCATGCACGTTTGAAGACACCTGCTGCTGACCGGGATTGGGCCCCGGGCGCGTGCCCTGGACGCACGACGGTGGTCCAAGCGTGACGCGGACAATGTCCGGCCCAGACCGTGCCGCCTCATCACGGCGGGTCGAACCACGCCGCCGACCGTCCTCCAAGGCCGGCCAGTGAACCGCATCGACGCGTGGCCTTCGCGGAGGTCACGCCAGTCGGCGGGCGTCCGGCGCGGCCAGGGGACCGGTGGACCGCAGGGCTCGGCGAGAAATGCGTCAAGAACGGAGTCGACATGACCGTTTAGTCATGGAGGAGCGGTCGCGCGCCATTTATTGCGCCGCAAGCACCTGAGGTCCGGACTCCGTCTGCGGCGCTGCGGGCAAGCAGCGGCGGCCGCGAGCATTGCATTCGCGGAACCGGCGTAGACCGCTAGTTGTGTTCTTTGCTGTCTTTCGCGGCCCGCTTCGTCCGCTGCTCTATCTCGTTCGCCCTGGCAAGCAGATAGAGCATGGCGCCAAGACATACCAGGAAGATTCCCACGCCGATAGGCCCTGTCCAGTACAGTACGAGGAAAAGAGTGTTTTCCATCTGTCAGCCGTCCCGTTCGGACGTAGTTCGCCAGCGGCACAGTTCACAATCGGCACTGAGTCTCCTGCCCAGGCACGTTTCGGCATGCGCATGGTCGACAGCACATGATGGTTCTTGGATGTGGGCCGGAATTGCCTGGCGCCAGTTCCGTGTGTTTCGCGGTCCGCCTGACAGCCTTCGCGCCCTGATGTGCCGGCATGTCCTGCACACATCGTCGGAGTATCCGCCACCGGTCTCACTTCCGCATCCCCTCAATTGCGCGGATTCTACACCAGCGGCATCATTCCAGCAGGCCAATATCAGCCCGGATGAGGGGTAACCCTTGATGCTGCAGGAGCTTCATGACTGGAGCTCCCTGCCACGACGAAGCAGGAGTCTTATGTCGACTCCCCGCCCCCGACACTTCCGGCGATTGGGCTTCTCGACGCAGGGCCGAGGCATGGTGACGTTCCTCTTCTTGTCTTCGCGCTATAGCCAATACTGACGTTCTGGGTTAGAATTCGTACACACACAGGAGGTGGCGACACATGGGTGCGGAGGAAGTAAGAGCCTACCGGTCAGAGCGCAAGCGCTTCATGGTGGCGTGGCAGCGGAGGGGAGACCGCAACACGTACAATCGCCTCCTGTCGAGGTGGTCAAAGGTCAAGGACGCCTGGGATGCCATGGCGCCGGACGAACAGAAGCGGGAACCGGACCTGCCCCGTGAGCCGATGTAGCAACTCCACGACTCTTCACTGGTACGCCGATTCGTTCTCCTGCAGCTTCACTCGTTAGCGACTTCATTTCTGCACGCTCGTTTACAGGTTGTGGGTGCTTCCCATGAGTGTGCCTACGATGTAAACTGAATAAACAGTAGACACTGTGCGCTAGTGAGGGAGGTGTCTTGATGGGCAGTTGGAATCGGTTGAGCGGGTGTGTCCATTTTCCCAAGGTGATGCTGGTTGCAACGGAGCCAAACCAGTGTTTGGGTGAGGACGGATACACCTATGAGTTGTGCTTCATGGATCCGTTGAAAGGTCGGTCGACTCAGGACCGGGAGAAAGCGACGGCGCTATTGAATTCAAAGGTCGAAGGTAGAGAGTTGTGGCTCCACTCGCGTCCGGTTCCAGCCAGTACTCTCGGCCCCATGATGGTGGTCGATGCGAGCTGGAGTGCCTACGCCAAGGAGCTTCTCTCACAGACTTTACCCGATGAGGTCAAGCGGCTGTTTGAGTAGCTCTGAGCCAGATCGCTGATGATGAATTACTGGGCGCGCTTGACTGTTTGCAGAATCGGGTCTAGGCTGAGAATGTAAACGGCTCCTCGGCTCTTGTACGTGGCTGGCGGGGTGTGCGGGAGATTAGACTCAGTCGCCACAGCGTCCGGCCCATAATGATTCCCTCTGGACCAAGTAGCCTCCACTCATCGCCAGCCAGAGTCCAATGTCAATCTTTCTTGGCCCGCCCTGCCTTGGGCATAGCTTGAAAGGTATCCCTCCCACACCATATTTGCTCGCCCCCCGTAGGTGCGGGTACAATCAGTCGTTCGCAGCGATCAGGAGGCCAACTTGGAAACCAGGAAGCTCACAGTCGAGGAAATCGTCAGCCCCAGCACATTCAGGGGAGATGATGGTCAGACGTACGTCTTGCGCGGAGTTCCCGATACTGAGGAGGAGCACCCGCGTTTCGCGCAGGCCAAAGCCTTAGTAGAGAGTTGGCTTCTGAACACTGAGCTGAGCGTAGACGCGGATACGGTGCATGAGTTGCCGGACGAACCCGCACTCATGGTCGATGCCTACAACCTGTCTCGAGTGCTGCTGAACACGCCCATCGCGGCACGAGTCGGCGGCATCTTCGTCGGATACCCCATGACAGGCGCCAAACCAGCCTGACGGGCAAGGCCGACGAGGACCGAGCTAGGTCTTGCCTCTCAAGCGTATGTTGCTCGTGATGTTGACCTCGAAGGTCTGCGAGCAGTTGGGGCAGGTGATCTCCAGCGAGAGCGGTTTCTCCATGACGCGATGTACCAGCGATGTCACGATCGAGTCAAGATTGTCGAGCCGGTCATCCAGCATCTTGACGCGTCGGCCAATCTGCTCGACGTCTACCTGGCTCTGACTGGCAGTACTCGGACCTCGCTCACGCTTGGCGGCCAAGTCAGAGACCCCTCTCGACGACGCCGAGGGACTCGAGTTCAGACTTGTCCTGATCTATGAGGGTCTCCACCTGCTCGGATACGGTCTTCTCAAGGTATTTCCGGAAGGATTCCCGCGCGGCTGGAGAAGAGCGAACGGCCTTCTTCACCTGGTCCCACTCGTCATTGATTATCTGACTTATCTGCTCCGGTGTGATGGGCTCATTGCCTTCAACCATGGTCTCCACACTCTCAAGGACGCGGGACACCATCGTCCGCTTCAGTCTGTCGAAAGAGAAGACCTCCTCCCAGGAATAGGGCGTCTCGCGCTTTCTCTCTACCATTGCCAGTGACCTCCAGTCTGCTCCAGCTTGTCCCCTATGATAGGTACCGACATACTGCGTGTCAAGGCAGCGTAGCTGGTCTACAGATGCTGTACGATTCTGTCCGCCCCTAACTGTTCAGCGAAAATGTCCGCATGGAGGAGATGCTGACATTGAACATGAAGGGGTGGAAGAGGCCGATGGCCACGAGCCCAATCATTGCAGAGCACGTTGCATCTGCTCGGGGATTAGGGGTGTAGTCCGTTGTAGGGGCGCTTCGGGAAGCGCCCGGTGATTGTGGCAGGACGTGGTTGTAGCCATCGAGCGGGACGAGAATAGCGTGGGGGTGATGCGGGTGACCGTGGTCACGAACGGGGGCCGGGTCGTTCCCGAACGACCCCTACATCGTGAACCACCACCATGTCCCCACGGGCAACCGTGTGCTGTTGCCGTGACCTTTATTGGTCACCGGGCCGTTCGCGAACTGCCCCTACATCCGAAACCACCCCACCACACCACGCGGGCGGACACGGAGGTCCGCCCCTACCTCACGAACCATCACCATGGCCCAAGGGCACGTGCAACGTGCCCTACGCCACGAACGGCGGTCTTGACCACACCACCACCGGGCAAAGGTGACAGGACCGCTGGACCTCCCAAGAGGACATTTTCGCTGGGCGCCAACAGGCGCCGTGTACAGCGTGGCGGGACCCATTGAATGGCAAATCCTCTGGTGGTACATTATGGCGAACCGGCGAAGTCGAAGGAGGCAGAAAATGCAAGAGGTGGAAGTCGGTAAGGTGACGGATTTCTTCGCCAAGCCCGTCGTTGCGGGCGTTGAGGCCACCGGAATGCTGAAGTCCGGCGACTTGATACGCATCAAGGGGGCCACCACTGACCTTGAATTCGTCCTCGCGTCGATGCAGATTGAGCACGTCGTCGTCTCTGAGGCGAAGAACGGAGACCTCATCGGCATCAAGGTGCCGGACAGGGTCAGGTGCGGAGACCACGTCTACACGGTCATCGAATAGCGCGCAACAGGTTCGCCATCTCAATGGCGCCGAGCGAAGCCGCAAAGCCGCGGTTGCCTTCTTTGGCGCCTGCCCGCTGGATGGCCTGCTCAAGCGTATCCGCTGTGATGATTCCCTGCACGACCGGCAGTCCGAAGTCGAGTGAGACCTTCGCGATGCCCTTGTTCACCTCGGAAGCCACGTAATCGAAATGCGGCGTGCCGCCACGTATCACTGCTCCCAGACAGATGACCGCGTCATACTGGGCCTTCTCGGCAAGCAGCTTGGCGACAAGAGGAATCTCAAGGCAGCCGGGGCACCATGCCACATCCACCCCGTCATCCGGCACTCCGTGACGCTTGAGCCCGTCCCTCGCACCGTCAAGCAGCCTGAGCGTTATCAGCTCGTTGAACCTTGCAACGACTATCGCGAAGCGCAGTCCTTCGCCCGTGAGCATTCCCTCAAACGACCTGGCCATTCTTCTCCTCCTCGATGCCAAGCTGGTGGCCCAGCTTGTCCTGCTTGGTCTTCAGATACCTCGCATTGTGGGGGTTCGCAGGGATTATCACGGCCACGGTCTCTACTATCTCGATGCCATAACTCTCGAGTCCGATGACCTTGCGCGCGTTGTTCGTGAGCAGACGGATCTTGTGCAGTCCGAGGTCCGCAAGTATCTGCGCCCCTACCCCGTAATCGCGCAGGTCCGCAGGGAACCCGAGCGCCAGGTTCGCCTCCACAGTGTCCATGCCCTGGTCCTGCAGTTCGTAGGCTCGCATCTTATTGTGCAGACCGATGCCCCTACCCTCCTGCCGCATGTACAGGAGTACCCCCCGCCCCTCTTCGTTAATCCTCTCCATCGCTAGACTGACCTGCTCGCCGCAGTCACAACGACGGCTCCCGAACACGTCTCCGGTGAGACACTCACTGTGAACGCGAACAAGCACGGGGTTGCCGTTCACGACGTCTCCTTTCACCAGCGCGACGTGCTCATTAGTATCCACGCTGCTGCGGTACGCGATGGCGAGGAATTCGCCGTATCTTGTCGGCAGCTTCGCCTCTGCCACGCGAGTGACGAGCGACTCGTGGCGGCAGCGATACGCGATGAGGTCCCTGATAGTGACTATGTTGAGTCCGTGCCGCTGCGATATCTCTTCAAGCTGCGGCAATCGCGCCATCGTGCCGTCGTCGTTCATAATCTCGCAGATGACGCCTGCGGGTTGAAGTCCCGCCAGCCTCGCGATGTCGACAATCGCCTCGGTGTGCCCGGCGCGGGCCAGCACGCCCCCTTCCCTGGCGCGTATCGGAAAGACGTGGCCCGGCCTTGCCAGGTCACCCGGCTTGCTGTCCGGTGCAAGGGCGGTCGCTATGGTTGTCGCCCTGTCCTCCGCGGATATGCCGGTGGATACGCCCTTCTTGGCCTCGATGGACACGGTGAATGCCGTACAGTTCTTGGACGTGTTGTCCTGCACCATGAGGGGGACCGCCAGTTGGTCAAGCCGCTCCCCGCTCATCGGGAGGCAGATAAGGCCGCGGCCTTCCTTCGCCATGAAGTTGATGGCATCCGGGCAGACCTTCTCAGCCGCTATGGCCAGGTCACCTTCGTTCTCCCGGTTCTCGTCGTCCACAATGACAACAAACCGGCCTTGCCTGATATCTTCTATTGCGTCTTCAATACGTGCCAGCATGCTTCCAGTACTACCTCACATGAATCCATGTTCTTGCAGAAGTTCCCAGGTCAAGCCCTGGCTCCGCCCCTGTCCTTGCTGAAGACGCTCGATGTAACGCGCGAGCACGTCTACCTCTAGATTCACGATATGCCCCGAACGCGATTCTCCCAGCGTCGTCTGCTCACAAGTATACGGCACAAGGGACACCGCGAACGAACTGTCCTCGATCCTGGTCACCGTGAGGCTGACACCGTCCACAGCGACCGAGCCCTTCATCGCCACGTAGCGGATGATGTCGGCCGGCGTCTCGATGGTCATGATGGTGGCTGCTTCCTCGGAGACCGTCGACACCACACGTCCGACGCCGTCGACATGCCCCAGCACGAAGTGCCCGCCGAGCCGCGTGCCTGGAGTAACGGCGCGCTCGAGGTTCACTCGGTCGCCGGGAGTCAGAGACCCGAGCCTGGTGCGGCGCAGCGTCTCGGGCATGACGTCTGCTGTGAAAGAGGCGGAATCCACCCGGATAACGGTCAGGCACGCACCACTCACCGAGATGCTGTCGCTGACCTTGGTGTCCTTGAGGACCGTATCCGCTCCAACCGTGATGCTGCGGGCGCCGACCTCGTGGACTGTGCCGAGTTCCTCGATTATTCCGCTGAACATGGGCTGGGAGACGCCGTCCTTACGTAGCCGCTGACGAGCACATTGTCCGCGAAGTTCTTCACCTCAACGCGGTCCAGAGAAAGCGCTTCCTGGACGGTCAGAGCACCGTCTCCGCCTACGGCGGTCCGCCCCTCGCTGCCTCCGATAATCATCGGGGCGATGAACGTCAGCACCTTGTCAACGAGCCGATGGTCGAACGCATATCCCAGGAGTTCGCTGCCGCCTTCAAGAAGAACCGTGGTGATTCCTCGCTCTCCGACGGCCCGCAAGAGTGCCTCAAGGTCAACAAGGCCGTTGCTGCCGGGCAACCCCAGCACTTCGACATCAAGGGCTTCCAGTTCGGCTCTCTTCTCTGCATCGAAGGGCTCCATGCATGCCACCAATGTGCGGCCGGGCTCAGTGAACACCCGGGAGTTGATGGGCGAGCGGCCCGCCCCATCTGCAATGATGCGAAGAGGCTGCCTGGCCGTGCAACCGCTACGGCCGCCGCAACCCCGTGCCGTCAGCCGCGGGTCGTCCGTGATAAGCGTATTCACTCCAATCATGATGGCGTCCACCGTGTGGCGCACCCCGTGCACGAAGCACCTGGCCTGCTCATTGCTTATCCACTGTGAGTGGCCACTGCGAGTGGCAATCTTTCCATCCAGGCTCATCGCGAACTTCGCAGTCACAAACGGTAGCCCCGTCGAAATGTGCTTGAGGTAGGCTTCGTTGATATCACGCGCGTCAGCCTCGCGAGCGCCCACGTATGTCTTCATGCCGGCCTCGTTCAACTCGGCGATTCCGGCGCCGCACACCAGGGGATTCGGGTCAACGAGGGCGATGTGGACATCGGCCACCCCTGCCTCGATGATGGCACGGGTACACGGTGGAGTTCTGCCGAAGTGACAACAGGGCTCGAGAGTCACGTACAGCGCAGAGCCGCGTGCGCTTTCCCCCGCCTGTTTCAGCGCCATCAGCTCGGCGTGATGACCACCGACAGGCTGCGTATACCCCATGCCAACCACCTTCCCATCCTTCACCACCACCGCCCCGACTGCGGGATTGGGACTGGAATACCCGCTGGCGAGCCTCGCCAGAGACAGTGCGCACTCCATGTGGTCGGGAGAAGCCATCGCTGTAATAGTGCTCCTATCGAGAGCGCTTCAGGGCGCACTCACGGGCCAACTATCAGGAAGTCAAGGAAAGATATATCGCACGTTTGTCAAAGTCAAACCGCCTCATACCTGAGACGCGCTCAGGGGCCCCATCTTCTGGGGGCTTCTCGAACCCGCCCCATGTTGGGGCACTGGCATTCAGCCCGCCAGCTTGGAACGCACCGAGCTGAGTTTGCCCTCCATGGTCAATGCCTTGTCACGCCGTTCGTCGATCTTCACGAGCGTGAGCACTCTCTCGACACGGTCGTCGAACGCACAGTTGTGCACCTCTCGTATCACATCCAGGATGCTATCCAACTCACCTTCCAGGATGGTGCCCATAGGTGTAAGCTGGAATCGAACGCCCTCGTGCTTCTCTATGACCTTGATGGCCCTGACCACGTAGTCACTCACCGACGGACCGACACCCGAGGGCACAACCGTGATCTCTGCTATTGCCATACTGCTCCTCCGCGGCGTGGGTCTGACCGCTACTGGCTGCCGACTCCCCTGTATTTGTTGAGCGTGTCAATCATGGTCTGGCAGTCCTGACCTTTCGAGGCGCGTCCGGACTCGATCCAGAGAGTCGAGGCTTCGATGACGATGTCCCGAACCGTGCGACCCTGCTCGACAGCAGCAATCTTGACGGACTTGACCAGCTGCTCGCTGCCGAGATCCACCGTAATCCTGGTGCTCTTCTGCGTCACAGTATCCTCCATCGCGGCATGGCAGTCGGGTCTGCCCGACTGCTCCAGCTTTCGGCAGTCCCCACTACCTGAAGCATTTCCAGTAGTCCTTCAGATAGCCCCGTAGCTGTTGGACGACCTTCTCGGTCTCGTCTACAGTCGCATCGACAAGGAAACGGTGTGGTATGGGCACCGGTTCCTCCACGTCTACGCCGAAGCGGGCAAGTCCGGAGACCAGTGCAAGCCACGCCGAAGGCAGCACCTCCATGTTGTAGCCTGAGCCGATTATGTCAATTCCGCGGCAGCCGCAATCCTCAATCTCACGGGCAACCCTAGATTCGTCAGGCCGTCAGCGAAGTGCGGATCAGAGCCTCCGTTGCGGATAATCACCTGCGGCTTGAACTCCCGGGTGATCGGCTCAACAATCTGCTCGAAGGCGATGCGGTAGGAATCGAGGCCGGCATATACCGGCAGCGGGACGTTGACGGTGAACCCGCGGCCTGCGCCCTCTCCGATGTCGTTTGCGAAGCCAACTCCGGGGTACAGCGTCGTCGGGTCCTGGTGCAGGTCAACGAACAGCACCCGCGGGTCGGTGTAGAAGTACTCACACGTCCCATTCCCCTGGTGAGCATCCGTGTCCAGAACCAGTACGCGTTCCACCCCGCATTTCTCGAGGAGGTACTTCGCCGCGAAGGCGTTGTCGTTGTAGATACAGAAGCCCTCTCCGTAGTCAGGCTTGGCGTGATGGAGATTGCCGCCGATGCTGATGACGAACTCCTCGCCTCCGTGCATCACCAGTTCCGCCGCCGCCTTCAGCTGTCCTATGACCATCCGCGCGGCTTCCTCCAGCTTCCCTGGCTTCCCGCGGGGCAGGTTATCCAACGAGTGGTACATCGGGAAGTCCATGCTGCCGGAGAATGTCTCACCCAGGTTGGCCGCACGGAAGTAGTCGCGGCTGAAGTCGATGTAGTCCCTGCCGCATATGAGTAGCAGGTCTTCCTCGGTACAGGTTTCGGACGCCACAAACTTGTAGCTGCCGTCCTCAGGCACGTGGGCTCTCAGGAACTGCGGAAAAATCTCGTAGCGATCGCCACGGAAGGGATGGCCGAGTCCGAAGTCGTATTCTCTCAACTCCTCCCGGTACAGGATGCTGACTGTCATGCTGCCTCCTCTTGCGTGCGGGTAAGGAAGCGCACAAGCACTTCCACAAGCTGCTCCATGTCGCGCTCAACGACATATTCGTCAATCCCGTGTATGTGGCTCTCCGGTCGAATGACCCCGAGCCCGAATACCTTGCCTCCCCACAGCCGGGTTGCTACAGCGGGCAAATCGCCGGAAATCATCTCCCCGTAGAGTCCGCTCGAGCCCGTCACGTCGCGGAGGACACGCGCCAAAACACCCGCCTCAGGGTCGTCACACGGGGGTACGGGTGGGATAACGAACTCCCTCTGGATGCTCCATTCGACTGTTGGCACGTTGCGAAGCGCCTGGAGTATCTCTGCACGTGCGTCGTCAACGGTCTCACTCGGAAGCAGGCGCCTGTCCACCACGAACACGCACGAATCCGGCAGGACGTTTCGCGCCAGCCCTCCCTCGACGCGATTCACGTTCAGACGTGGCTCCATCACATCAAGTCCTGTGTCAGGATGGGTCCTCAACTCAGAACGCCTCTGAACCACTGTCTGCTGCAGTGACAATAGCGCGCCAATCAGGCGGCCGGCGTCCTCGACCGCGTTCCTCCCGAGATGCGCCAGCCCGGAATGCACGGACTCGCCGCGTACGGCCACATCGAGTTGCAGCAGCCCCAGGTTTGCGATAGACACGTAGCCGAAGCCCGCATCCATGCTGAGCACATGCGGCCGGGGGCCAGGGTCCAGAGTGGGCGTCAGATACTCAAGCTGAGAGGACTGATTGGTCTCCTCGTCCATGGTGACAAGAACCGACAGGTCGTATGCGAGAGGGGTGTCCCGCACTCTCCATAGTGCTTCCAGCAGAGCAGCCACGGCGCCTTTCATGTCCGCCGCCCCCCGTCCGAATAGGCGCCCGTCGGCTCGTCGTGACTTGAAGGCGTCCCATCCTTGCGCAGGGACAACGTCAATGTGGGTATAGATGAGCAGTCGGTCTTTGCCCTGCTGGCGGCGGTGGCAGACAAGGGCCATTCGGCCATCGCGCCCATCAGCAGCCTCTGAAGGAATCTCAACCCGAACCGGCTCCAGCCCCGCGGAGCCGAATCGCGGCGCCAGCAAAGCCATAGCCTCACGGCAGCCTTTCCCATCGGCCCCGCTGGTGTCTATCTCGATGAGCCGGGAAAGAACCTGTATGTAGTCCACGTCTAGCGACGTCATTGTAGCCGATTCAGACCCGAAAGCCCATCCGGGGCCAGGTGCGTTCTGCACAGACGATTGATGCGGCCCGTCCTGCTGTGCCGGTCACACAGCGCCGGTAGCATCCGGGCGGCCGAGCGCACTCGCAACGCGCTCGAGCAGCGTGGGAATTCCCACGCGTGTTACGGCTGAGACCAACACGAAGTCAGATCGCGTCAGATTCAGTCGCTCACCGGCAGAACTCAGGTCAGTATCCGAAACACCCTGTTCGACCAGATCGACTTTGTTGAGTGCTGTGACTACGGGCTTGTCCTGCAGTCCCATGTCCGAGAGGATGGACTCGACAGTGCCGTGTTGTTTGGCCGCGTCGGCGTGGGTTATGTCGACTACGTGCAGTAACAGGTCGGCCTCGTGAAGCTCCTCGAGCGTGGTCCGGAAGGCAGCGATGATGGAGGGAGGGAGCTTGTGGATGAATCCGACGGTGTCCGTCATCAGGAGGTTCGTTCCATCGGGCAGGCGAATCCTGCGTGTGACCGGGTCGAGGGTCGAAAAGAGCTTGTCCTCGACCTCGACTTCCGCATTGCTGATTGCATTGAAGAGAGTGCTCTTGCCGGCGTTCGTGTAGCCGACGAGGGCAACGAGAGCCACGCCTCCCTTGCGCCTGCGACTCCTGTAGACATCTCTGTGGCGGCGCACAGTCTCCAGGTCTGCCTCGAGCCGTCCTATGTGTTGCCTGATGAGCCGGCGGTCAGTTTCGAGCTGCGATTCGCCCGGTCCCCGTGTCCCTATGCCGCCGCCCAGGCGCTCAAGATGCTCCCATCGCCCGATGAGTCGGGGGAGAAGGTAGCGATGCTGCGCAAGCTCCACCTGAAGCTTGCCCTCGCGGGTACTGGCCTGCTTGGCGAAGATGTCGAGGATGAGCGCGGTCCGGTCGATAACTCGCGTCCCGACCTTCTCTTCAAGGGCGCGCTGTTGGCGGGGTGACAGTTCGTCATCACATATCAGCAGGTTGAAGTCCAGAGAAGCTTGTAGAGCGACAATCTCGTCCAACTTGCCACGCCCAACGTAGTGTGTCCCTGACGGCCTGGTCATGCGCTGTGATTCAACACCAACCACCTCGGCGCCGGCCGTCTTCGCCAGGCGGCCAAGCTCTGCCAGCGAATCGGCGCTCACCCACTCATCTCTCGAGCGCTGGGGCTGCACGGCCACGAGCAGAGCCCGCTCGGGCTCTGAGCCGGTAGAGTACAGTTGCCCCTTTATTGAGCACCTCTGCGCCAGCCGGCGAGGCGTTTGATGCCTTCCTCAAGTCGGTCATCCGCCAGGGTGATGGAGAAACGTATGTAGTTCTCGCCCCGTGCTCCATAGCCAATACCGGGAGTGACCGCTACGTGAACCTGCTCCAGTAGCTCACGTGTCAGGTCAACGCTGGTGTATCCCTCCGGCACCTTCGCCCAGATGAAGAAGCCGCCGTCGGGCGGGCGCGCATGCAGGCCGATTTCCGCCAGCACCTTGAGGAGCCGGTCCCTGCGCCGCTGCAGAATACCATTGTGTTCGCTCACAACAGCCTGTGAGCCCCTCAGTGCCTCGACGGCGGCAAGCTGGATGGCCTGCGGAATGCCAGAGTCGAGGTTCGATTTGACCGTGAAGAGGGCGCGGATTGCGTCCTTGTTGCCGACGACCATGCCGATGCGCCAGCCCGTCATGTGATACGTCTTGGAGAGCGAATGGAACTCGACTCCCACGTCCTTGGCGCCGCTCGCCTGCAGGAAACTGGGTGGCTTCTTTCCATCGAAGTAGACCTCTGTGTAGGGCGCGTCGTGACACACGAAGATGTCGTGCTTGCGCGCGAATTGGACGGCCTTCTCGAAGAACTCCAGGGGCGCTCCTGCACCTGTCGGGTTGTTGGGATAGTTGAGCCACATCATCGTAGCCTTCGACGCGGCAGATTCTGGTATCTCATCCAGGTCTGGCAGGAAGTCACGCTCCTCCGTCAGCGGCACGAAGTACGGGCTGCCACCGGCAATCATGGTGCTCATCGAATAGACGGGATAGCCGGGATCGGGGATCAGCACAAGGCGGCCGGCCTCCACGAAGCACAGCGCGATGTGCCCGATGCCTTCCTTGGAGCCGATGAGAGGCAGGACCTCAGTGCTCGGGTCCAGGTCGACGTCGAACCTGCGCTTGTACCAGTCGGCAATCGCCTCGTGCAGCTCGGGGAGCCCCTCGGTTTCGGGGTATCTATGGTTGGCCGGCACATGGGCTTCGCTGCATATCCTCTCGATGATATGCGAAGGCGTCGGCAAGTCGGGGTCGCCTATGGCGAACGTAACGATGTCGATGCCACTGGCCCGCAGAGCGGCGATGCGCCGATTGATATCGACAAACAGGTACGGGGGCAGACGGTCAAGCCTCTTCGCGAACTGCATAGTCACTACTCCTTTGATGTGGGTCCGACCAATCGCCAACGAAGACCTGCTCCACAGGCCCTCGCAACAAGACCTCTTCATCACCTTCGGGCAACGTCACGGCCAGCACCCCCCCGGGCAGATGAACGTTCACCTCGCGGTCGCAGTACCCCAGCAACCGGGCCGCCACTGCGATGGCGCATGCTCCGGAGCCGCACGCAAGCGTCTCGCCTGCTCCACGTTCCCACACACGCGCCTCGATATCCCTGCGTCCGAGCACCCTTGCGACCTCGAAGTTGATACGTGCAGGGAAGATGTCGTGCGTCTCCATGGCAGGGCCCACCGTTCCGAGCGGATAGTCTGCTACATCGTCAGTGATGAACGTGGCGGCGTGCGGGTTTCCCATCGACACCAGGTTCACCGAGACCGGGCGTCCGCCGGCGCTGACGGCCAACCCGAGGATGGGGCCCTTCCGTCCGGGAAGCTGAGCGGGGATTTCAGTCGGCTCGAAGCGGGGCACGCCCATCGAGACCTCGGCTGCATTCACATTGCCATGCTCGTCCCGGAACGCGGTCGCATGTCGCGTGCCGGCCAGTGTCTCAACATCAAACTCGTCTGCGCTGACCAGTCCGTGGTCCAGTACGAACTTGACGAAGCAGCGCAAGCCATTGCCACAGGCCTCCGCCTCCGACCCATCCGGATTGAACATGCGCATCTTCGGGGCGGAGCCCGTCGTGGGCGTGACAAGAATGGCGCCGTCGGCTCCCACACCAAAGTGACGGTCGCACAGCCTGGGCGCCAGCAGGCCCCACGCAAGCTCGGAGGCACGGGCATCCACGACAACGAAGTCATTCCCAGCGCCGTGGTACTTGGTGAACTTCATCGCGGCACTCCTTCAATGATTCGTGCGGCGGCGTCAAGTGCAGCAGCAGGAGTCCCATAGTCGAGCCACGTGATACGCTTGTCCGCGGGGCGGAACCATGCATTCTGCCTCCGTATCAGTCGTCTCGTCTCGCGTTTGATCTGCGCCACTGCAGCCTCAAGGTCAATCCTTCCCAGCACGTGCTCCGCCATCT
Organism: Dehalococcoidia bacterium; assembly: GCA_030602785.1. GTDB lineage: Bacteria > Chloroflexota > Dehalococcoidia > GIF9 > AB-539-J10 > SKVJ01. Next base: position 65,938 of record JAUVZB010000001.1, read on the forward strand.
CCCTGTAACCGATGCTCGTCATCGCAGGCAACGACGGGCTGAAGCCCATGTTGAGGAGAGAACTGACCTCCTCAGGGAAACCCTGCCCTATCATTCTATCAACACGGGCATCCGCCCTGGCAAACAGACGTGACCTGTCGAGTCCTACTCCGATGATGACACTGCCCGCCGGCACAGAGCCCTTGCGCCATAGCAACTCCGATGGCAGCGTGCCGGTCGCGCGGAACAGCTCGAGCGCGCGAATCACCCTTCGCAGGTTTCGGGGATGGATCCGTGCCGCGGCGACCCCGTCGATACGCGCCAGCTCGTCATGAACGGACAGGCTCCCCTGGGTACTGGCAATCTCCTCGATCGACTTCCGGTACTCATAGTCCGGAGGCACTTCGGGTACCTGCCATCCCTCGACAAGCGACCAGAGATACAGGCCTGTGCCGCCGACAATCAGGGGGATGTGGCCGCGAGCGGCAACCGCCTCGATGGCATCTTTCGCCAGACGAAGGTACGTCGCCAGAGAGAAGTCCTCGTCCGGACTCGCAACGTCAATCAGGTGGTGCTGGACTCGCGCCCTGTCGTCCTTCGAGGGCTTGCTTGTGCCGATGTCCATGTGACGATACACTTGGCGGCTATCGGCATTCACAACCTCGACGGACAGGCGGTCAGCCAGCGCCATAGCGAGGTCGGTCTTCCCGACCGCAGTGGGTCCGACGATTGCGGTGAGAGGTCTCATTCAGGGAACAATAGTGCGTAGTTCCTCGCCATCGGCGCCACGGGGTTCATTCGGAGGAACGCTTCTTCTCCGCGGATGCCGTCCGGAAGACAATCTCGGCGAACTCCGGGGCACGCAGGCTCGCGCCACCCACGAGAGCGCCGTCGATGTCACTCAGGCTGACGAACTCAACCACGTTATCAGAGTCGACGCTGCCACCGTAGAGGATGCGCAGCTCGCGAGCGGAATCACTGTCCCATAGCTGTCCAATCATGTCTCTGATTGCGCGGGCGGTTAGGTTCACGTCGTCTGGCAGAGCTGGCCTGCCTGTGCCTATCGCCCATATCGGCTCGTACGCCACAACCAGTCCTTTGTATGGAGTGCTTGACTCCAGAGCTCCCTTGAGCTGATGTGCCAGGACCTGCTCTGTGCGTCCGGCCATGTTCTCCTCAAGGCTCTCACCCACGCAGAGAATCGGGGCGAGGCCGTGGCGACGCAGCGCCGCTAGCTTTCTGGCCACCAGCTCATCGCTCTCCCCGAACCACTTGCGCCGTTCCGAATGACCTACAATCACGTAATGGCACAGGTCGGCGAGCATGAGCGGAGAGACTTCGCCGGTGAAGGCTCCGGCGTCCTCGTAGAAAACGTCTTGCGCGCCAACCCTGAATTGAGTCTTTTTGAGCACGTTGCTGACCGGGTGAAGCGCGACGAACGGCGGGCAGACGACTATTTCCACTCTGGAGACGGACTCGAGGCAGTCACGCAGCGACGTGACCAACTCCACCGCGGTATCGACAGTGCAGTTCATCTTCCAGTTGCCGGCAATCAGTGGTTCTCTCATTTGGCCTCGCCGTTCCCCGGATGCGAACCGTCGCATGGTTGCGAGGCATCGTCGAGCGCCTCAACGCACGGAAGCGTGCCGTTCTCCAGCAACTCGAGAGTGGCGCCGCCTCCCGTGGAGACATGTGACACAAGCTCGGCTAGACCCATCTCCTGGACGGCGTCCACGCTGGACCCGCCGCCGATAACCGTCGTTGCGTCGAAAGCCGTGAGATAGTTGATGAGGCATTTCGTTCCCAGCGCGAACTGGTCCACCTCGTAGACCCCCATCGGACCGTTCCACATGATTGTGCGGCAGGATTCGAGCTTCCCGGAGAAATACTCGATCGTCCGTGGTCCAATGTCCACTATGCCCATGTCGGATGGAATCCCGGTGACAGGGACAATCCTCACCCGTACGCCCGCCTTGACCTCCGCCGCCACAAGCACGTCCACAGGCAGCAACACCGGTACCCCCCTGCTTTCGGACTCATGAATGATGTCCCGGGCCACGTCCAGTGCCGCATCCTCAACCAGCGAATGACCAACCTCCAGTCCCCGGGCTTTCAGGAACGTGGCAGCGAGGCCGCCTCCAACCAGTATTATGTCGACGCGCTGGAGCATGCTCCTCATCATGCCGACCTTGTCACTGACCTTCGCCCCACCAAACACGCAGGCGAAGGGACGCGCAGGAGAACCGAGGAGGCCTTCCAGCGCCCTGAGTTCCTTCTCCATCAAGAGTCCGGCCGCGGACGGCAGGTAGTGCGTAATGCCCTCCGTGGATGCGTGTGCCCGGTGGGCAGTGCCAAAGGCATCGTTCACGTATACGTTTGCTAGAGCCCCAAGCTGCTTCGCGAATTCCGGGTCGTTCGCCTCTTCCTCGGCACGGAACCTGACGTTCTCAAGCAAGAGGACTTCCCCATCATGTAGTCTTGCCACAGCCTGCTCTGCCTCAGGCCCGACACAGTCCTCCACATACGCCACCGGTGTGCCGAGCAGCAGTGCAAGCCGATCAGCGACGGGCTTCAGGCGCAACTCGTCGACCACCTTTCCCTTAGGACGGCCGAGATGTGATGCGAGCACCACACGGGCTTTCCTCTCGGTCAAGTAGCGAATCGTTGGGAGAGCAGCCCTAATGCGCGTGTCATCGCTGATTTCGTCGTCGTCGCTGCCAAAGGGGACGTTGAAGTCCACTCTCACGAAGACCCGTTTGCCTGCGACAGCCAGATCTCTCACAGTTTTCTTCATCTTCGGCCACAACCTCCTTGGGCATCATCTCAGGTAGCGTGGGGTGGGCGCGCCGCAACCACGGATAGCGCAGCAATCGCACGATGTGTTCCTGGCAATGAACTGCGCCGACGGGAGAGGTTCACCTGCGCCCATTCATTCATGCTTCAATTGCGGACGCGGTTGGTACGCGAAATGGTAGCCACGGCAGGGTCGCGCTGTCAACAATCGGCAATCCAACTTGCTTGAGTTCGACAGGTCACATATAATTAGCACTTCGCAGGCCCGAGTGCTAACCCCGGAGGTGACTGATGAACTGTACGGAATGTGGCAACGCGCTGCTTCTCGACCGCGTGATTTTTCGATGTTCCTGCGGAGCATACGTACATGCGTATTGCGCCGACAACCATATTGTCCACGCGCACCGTCCCGAGTTCCAGGAGGGATTCGTTGACCTGAATGGTGACTTTCACTTGAAGAAGGAGCCTGTAGTCGTGGCAGAACTCCTGGAACCTGAGGTCGAGGAAGAGTCACCGGAAGTTGTTGAGACGTCTCCCGACGGAGAGGAAAACGAGAAGGTGGCCGAAAAGGACGAAGATATCGCGACTGTCACCGAGACGCCTGTGGATGGGGGCGAAGTGGAAGCCGAGTCATCCGAGTCTGAGAAGCCGGATGCCTCGTCTGAGTGACGTGTTCCCCGTGCAGGAGGATGACAGGTGCCCACATACTCATACAGATGCGACAAGTGTACGCACGAGTTCGACGTTAGACAGAGTTTCAAGGACAAGCCGCTGGCTTTGTGTCCTGAGTGCGGCGAGGAAGCTCGGCGTGTGTTCTGTCCGGTACCCATAGTGTTCAAGGGCCCCGGTTTCTATACGACGGATTCCCGACCGGGCAGCTCCGTGAAAGCTAGCGACAGCGGTGAGTAGAGCTGCAATTCAGGGCGGGTCGGCCCATGGTAGACTGTTCATAAGTCCCTGTAGCTCAGCAGGATAGAGCGGCTGCCTTCTAAGCAGCGGGTCGTGGGTTCGAATCCCTCCAGGGACGCTTCTTAGTTGGCCGATTGTCTTTTCGGCCGTCCCCGCCAGGTTCCGACGGCGCCTGTGCAAGGCACCGCGGTGGTGGTCACCGGGGACATCGTGATTCGGGTGATGGTGCACGGCAACAGTGGGCGGTCTCGACTGTGACCCGGGCAGTGCCCCACACGATTGGCTGTTGCAGGCCACGTACGGAGTATGGTACATTAGCCAAGTTTCGCGGCTATTGAATCGTTCGAATCAGGAGAGCAACAGGACAAACGAGGCATGGAGAATCCATCAGTAAAGGAACTACTTGAAGCGGGCGCCCACTTTGGCCATCACACCAGTTACTGGCACCCAAAGATGAAGCGTTACATCTTCGCTCAGCGCAACGGTATCCACATCATCGACCTGGACCAGACAGTGCAGATGCTGCAGACGGCATGCATGTTTGTCAGGGATGTCGCCGCGCGTGGCCAATCAATATTGTTTGTGGGCACGAAGCGCCAGGCTCAACAGGTTGTGGAAGAAGAAGCCAAGCGCTGTGGGATGTACTACGTGAATCAGCGCTGGCTGGGCGGCATGCTCACCAATTTCGGCAACATCCAGGCCAGGATTGACTACCTGGTGCGCCTGGAAGACCGGAGGGACAAAGGTGAGCTGGACCTGCTATCCAAGAAGGAACGGTCACGGATCGAGAAGAAACTGACTCATCTCAACGACCAGATGGGTGGCTTCAAGGAGATGACGTCCTTCCCGGGGGCCGTGTTCATTACTGATCCGCTGAAAGACAAGATCGCCGTTTCCGAGGCCAGGAAGGTCGGCATTCCGGTTGTGTCCATCGCGGACTCGAACTGCAATCCAGACCAGATCGACTACCTTATTCCGGCGAACGACGACGCCATCAAGGCCATCCGGCTGATTTCCGGCAAGATTGCCAGCGCAGTGATTGAGGGTAGGGGCATCCTGGTCTCCGAGCAGGTAGATGAGACCGAGCAGGCTTCTGAAGAGGCAGAGGAGCCAGTGGAGATGCTCCGTTCCTATTCCTTCAATCCAGACGAAAACTAGATTGGGGTTTGTGTATGGACATTTCTGCAAGCACGGTTAAGGAAGTACGCACCAGGACCAGCGCCGGGGTGCTGGACTGCAAGAAGGCACTCGTTGACTGTAACGGCGACATTGACGGTGCCGTCGACGCTCTCAAGAAGAAGGGTCTGGCGAAGGCCGCGAAGAGGGCCGAACGAGCTGTTGGCGAGGGCGTTATTGCCACGTATGTTCACCACAATGGCCGGATCGGAGCGCTGGTTGAATTGAACTGCGAGACCGACTTCGTTGCGCGCACGGACGATTTCCGAAAATTGGCATACGATATCGCCCTGCAGGTCGTGGGCTTGACTCCTCTGTACCTGACGGAGGACGAACGACCCGCTGACTGTGAGGCCAGTGTTGCGGAGGCGTGCCTTCTGTCACAGCCGTTCGTCAAGGATCCATCGAAGCGAGTGTGCGACCTCATCAGTGAAGCCATCGCCCGCACGGGCGAGAACATCAGGGTTGGCAGATTCGCGCGATTCGAACTCGGCTGCTAGCATACTGCATCGACCCGGTTCGCGAGTGGAGGCAGACTCATGGCCAGCGAAGTCCTCGTCAACCTGAACAGCGACATGCAGAAGTGTGTCGACGGCCTTTCTCATGAGCTGGTTTCTGTTCGCAGCGGCAGGGCAAGCTCCGGCCTTGTGGAGGGGCTGCTGGTCGAGTACCACGGCGCCTCGCTACCCGTAAAACAGCTGGCAAACATCTCCATACCTGAGGCGACTCTTATTGCCATCCAGCCCTGGGACCGCGGTGCTCTCCGCGCCATCGAGAAGGCCATTCTGAAGTCGAATCTCGGTGTAAATCCTTCCAATGACGGGAACATGATTCGGCTCGCACTCCCCTCCCTCAGTGAGGAGCGCCGGCTGCAACTGGCAAAGATGGTCGGCAAGCAAGTGGAGGAACGAAAGGTCGCTCTCAGGAACATCCGCCGGGACTGCGTCTCGAAGCTCCGGCAGATGGAGAAGAACAGGGGAATCTCCGAGAACGAACTCGAGTCCACTCTGCGAAAGGTCGACGACGTCTGCGACGTCTTCGTCCACAAAGCCGCCGAGATTGGACTCGCCAAAGAGAAGGAAATCAAAGAGATCTAGCGCCCTCGTCACTCTGCGAGCCTCCCTCGCCTCTGAGTTGTTCCTTCGTCTGCTACAATTCACGTGTGCTTCGTCTCAGATTCCTGACAGGCGCCATCGGGCTGTCTCTGGTTCTTTTCTCCATCTTGAGTGGACGGCCGTTCTTCACGATATTCGTAGCGGTCGTCGCCGCTGCGTGCGCGGTCGAAGTGTGCCGTCTCGCGCCCGGACTACACACACGTGACCCACTCCTCATCCTTGCCGTCTTGTGGGCCGCATTGCTCGCCGTGAGGCATCAGTTCGCGTACGACTTCGGCTATGGCCTGATTATCACCGGCCCACTTGTTATCTCGCTCATGATGCTCCTTCCGGTCGACGGCAGGCGGCGAACTTTTGTGGACTGGGCCTGGGCCACTGCGGGTGCATTCTACGTGGGATGGCTACTCGGACTGTGGGATGGCCTGTATTTGCTGCCGTCAGGCAGGTCTCTGGTGCTGTTTGGGATGCTGACGACGTTCGCCTATGATACGGGCGCATTCTTCGCAGGTCGCGCCTTCGGGCGCCATAAGCTGGCGCCGTCTACGAGTGCGGGCAAGACGTGGGAGGGTGTTGTGGGAGGAACAGCATCTGCGCTCGTGATTGCGCTCATAATCCGATGGGCGATTATCTTGGCGCTGGGGTCGTTTCCACTGTCCCCTGCTCTCGTGCTCGGCGCCGCTGCCCTCGTAGCCGTGGCAGCCCAGACAGGCGACCTGGTGGCGTCAGCCATCAAGCGTAGCGGCAGTGTGAAGGATGCAGGCACACTCCTGCCGGGACACGGAGGGGTGCTCGATCGCTTCGATAGCCTCCTGTTCACAGGCGCGGCGATATACTACTACACGCTGTGGGTGGTCGCTTGAAGAGAGTCGCGGTACTTGGCAGCACCGGGTCCATAGGAACGAGGACGCTCGAGGTGGCACGCCACCTGGGAGACCGCATCCGTGTTGTCGCGCTTGCGGGTGGCAACAACGTTGCTCTTCTGTCAGACCAGATCGATGAGTTGCGCCCGCAACTCTACCATACGCTGCGGCCGGAGGCCGTACGCGCCGGTGGCGCGAAGCTGACCTCTCTGGAAGACATAGCGAGACATGAAGATGTCGACACCGTAGTTGTCGCAACGTCGGGCAACGCGGGGCTGAGGCCCACCATTGCCGCGTTACGCAGCGGCAAGACGGTACTCCTGGCCAACAAGGAAGTCCTGGTGATGGCCGGGGCACTCGTCATGGAGGCTGCGCGGGATTCGGGCGCACTGATGATACCTGTCGACAGCGAACACAGTGCGCTCTGGCAGTGCCTTCGTGGAGAGAAGAACGGAATCGGTCGCCTGCTTCTTACTGCTTCAGGGGGGCCGTTCTATCGCTATGCGGCCGACCGACTGGCTGACGTCACGCCGGGAGAAGCACTCGCACATCCTGTCTGGTCCATGGGCAAGAAAATCACCATTGACTCTGCGACGCTGATGAACAAGGGGCTCGAGGTCATTGAAGCCCACTGGCTTTTCGGGGTGCCATTCGACAACATCGACGTGCTGGTGCACCCTGATTGCATCGTTCATTCGCTCGTTGAGTTCGTTGACGGGTCAGTCAAGGCACAGCTGGGGCCGCCTGACATGGCGTTGCCAATCCAATACGCGCTCAGCTACCCCGACCGGGTGCCGGGCCTGGTCACTCCTCTGTCATGGGGTGGCGCGCTCACCTTGACCTTCGAGCCTGTCGACGCGGGTAGGTTTCCGTGCCTGAGGCTGGCGGAGAAGGCAGGACGGGCCGGATTGACCTATCCCGCTGTGCTCTGCGGCGCTGACGCGGCAGCCGTCGAGCTGTTTCTGCAAGGCGCGATACGTTTCACGGATATCGCCGCGCTCGTTGAGCAGGCGATGGAAGCCCATCAACCAGAGGTGGACCCGGGACTCGACCAGATTCTCGATGCAGACGAGTGGGCACGACGGTTTGTCATGGACCGCCAGCGAATCGCTGAGTCCGCGTCAGCGGTAACACCAGAGGACAAGCAGGAAGTCAGATGATTCAGACGATACTACTTTTCATCGTTTCGCTCCTGATAGTAGTAGTGGTACACGAGTTAGGCCACTTCATCGTGTCTAAGAAAGTCGGCGTCGTCGTAGAGGAGTTCGGCATTGGTTTCCCGCCGCGGCTGTTCGGCCGTGTCTGGAGAGGAACGATGTACTCCCTCAACGCGCTCCCTGTCGGCGCGTTCGTCAGGAGCAAGAGTGAGGACGACGCCACCGCTGAAGGGAGCTTGGCGAGCAAGAAACCGTGGCCCAGATTCGCCGTGTACGCAGCGGGCCCCGCGTTCAACGTCGTGCTCGCGTTTCTTCTGTTGATGGCCTTCTTCGGACTGCCAAGAACAATGGTCGTAAGTGACGGCATACTGGTCTTCCAGGTACAGGCCGATTCATCCGCCGAGGCAGCCGGGCTGAGGTCTGGAGACGTCATCGTGGAGGCTGCTGGGGAGTTGCCCGAGACGTGGGGAGAACTGCAGGTCGTACTATCCAAAGTGCCACAGGGGGAGGCGGCCGAACTTGTCGTGCTGCGGGAGGGTTCCGACCGGATGGGTATCGATGTCTACCCGCGATATGATGAAGAGCTGGGCCGGAGTGTCATCGGGATTACGCTGGGGCGCAATGTAGTTGCGGCTGTTGATCCCGGCTCGCTTGCGGAGCAAGTCGGAATAGCTGTGGGCGACTCGCTGCTGGCAGTTGGCGGCAAGGCCGTCATCAACGAAATGTCGCTCAACGATGCTCTCCAGCAAGCTGCGCCAGGGTCGGCCACGGTCTTGACCCTGCTACGCGACGTCGACGCGCGCACGGTTGAGATCAGCCAGAGCCTCGCGGATTCCGAGTCGCTGGGGCTGCGGCTTCTGTGGGCGCCTAACACGAGGGTCGAGAGCCGGCCGACACCTATCGCGACAGCGGCCATCTCGAGTGCCAAGTTCATGATCAGTATGCCGGCGCTTATCGTTTCGTCCATCCCGCTGATGCAGGATGACCCATCACTCGCGTTTGTGGGCCCGATTGGTGCTGGGCAGCTCACCGTGGAGGCGGTCGAGGCCTTCGGAATCTCGAACCTGCTCTTCATCGGTGGACTCATCAGCGTGGGGATAGCACTGTTCAACCTGTTCCCGGTACCACCTCTTGATGGTGGAGGCATGCTGTTGGCATTCACGGAGGCCGTACGCGGAGGGCGGCGACTCTCGGCGCGCGCAATACGGGTTGCCTATTCCGTCGGGACTGCGCTGCTGATTACGTTAATCGTATTCATCACGACAAGTGACGTACTCAGACTCATCGAGGGCAGAGGATTCGGGCTGTGATTACGCGCAGGTGGTCCACACCCATCATGGTGGGTTCTGTCATGGTGGGTGGCAACGCACCAATCTCGGTCCAGTCCATGACCAAGACGGACACCCGGGATATCGAGGCGACCGTCGAACAGATAGGCCAGATGGCACGTGCCGGCTGCCAGATAGTACGAGCCGCTGTACCGGACATGGAAGCTGCCGCTGCTCTAGCCGCCATAAGGGCTCGCACTCCACTGCCGCTCGTCGCAGACATTCACTTCGACTACAGACTGGCAATCGCTGCCATCAATGCGGGGGTAGACGGTCTGCGCTTGAACCCCGGCAACATCAGTCGCAGAGAGCATCTGGAGAAGGTTGTTTCCAGTGCGCGTGAGAGGCAGGTCCCCATCAGAGTCGGGGTGAATGCGGGAAGCCTGCCTGCCGACTACAGGGTAGATGAGTCCGTCCCTCAGCGCATGGCTGCTCTGGCCGAAGAGCAGATACGGCTCCTCGAGAGCATGGACTTCGGCCTCATCAAGGTCTCGTTGAAGGCCTTTGACGTACTGACGACGGTGCAGGCACACGAAATCATTGCCGACCGCATTCCCTACCCTTTCCATCTCGGCATTACCGAGGCAGGACCGCCAGCCACCGGTACTGTTCGCAGCGCGCTCGGCATCGGGATTCTGCTCCACATGGGCATAGGCGACACGATTCGCGTCTCGCTCAGCGGGAACCCGCTGCTCGAAGTGGACGCCGGCAGAGAGATACTGAGAGCACTCGATCTGGTGCAGGGAGGCCCATCCATCATCAGCTGCCCGACGTGCGGTCGCGCTATGCTTGATGTAGTGGAAATCTCCAGCAGGCTGTCGCAACATCTGCGTGGAGTGGATATGGCGCTCAGGGTTGCGGTCATGGGCTGCACGGTCAACGGACCCGGCGAGTGCAAGGCGGCCGATGTGGGCATTGCAGGCGGTGTCGACAAAGTGGCGCTCTACCGCGGAGGAACCTTCCTGCGCGCAGTCCCAACCGAGCAGGCGTTTGCCGCTCTGACACAAGAGATAAGCGCGCTGATTGCTGCCGACAGCAGCGAAGAGGCAACAGACAAGAGGTGACGGCACTATGAGACTCTCCAAGCTTTTCGGGCGCACCACGCGGGAGACTCCCGCCGATGCGGAAACCACGAGCCATCAGCTCCTTATAAGGGCTGGAATGATAGCCCAGGTAGGCGCAGGCATCTATTCTTACCTGCCTCTCGGTTGGCGCGTCCTGCGCCACATAGAACAGATAATCAGAGAGGAAATGGACGCAGTCGGAGGCCAGGAGCTGCGAATGCCGACGCTCCAGCCGTTCGAGCTGTGGGAGGCGTCCGGCCGCAATCTGTCCTTCGGGCAGTCGCTCTTCACCGTTCTCGACCGCAAACAGCACCGGCTTGCCCTGGGGCCAACGCACGAAGAAGTCGTCACTGACCTGGCCCGCCGCTGCTTGCAGAGCTACAGGGACCTGCCGTTGATGCCATACCAGATTCAGACCAAGTTCCGCGACGAGCCACGGCCTCGAGGGGGCCTCCTCAGGGTGCGCGAGTTCATCATGAAGGATATGTATAGCTTTGACGCGGATGAGGATGGTCTTAACACTACGTACGAGGCGATGGCCAGGGCCTACGCCGGTGTCTACAGGCGCCTGGGCTTGCCTGCTGTCATGGTAGAGGCGGACAGTGGAGCTATCGGTGGCAAGGCATCACATGAATTCATGGTGCTGACATCCACCGGTGAAGATGTCGTGATGCACTGTGCCTCGTGCGGCTACGCGGCAAACATGGAGAAGGCAAGCAGCAAGAAGGACCTGGTCGGAGAGGTCGTTGCCGCCGGCGAAGGCATGCTGCCCCTGGAAGAGGTGGAGACTCCCGGCAGCACCACGATAGAGGAAGTTGCCACCTACCTGAAACTGCCGGAGCACAGCACGCTGAAGGCTGTCTTCTATGTCGCGGATGGCGAATTCGTTATTGCCGTCATACGTGGTGATCTGGATGTGAACGAGGTGAAGCTGCAACGTGCGCTCAAGTGCACACTGCTGCGACTTGCCGAGAGCGAGGAGATCGAGGCAGCGGGAATAACAGCCGGGTTCGCCTCACCCATCGGCGTATCGGGCGCGCGCGTGGTGGCAGACGATTCCGTGCCTGAGGCTCGCAACCTCGTCGCCGGCGCCAACAGGACAGGCTACCACTTCCTGAACTCGAACTACGGCCGGGACTATGTTGCCTCGGTGGTCGCAGACATCGCGCTCGCACGTGAAGGAGATAGCTGCCCCGCCTGTGGTGCGCCGCTGGGAGCGGACAGAGGCATCGAAGTCGGTCATATCTTCAAGCTCGGGACCTCTCTCAGCGAGAAGCTGTCGGCTGTGTTCCTAGACGAGAACGGCACTTCCCGGCCGGCTGTGATGGGCTGCTACGGTATCGGATTGGGAAGGCTTCTCGCTGCAGTAGTTGAGCACAGCCACGATGAGAAGGGAATCATCTGGCCTATGGCACTCGCGCCGTATAAGGTCCACATCTGCGCGTTGAATCCGGACAAGGACGGCGTATCCTCCTGCGGCGAACGTCTCTATCAGGAGCTGCGGGCCGAAGGCATCGAAGTTCTGTACGACGACAGGACGGCATCCCCCGGAGTCAAGTTCAATGATGCTGACCTGATAGGGATTCCTCTCAGGCTCACTGTCAGTCCGCGCACGCTCGCGTCGGGCAGCGTCGAGGTGAAGCAGCGAAGTGAGAAGGAGTCTGGTCTCGTACCCGTGGATGAAGCCGTCGCTTCCATCGTGGCGATGGTTCGCGATGCCCTAGCCGCGCAGGACAGCGCCAACCCCGGCGTGTAGCTTCAAGAGGATCTGCTTCTGAACTTCGTTGACCGCGGAGTCGGTCAGCGTCCTGTCGGACGCCTGATAGACGAGTCTGATGGCGAACGACTTCTTGCCCGCGGGAATCTGCTCCCCCGTGTAGACGTCGAAGAGCGATGTCTCTGAGACCAGGGCGAACGCACGTATTATGTCCGCTACGCTCTCGTAGCTCACGCTTTCGTCAACGACGATGGCGAGGTCTCTCTCGGAAAACGGGAAACGTGATAGCGGCTCACATATTGCGCGCAGCCGGGAGTGAGCCATCAGCCGTGCAACGTCCAGTTCGAGCATGAATACGTCGCCGCTCACTTCAAACGACTGTGGCACGGAGGGGTGGAGTTGCCCGACTACGCCAATCCTGTCACCATCGACCAGCACGTCGGCTTGCCTGCCGGGGAAAAGCCCCCGGTCAGTCCCGGGGACGTACCGTGCAACGACTCCCGACTTGGCCAGAATGAACTCGACCAGGCCCTTGGCCTCGTAGAAATCGATTCGCGGCTCACCATGGCGCCATGATAGCGATTCCCCTGAGCCACAGAGAATAGCGCAGAGTGTCTCGCGCTCCTCCGGCAGGTCATCGCCCCGAGGCTCATACACGCGGCTCAGTTCGAACACACGCACGGGCTCTTGCTCCCGCGGGCGGTTCCTCGCCACGACGTCAAGAATACTGCCGCGCAGACTTGTGCGCAGAGTCTCTTGCTCCTTTGACATGGGGTTTGCCACTCGCACCGGCTCCGCTGCGAGGGGATGCGATGGGGTGAGCTGTTCAAGTTTCTCGCGACTCGTGAGCGAATAGGTCAGCAGTTCCTGGTAACCCGCTCCCACCATCAGCCCGCGAAGGGTCGACTTGAACTTCCAAATATCCGCAGGCACTGAAACAGTGCCCGCTGTGAAGCGAGGTATTCCAGCTGGGATCTGATCGTATCCAATGACTCGAACGACTTCCTCGACTAGGTCGGCCGCACCGGTGACGTCACCGCGCCAGTAGGGCACCGAGAAAGAACTGCCCTGGGCGCCGGCCTGCAGAAAACCGAACCCGAGTGACTCAAGTATCTCGCGAACCTTCTCTTCACTCACGTCCATGCCGGAGAGGCGGCGTACCTCATTTGAAGGCAGCAAGACTTCTCTTGGCTGTACCGGGTCGGGATAGGTGTCGTGAGTGCCTAGCGCGGCAACGCCGCCGCAGAGCTCCACCATCAGCTGTGTGGCGCGGCGCACCGCAATCGCTGCCAGCTCAGGGTGGAGCCGTTTGTCGAAGCGAATCGAGGCCTCTGTCCGCAGGCCGAGGAAGGTACTTCCGTGCCTGATGGTCGCGTGGTCGAAGTTGGCGGCCTCAATCAGAATCGAGGAGGTGGAATCGGAAATCTCGGTGTTATAGCCGCCCATGATGCCTGCCACACCGACTGCCCTTTCTCCATCGGCAATCAGCAGCACGCCGCCGTCAAGCTTTCGCTCAACGTTGTCAAGCGTAGTGAACATCTCCGAAGGAGCGGCGCGGCGCACTATGATCTCGTGGGCCGCGACAGCGTCGTAGTCGAAGGCGTGCAGCGGCTGGCCGTACTCCAGCATGACGTAGTTGGTGATGTCCACCACGTTGGAAATCGGCCTCATCCCGGATGCCTTAAGACGGGCCTGCATCCACGCCGGCGAAGTGCCCATCCGGACGCCCCTCACAACAGTCGCGCAGTACCGCGGACACATGGTGGCGTCTTCGACGGAGACGCGTATGAGCGACTCCACGGGCGTGTCGTCGCTCTCATAGTGCATCGTCGGCACGTTCAGTCGACTGCCCGTAAGGACTGCTACTTCCCTCGCAACCCCAAGCAGAGACATGCAATCGGGACGGTTTGGCGTCAATTCCAGGTCGAGAATCACGTCGCCACTATAGTCGGCCAGCGAAGCGCCGACGGGCGCGTCCGCAGGGAGGACGAGAATCCCCTCGTGATCATCTGAGAGACCCAGTTCCATCTCCGAGCAGACCATTCCCTCGGAGACGACTCCGCGTATCTTCGCAGGCTTGAGAGTTGCCGGCTTTCCACTGTGCCCGTCCAGGAGCCGTGTGCCCACCTGCGCGAATGCCACTTTCTGCCCAACGGCAACGTTGGGGGCGCCACAGACAACGGTCATCGTTCTGTCGCCCAGGTCAACGGTGACCAATCTCAGCCGGTCCGCGTTGGGATGTGGCTCCACAGAAGTGACAAGGCTGACGGTGATTCCTTCCCACGAGTCCCCGACGCGTTCGATGCCCCCGACTTCGATGCCCGCAAGCGTGAGCCGCTGCGCCAGGCGCTCGGGCGCCCAGTCGATGGTCACGTATTCAGATAGCCATCTAAGAGAAACCTTCATGGCGCCGCTCCAAGGGTCAGAACTGTCTGAGAAACCTGAAATCGTTGGAGTAGAACAGGCGGATATCGTCCACGCCGTGTCGGAGTATGCTGATACGTTCGACGCCCATACCGAACGCGAACCCTGAATACACAGTGGGGTCAATCCCGCAGCGCGCGAGAACGTCCGGGTGTACCATTCCGGTCCCCAGAATCTCGAGCCAGCCCGTTCCACTGCACAGGCGACAACCGGCTCCCTTGCATTTCACACACTCGATTGCCACCTCGCCACCCGGCTCAACGAATGGGAAGTAGTCACAACGGAACCGGACCTGCGTATCACGGCCAAAGATGTTCTTGCAGAACTCGAACAGCGTCTCCTTGAGGTCACGCAGAGTAATATCCGTGTCGATTGCCAGGCCCTCCACTTGGTGGAACATCCAGTCGTGTGTCGCGTCAGTGGCCTCGTAGCGGTAGGTCCGACCGGGAACCACGAATCTCAACGGAGGCTTTTGCTGCTCCATGAGCCGAATCTGCATGGGCGATGTGTGAGTCCGCAGCAGGCGGGCGTTGCTGTCATCGCGCGAGTCTACCCACAGCGTCGCGAACATGTCCCGCGCCGGGTGATTCTGGGGGATGTTGAGTGCCTCGAAGTTGTAGTAGTCCCTTTCGACTTCCGGCCCTTCGAGGACCTGGAACCCCATGTCGGCAAACACGGAGCAGATCTCAGCGATATCCTGCGTGATAGGGTGCAGTCTGCCGTATGGCAGAGGGCGCCCTGGAAGTGTCACGTCGAGCGAGGAGTTCTCAAGGGATTCATCCAGACTGCGGAGAGACAGGGATTGCTTCTTCTCGGCAAGTTCCGCATGGAGAGAGGTCTTGATGGCGTTGGCACGGGCACCGACAGTCTTCCGCTTCCCATCAGCAAGGGAGGCAAGACCACGGAGGATAGAGGTTAGCGCGCTCTTCTTCCCCAGGTATCGCACCCGCCACGACTCAAGCTGCAGCAGGTCATGTGTCTGAGTGAGTTCCTCCAGCGCGGCGGCTTCAAGTTGGTCAAGCTCCTGCTCCATGCCTCGCTGCCCTCGCGACTTACGACTCCTGGTTGACCCGGGCGGACTGAACAACCCTGGCGAACGCCTCAGGATCCCGTACCGCCATGTCCGCCAGCACCTTGCGATTGAGAGCAATGCCGGCACAGCGAAGGCCGTTCATGAACTGGCTGTACGAAAGGCCGTTGGAGCGCGCAGCCGCGTTGATCCTCGTTATCCACAGCTTTCGGAAGTCGCCCTTCCGTTCGCGCCGATGGCCGTACGCATAATCGAGTGCGTGCAGCATCGATTCGTGGGCACTGCGATACACATGGTGCCGCGAACCGCGGTGTCCCTTGGTAATCGCGAGAACCTTCTTATGTCGATTGTGACTTACCCGTCCATTCCTCGATCGAGGCAAATGACCTCCCTCTGGAACTAGTAATGAGCTGCGAACATGGAAGCGCAGGCGTTCGGCCTAGGCGTATGGCAGCAGCCTGGATATGCGCCTGACATCAGCCCCCGCCACGGCGACAAGCCCGTCATACATCCTCTTCGTCCGAGGGGCCTTCCGGCGCCTGAAATGGCTCTTGCCGCACTTGGCTCGCATCAGCTTGCCGTTGCCTGTCATGTGGAAGCGGCTCTTAGCTCCCTTGTGAGTTTTCAGTTTGGGCATCTTGCTTGGCCTCCTGGGGCTTCTTGCCGGAAAGCGGAGCGAGCGTCAACGCGATGTTTCGGGCGTCTTTCGTAGGCTGGCTGCTGGGTACTGCCTCATCCTTCAGCGCTTCAGCAACGCGCTTGAGCACCTGCCAGCCGAGCTCCGGGTAGACTATCTCCCTGCCCCGAAAACGAACCGAAATCTTGACCTTGTTCCCTTCTGCCAGCAACTCCCGTGTCTTCCTGATCTTGGACAGAAGGTCGTGTTCCTCGATCTTGGGCCTCAACCGAACCTCGCGCAACAAGCCCTTCTGGCCCTTGTGGCCCTTCTTGTCCTTCTTTATCTGCTCATAGCGGTACTTGCCATAGTCCAGCAGCCTGCACACCGGTGGTTCGGAATTGGGATCCACCATGACCAGGTCCAGGTCGTCCTCACGCGCCTTCTGCAGCGCTGCTGCGATAGCCAGAGTTCCTAGCTGCTCGCCTTCGCCGCCGATAACGGAGACCTCTCTGGCCCTTATCTGCCGATTAATCGGAAGACGTCTTACCGTGCGTACGTAGTGGTGTGGTCTGCCCCTCATAATTCTGCTAGGACTTACTCTTCACAGCGGCACGTATTTGGCTCTGCACATCCTCGATGCTGTGCAGTCCGAGGTCCTCTCCGCCCCGCAAACGCACGGACGCCCCCTCGGAGGCGATCTCTTTGTCGCCAATGACTAGCATGAAGGGTATCTTCGCCATCTGAGCATCGCGTATCTTCGACGTCATGCGCTCCGAACGTTCATCCACATCGGCGCGTATCCCGGAATCCCTCAGCGTTTCCTCAATCTTGACTGCGAACTCCACATGTCGATCTGCGATGGGAATGACTCTCGCCTGCACCGGACTGAGCCAGACCGGGAACGCCCCGCCGTAGTGCTCTACCAGACATGCAAAAAACCGCTCCATACTTCCCAGAACGGTCCTGTGAATCATGGTAACGAGGTGCTCGCCACCGTCTTCACCAATATAACAGACATTGAAGCGCTGCGGCAAATTGAAGTCGACCTGGATTGTCGGGCCCTGCCACCAGCGGCCCATAGCATCCGAGAGCTTGATGTCGATTTTCGGACCGTAGAACGCGCCCCCACCCGGATCGGTCTCGTAAGATATGCCGAGAGACTCAAGGGCAGCTGCAAGCGCCGCAGTTGCCTGCTCCCAAACCTCCAGGGAGCCGGCGTACTTGTCAGGTCGGGTCGACAGCACCATCTGGTACTCGCTGAAGCCGAACGTAGCCAGCATGAACCGGGCCAACTCGATGACGTCGATGACTTCCGGCTGTATCTGCTCCGGCGTGCAGAAGATGTGGGCGTCATCCTGAGTGAAACCGCGCACGCGCGGCAACCCGTACAACACGCCTCCTCGCTCATAGCGGTAGACAGTACCCAGTTCAGCGAGTCTTAACGGCAGCTCCCGATAGCTCCGGAGCCGACTCTTGAATATCATGATGTGACCGAGGCAATTCATAGGCCTCAAGAGGTACTGCTGTCCATCCACGTCCATCGGGGAGTACAGGTTCTCCCTGTAGAACTCCCAGTGCCCGCTCTTCTTCCACTGCTCAAGCTTGCCGATGTGGGGGGTATACACGATTCCGTAGCCGCGCTTGTGGTGTTCCGCTTTCCAGAAATCCTCGACCAGTTGTCGAACGAGGCCACCGTTCGGATGCCAACACACGAGTCCGGGACCTATCTCCTCATGTATGCTGAACAGGTCCAACTCACGGCCCAGCTTGCGATGGTCTCGCTTGGCCGCCTCCGCCTGCTTCTGCAGGTAGGCATCCAACTCCTCCTCTGTATCGAAGGCAACGCCATAGATGCGTTGCAGCATCGGTCGTGATTCATCGCCCCGCCAGTACGCGCCGGCAGTCCTGGTGAGCTTGAAGGCGCCGAGTTGCCCGCTTGAAGCCACATGCGGCCCGCGGCAGAGGTCAGTGAAGGAACCCTGCGTGTACAGTGTCACCTGGTCTTCGTCGAGGTCCTCGAGGAGTTCGAGTTTATAAGGCTGGTTGGCGAAGAGAACCCTCGCCTCATCCTTGGACACATCCCTCCTGGCGAAGGGAACATCGCGTGCCACAATCTTTCGCATGACGTCCTCGATGATGGGAAGGTCGTCAGGGGTCAGAGGACGCGGCAGGTCGAAATCGTAATAGAAACCATCTTCTATCGATGGCCCTATGCCGAACTTGGCGTCAGGGAACAGCGCCAGCACGGCCTCAGCCATGGCATGCGCCGCCGAGTGCCTGGCGGTCTGTATCCTGTCGTCGTTATTGCTCATGCTCAATGAGTCGCAAACCTTGTGCCTATCGCCCACCGGCCTGGCCCAACAACCAACCGTTCTCGCCCGGGGATACCGACGCTGACACCACGACCCCACCGAGGCGAAGCGGGAGAAAGGAAACTGGGCAGTACTGGACTTGAACCAGTGACCTCTGCGATGTCAACGCAGCGCTCTAACCACTGAGCTAACCGCCCTTGGTCGCGATTTTAGCAGAAGGCCGTAGCTACGTCAATCGTTGCGGACTCTGGATTCGTTCGTGGGCAGCCGCGCCGGCGTGGCGTGCTACCATAGGCCCGTCCCCTCGTGCGGGTTCAAGCTGATGAGCAGGCAACCGTTTGAGATGGTCGCCCACACCGCGGACATCGGTGTCCGTATTCACGGCGGCGACATGGAGGAACTGCTTGTCAACGCGGCGCATGCCCTGTATTCCATCCTGTTACGCGCCACCAACCTGACGGAGCGAGTTGAGCGTGTCGTCACGGTAGACTCGCCCGATGAGGAGGCTCTGCTGGTCGACTGGCTCAACGAACTCATCTACCTGTTCGACGCCGAGCGGCTTGCCTTCTCGAGATTTCAAGTTGAGCAACTCACTGAGTGCCGTCTTCAGGCACGCTGCTTCGGTGAGCGCATTGGCAGCGCCCGGCACGAGGTGCTGCGTGAAGTCAAAGCCGCGACGTATCACATGGCACACATTCACCACGCGGCTGACGGTTACACGGCTCAAGTGATACTGGACGTATAGGGGCGCACTATGGCGGAACTCCGGAGACTGGATGAGCATCGGTGGGAAATACCGACGAGTTACAAACCTGGCATGCGTGTTCCCGGTCTCGTCTACGCAAGCGACTCGATGATCGAAAGCATCGAACGTGACCAGGCGCTTGAGCAGGTTGCCAACGTCGCATTCCTGCCGGGAATAGTGGGGCAGTCGATGGCGATGCCTGACATTCACTGGGGCTATGGCTTTCCTATCGGCGGAGTCGCGGCGACGACCGTCAAGGGAGGAGTAATCTCCCCCGGCGGTGTTGGCTACGACATCAACTGCGGAGTGAGGCTGCTGCGTAGCGACCTGACCGTTGCGGACGTTCTGCCCCGACTGTCACAGCTCCTGGAAAGGCTCTTCCACAACGTTCCCTCGGGAGTCGGCTCAAGGGGCAGAATGAAGCCTTCACAGCGGGATATCTCGCGCATCCTGGTTGAAGGCGCAGCCTGGGCAGTGAAACAGGGCTTTGGCAGCCGGGACGACCTTGCCGCGACCGAGGACGGTGGATGCATCTCCGGAGCCGATCCTTCAGCTGTGAGCGAACGCGCGCTGACGCGCGGCCTGCCGCAGGTTGGAAGTCTGGGTTCCGGTAATCACTTCCTTGAGATACAGGTTGTCCGCGATATCTTCGAGCCGGAGACCGCCTCCGCGATGGGCATAGAAAGGGAAGGACAGGTCCTCGTACTCATTCACACGGGCTCGCGCGGCTTTGGCCACCAGGTGTGCACTGACCATCTCCGGGTCATGGAGCGGGCGGTATCCCGCTATGGCATAGTCCTGCCTGACCGGCAACTGGCCTGTGCGCCAATCACATCGACTGAAGGCCGGCAATACCTGGCCGCCATGCGCTGTGCAGCAAACTATGCGTGGTGCAATAGACAGTGCATTGCACACTGGGTAAGAGAGTCATTCGCGGAGGTATTCGGCATCTCACAGGAGAGGCTCGCGCTGCGCCAGGTGTACGACGTTGCGCACAACATCGCGAAGATAGAGAGGCATTCGGTCGAGGGAAGAGAGACGGAGGTCTGCGTCCATCGGAAGGGGGCAACCCGGGCCTTTCCCGCAGGGCATCCCGCGCTGAGTGAGCGATACCGGACAGTCGGGCACCCGGTCCTGATTCCGGGCGACATGGGGCGGTCCTCATACATTGCGGTCGGGACAGAACTCGCCATGCGAGGCACGTTTGGCTCTACCTGCCACGGCGCGGGACGGCTCATGAGCCGCAGCGCCGCTCGCAGGGCTATCCGGGGACAGGACGTGGCTGACGCCCTGCGACGCCGGTCCATCTCAGTCCGCACTGCCGATGTGGCGGCACTGGCGGAAGAGGCCTCTCAAGCCTACAAAGACATCTCGGACGTCATGGATGTGGTCCAGGGAGCGGGGATCTGCAGGCGGGTGGCTCGAGCCGAGCCCCTGGGCGTTATCAAGGGCTGACGAAGCCGCCTTCTCGAGGGGGCACGTGGTGTTTGAGGGGAGAGTCGCCCGGATGGCCCTGGCGGGTGGCCCGCTCCGACTCCATGCCGGCAACCCAACTGCGGACGCTGGCGGTGCTCAAGAAACAAGTTGCCGCTGCCCGCCCCACCGGCACCTCGCGAGACGAGCCCTGCGCCCGGGATGCGTTCCTAGCTCAGGATGTCTGTCAGAGACACGTTAGTTCTCACCAGCTGCGTCAACATGTCCATCTTTCCGACGTCATCCTTGACAAGCAATGGGTCGATGCTTTCGATCTGCGACGCCGTGTGGTACGTGTCGAACGGTACCAGCAGCAGAGGGATGTTCCTGTCGGACGCCTTCGAGATGATGTTCGCCGACGGCAGGACGTTGTTGGTCAGGATGATACCCGCCGAGTTGCTCTCGACAGCCGCGAGTACGAGATCGCTCCTGTCGCCTCCGGTGATGACCAGTTTGCCCTCTTTCTTGAAGAGAGGGTTCTGGAGGGCGGCATTGGTGGACATCGCTCCAACCATGATTGCGTTGACCTTGTGATTGAGGCCCTCCTCACCGGCGATAACCTTGGCCAGCAAGCGCTCTGCGAGGTGCCCGACCGATAGTTTCGTGAGTTCGGCCTCAAAGGGCACAACGCCGAGGACCTTCACACCAAGAGCGGTGATGTCTGCCAGATGAGTGCTCTTGTATTCTTCAAGGTTGCGGACCTTGTTGATAATGACGCCTGCGAAATCGACGCCCTTGATGTCAACGTAGCGCATTGCGAAAGCCAGCTGGTCAAGTATCATGCTCTCGCTGCCACCGACCACCAGCACCAGGCGCGCACTCAGCTGAGCCGCCAGAGCCATCGAGTCGAGGTTGATCGAGGCGCCATAGGAGAGTGTCTCGCCTCCCTCGACGAAGACTGTTTCCTTGCCTTCTGCCGCGGCCGCCAGCATCTCGCCCAGCTTGACCTTCATGCTCTGAGCATCGTACATGTACTTCAACTTCGCGTGCTCGAAGCCCAGGGTCATGTCCTCGGGCTTCCCTTCCAACTCGAAGACGTTGGTCATCAAGGCCGCATCGTAGTCCCAGAGCCTCTTCTTGCGGTAGAGCAGCCGGTCGCCAAGCGGCTTCATATACCCGGACGGCTTGCCAACCGCTCTTGCCATGCCGACTATCAAGCTGGTCTTGCCGGCGCTCTTGTGCGTTGAGCCCACAACTATGGTCTTCATCAGGCTACGCCTCCATAGATTCTCTCAGCAGGATTCTCACATCAACTGCCTTGACACCCTCTCCATGGTCATACACAACCAGGGGGTTGACCTCAATATCCGAGATTGCAGCGCAGTTCCTGAGCACCGACCCTACCTTGATAATGGAACTGGCCACCTGGTCGATATCCTTCCGCGCCTCACCCCGAACGCCAAGAAGCAGAGGATATGAGTTAATCTGACCAATCATATTCAGCGTTTCCTCACGGCTCAGAGGAAACGCCCGGAAGGCTATGTCCTTCAACACCTCGACGTAGATACCACCGAGGCCGAACATCACGGTGGGTCCGAAGGAGCCGTCCTGGCGGGCGCCTACTATGACTTCTACTCCCGGACGAACCATCTCGTCCACCTGTATGCCTTCGATAGCCGCGTCTGCCTTGTACGCCCGGCAGTTGCGCAGGATAGCCTCGTATGCGTCTAGCACCTCTCTCTCGTTCTCGAGGTCCAGCGCAACTCCGCCTGCGTCGCTCTTGTGCAGTATGTCGCTGGATACCACCTTCATAACCACGGGATATCCGATCTCCCCGGCATATCTGACCGCCTCACTGGTGTTGTGGGCTATCCGACTTTGCGGGGTCACGATGCCTGCAATGCGCATCACCTCTTGCGCCTCATGGGCAAGCAGGAAGTGCCTGGCATCCGCTCTTGCCCTGGCCACAATCCTGTCGATTGCGATAGCGTCGATATCTGCCTTCTCGTCGCCGGCAAACTGGGTGCTCTTGTTACGGTAGTCCGTATACAGAGCACCCAGGAACGACGTCATCTCATAGACATCGGGGAAGACGGGGATGCTCTTCAACTTGAGTTCCCGAATGCTCTGCTCCACCTCCGCGCCACCAAAGAGCGAGAACACAATTGGCTTCACCGACTTGTACTCGGCGTATCGGCTCTCGGCAATCGCGCCGAACCTATCGGCATCGAAATTGGCGGTCTGACAACCCAGGCAGGCAACAGCATCGATGCTGTCATTCGCGAGGGCTACACCGAGCGCCTTGTCGTAGTCATCCGGACTCGCGCTGCCCGTGATATCCACCGGGTTCTTGGCCGAGCCGAATGATGGCATGACGCACTCGAACGATTTCTTCAACTCTGCCACATCATCTGACAAGTTGACGCCGTATTTCTCGCAGGCATCCGCGGTGAGAACGCCAATTCCACCTCCGTTGGTAATGACGACGACGTCCTCGCCGGTTGGTGTGGGTGCATCCGGGAGGAACTTGCACCAGTTCAGGGCCTCCTGGATGCTCTCGGCCCGAATCGCGCCACACTGCCGCATCACATCGTCGAAGACCTTGTCCTCGCCGGCAAGTGAGCCTGTGTGAGACGCGGCGGCCTGGGCGCCTCGCGTGGAGCGTCCGGACTTGATGACTACGACAGGTTTCTTTCGTGTCGTCTTCTTCAGAACCTCAACGAGCCTCTCCCCCGACTTCACGCCTTCGAGGTACATCAGCACGACTCTTGAATCGTCCTGGCAGGTCAGGTACTCAAGCAGGTCGGTCTCATCCACGTCCGACTTGTTGCCAACCGATATCATGGCAGACAGGCCGATGCCTTCAACCTTGGTTTTGCCAATCATCGCGATGCCGATGGCGCCGCTCTGCGTGATGATTGCGACATTACCCCTTTTCACGTCACTCGGACCGAAAGTCGCGTTAAGCGAAGCAGACGCCGAGTACAATCCGAATACATTCGGGCCAACCACACGGACGCCGTGTTCACGTGCGTAGTTCGCTATCTTCCGTTCCTCCGCAGTGTTGCCAATCTCCGAGAACCCGGAAGTGATGATGATTGCGAACTTGACGCCCTTTCGGGCGCATTCCTCCACAGCGCTGAAAGTAATAGCGGCTGGGACCACAAGCACGGCCACGTCAACCGGGCCGTCCAACTCCTCCATGTCCCCGTACACCTGGAGACCCAGCAGCTTGCCGCCCCGCGGGTTGACAGGGTAGATTCTTCCCCCGTAGCCACCCGCTACGATGTTCTCCACCACCCGGTAGCCAATCTTGCCTCTTGTCTGGGACGCCCCGATTATGGCAATGCCCCTTGGCTCGAAGAGGCACTTCATGTTGGCTTCGCTATCTTTCACGCGGTGGCACCTCTGTAAACAGCATGCTCATCTCGTAGACGCCCTCCGCAGCGCGCTTCTCGAGGTCAAACCCCATCGGCTCAAATAGGTGGAGCATAGGTTTGTTCTCTACGAGCACCTCGGCGGTGAAGCCCAACAGACCGTGTCGCTTGGCCAACAATGTGAGATAAGAAAGGAGTTCTGTCCCGATACCCGTATTATGGTACTCGTCTTTGGCTACAACCGCAACCTCGGCGGTGTGCGTTGCTTCGTCGATCCCGTACAGCCCCACTCCAACGATTTCCTCGGTCTCACCGTGGCGAATCGAGGCAAGGATGACAATCTCCCTCGTGTAATCGATTACGACAAACTCCTGCAGGCGTTCATGGGGCATGTCCTTCCGAACGGACATGAAACGACGGAACATGCTCTGGTCGGAAAGGGCGTAGAAGAAGTCCTTGAGCAACGGCTCATCGGTTATTCGCACGGGCCTCAGCAGGAGCTCAAGCGAGTCCCGGGTGGTTCGGTGTGTTTCCAACTCCTCGGGGTATTCACCACGACGACCAGGGATGAAGGCCTGGTCCATGTAGATGAGAGTTCTCTTCTTCGCCTCCCGTATGAGCCACGGCCGGAACTTCGGATGCGCCAGTGCGATGAGCTCCATGGCGCGCTCCCGGATGTTCTTCCCGTGCAGGTAGGCGATGCCGTACTCCGTCACCACGTAGTACACGTCGCCCCTGTTGAGTGTGACCCCTGCCCCCTCACTGATGGACGGCACAATGCGGGACACTTCTCCGTTGCACGCGGTGGAACGCAGCGCAAGGATTGTCTTGCCGTTGGGAGCCAGGAGTGCACCACGCATGAAGTCGTAGTGACCGCCGATGCCGCTGTAGAACCTGCCGCCAATCGACTCCGCCGTGGCCTGCCCCGTAAGGTCAATCTCCAGAGCGCTGTTGATCGCGACCATGTTCTCGTGTTGCGCGATGACAAGCGGGTTGTTGGTATAGTCTACGGTGCGGAATTCAACAGAAGGATTGTCGTCGAGGTAGTCGTAGGTTTCGGTCTTCCCCATGCAGAAGGTGGCAACCGTCTTGCCGCGGTCGATGTTCTTGCGGGAATTGTCGATGGCGCCCCGCTTCATCAGCTCGACGATGCCATCAGAGAGCAACTCCGTATGCACTCCAAGGTGTCGCCGGTCGATGAGTTTGCCGAGGACTGCGTTGGGAACGTTGCCGTAGCCGACCTGTATGGTATCGCCATCCTGAACGAGCCGGGCCACGTAGCGGCCGATTGACTCGACGACTTCGCTGTCCTCCTCCCCGACTCCTCGACGATACTCAAGGATAGGCTCATTGTGCCCTATTATGTAATCTACATCGCCTATGTGAATAAAGCTATCTCCGTGAATGCGTGGCATGTGCTGGTTCGCCTGGGCGATGACCACTGACGCTTGCTCGACTGCAGCCTTCACCATGTCCACGCTGACACCAAGGCTCATATAGCCGTGCCGATCCGGCATGGACACCTGAATGAGGGCCACATCGATCGGAATCACGCCGCGCCGAAACAGCCGTGGAATCTGCGACAGCGAAATCGGGGTGTAGTCTGCCACACCTCTGTTCACCGCGTCGCGAGTACTCTCGCCCAGAAAGAAGGAGTTGTGGCGGAAGTTGCGTTTGAATTTGTCGTCCGCATAGGGCGCAAGCCCGAGCGTCCAAAGGTGAATCACCTCGGCGTCGAAGAACCCCTTCGGGTGCGACGACACGTACTCAATCAACGCCTTCACGAGATACTGCGGTTCGCCGCATCCTGACGCGATGAAGATGACATCACCCCTGTGGATACGAGCGAAAAGCCTGTTCTCCGACGCGAACTTCTGAGGATAGGCAGACTTCAGCTCTTCGAGAACTCCGTTCGCTTGATTCTCCATTGAATTGCCTTGCTGGACAGACACCACGCTCCGGTAGGGCAACTCGCCCCGACCGGTGACTGGGTGGGGGCTGTCACACGCCACAGCTGGTGCTAGTCCCGAATCTTCGGTAGTTCAAGTACCACGAGTGTGATTATCGTCACCACGAGCGCCAGGAGATAGAGGCCGGACCCTGCGGCAATACCGATACCCGCAGTCACCCAGATGGAGGCCGCAGTCGTCAGCCCCGCAACATCCCCACCACGGGCTCCCCGAAAGATGACGCCCGCCCCCAGGAAACCCACGCCCGTGACGATTCCTGCGGCGACGCGCGAGACATCCGCCCCCGCGAATCCGAAGAGAGACGCCGCGGTGAAAGCCGCCGCACCAACGGCTATCAGGACATGAGTCCTGAGGCCGGCCACCTTCCCTCTGGCCTCACGCTCATAGCCGACGGCGGAGGCGAGGACCGTCGCGACGACAAGCCGCACAATCAAGTCGGGCCACATGGCCGCCGTGTCTGCGCTTCCTGGAATCACTCAATTCTCCCGATTTCGAATCCTGTCGCCTCAATCGGCGAAGACTGCGCCGCTACTGGCAGAGGTCACCTTCTCAGCATATCGTTTGAGGTAACCTGAGGTCACGCGTGGCTCGAAGGGCGGCAGTTCCGCCAGCCTTCTGCCGATTTCGTCATCGCTCAACGCCACGTCCAGCTTATGAGCGGGGATATCGATTCGCATAGTGTCGCCATCGCGCAGGACGGCGATGGGCCCCCTCGCGGCAGCCTCGGGAGATACGTGCCCGATGGCTGCACCGCGCGTCGCTCCAGAGAAACGGCCGTCGGTGATGAGTGCGACTGCCTTGTCCATGCCCATTCCTGAGAGCAGCGACGTGGGGGTCAGCATCTCACGCATTCCCGGACCACCCCTTGGGCCTTCATTGCGAATGACAATCACGTCTCCCGACTTGAAAGCGCCCTGCATGATTGCCTCGGTTGCCAATTCCTCTGAATCAAATACGCGGGCAGGGCCCTCATGCAGCATCATCTCAGAGGAAACAGCTGCGCTCTTCACAACCGCACCTTCCGGCGCAACATTGCCAAACAGCATGGAAAGGCCACCCGTGGCCTCATATGGGGCTGAAACGCTACGAATGACATCTCTATCCTTCACAGAGAAATCTCTGACGAGTTTTCCTACGCTCTTTCCGGACACGGTAGATGCATCCGCGTTGAGGTGACTCGATATCTCGTTCATGACGGCGTGGATACCACCCGCTGTGTTGAGGTCCTCCAAGTGATGATGCCCCGCGGGACTCATCCTGCACAGATGAGGCACACTCTGGCTGATCTCGTTCAACCATGAAAGAGGATAGTGAACTCCGGCTTCGTGAGCGATTGCCGTCAGATGCAGCACTGAATTCGTGCTGCCGCCAAGCGCCACGTCAACGGCGAAAGCATTGTAGATAGACTGCTCATTGATGATATCCCGGGGCTTCAGGTCCTGTTCCAGAACCTTCATTATCTGCTCGCCTGTCCTGAACGCAAGATCCAGCCGCTGGCCGTAAGTCCCGGGAATTGTGCCATTGCCCGCTAATGCCATTCCCAGCGCCTCAGTCATGCAGTTCATCGTGTTTGCGGTGAACATGCCTGAACAGCTTCCACACCCCGGGCACGCGACTCTTGCCATCTCCTCAAGCTGCTCCTCAGACATGTCTCCCCTGACCGTCCTGCCAACGGCCTCGAAAAGGTTGCTGAGGTCAATCGTGCGGCACTCGTTGTCCACCATCACGTGTCCTGCCATCATGGGCCCGCCCGACACGAAGATGGACGGGATGTTCATTCTGGCGGCAGCCATGAGCATGCCCGGCACTATCTTGTCGCAGCTGCAGATGAATACGAGTGCATCAAAGGCGTGCGCCTGTGCAACGACCTCTGCGGAATCCGCTATCAGCTCCCTACTCGGCAAGCTGTACTTCATTCCAGGATGATTCATGGCGATGCCATCGCAGACCCCTATGGTATTTGCTTCGAAGGGCACGCCACCTCCGGAGCGAATGCCCTGCTGCACAGCTTTGGATACCGAATCCAGGTGCATATGCCCGGGTATGATGTGGTTGTAGCTGTTGATGACACCTATGAAAGGTCTATCCCAGTCTCCCTCCGTGCATCCCAGGGCATACAAGAGAGACCTGTGTGGAGCTCGCTCCGGTCCACGTTTCACGACATCGCTTCTCAACTTGGAGCCTCCTCGCCAGCGATTTGGTCTACGGAAGCCAATTCTACATCAGCCCCACCGCCCCATCAACACGAATGATGAACAGACCGTTGACCGCGGGCCGCTCTCGGTCTTAAGATGTGTCCGAGTGGTCGTGGGGCGATAGTTTGTGCCGTGCGGAGGCTGCGTGGCGCATTGGACATCTTTCCTGTGGAGTCTTCCCTCACAAAAAGGGTGTGCAAAGGGACCACGGCGGAAGAAGCACACTGGTCTTCGCGATGCCGCCTCGGGTGCTGGTCCCAACAGTCAGCCGAGAGGCTGTTTGCGCGGGTTGAAACTCTGCTGCGAGAATTGGTATTGGTGGGACAAGCGGCGCCCTGGTGGCCCTGAGCACGCGGTGACAGTGTACGTTGGAGGCAGCTAGGCTTTCTGTTAGAACTGGTGGCCCTGAGCACGCGGTGACAGTTCGAGGGCGACAGGCCGGGCTCCTCTGCCAATGGATATAATCCGACAGTCGCCCGGGGAAGAGGAGACTAGATAGATACCACTTGGAATGCGCCATCCGCTCCACCAGAGGAACGCAGTTCAAAGAAGGGGGAAAAGCAGACATGGAGAAGATCGGTTTCATCGGCGTCGGAAAGGTCGGCACGGCATTCGGAGTGAGGTTGGCGGAGCAAGGATTCCCGGTTGTTGGGGCGATGGACATCCTGCCGGAAGAAGCCTCACGTTTCTCGAATTCCATCCCCAAGTGTCGTGTATACGACACGGCTCAAGAGCTCGCAGACGAGATGGACTTCGTGTTCATTACTACACCGGACGATGTCATCGGCCAGGTTGCGTCGGAAGTCAACTGGCAGCCGGGCCGGACGGTCATCCATTGCAGCGGAGCCAACTCCACAGCTGTCCTGAGACCAGCGAAGCAGGCGGGCTGTCACGTGGGTTGCATGCATCCCTGCAACACCTTTGCGAGTATCCAGCAATCACTGGAGAACCTCCCCGGCTCAACATTCACGCTGGAAGCCGAGGAACCGGTCCTTGGGGACCTGAAGGGATTTGCTCAGTCTCTCAATGGCAGATGGATGCCGCTCCAGGAAAAGGACAAGCCGCTGTATCACGCCTCGGTATGCATCGCCTGCAACTACATGTACACGATAATCAGCATGGCGACCGACCTGTGGAAGCATTTCGACCTGTCTCAGGCGGACGCCACAACGGCCTTCATGCCCATACTCAGCGGCACGCTGAACAACATCGAGAACGTCGGCTTCCCGGGATGTCTCACGGGCCCCATCGCTAGGGGCGACGTAGGCACTATTCAGAAGCATTTGGCAGCATTGGAGCAACATGAGCCTTCCATGGTGCCGCTCTATAAGGCCCTTGGCCTCGAGACTATTCCGATAGGGATTGCGAAGGGTACTCTGTCTCAAGAGAAGGCCGAGGAGCTGCGGAAGCTGCTGTCAGCCTGAAGCCGGCTTGCGCGACGGCCGTAGCTCACACAGCGACAATCCGGCCGGACACTACAGACGAAAAGGAGGGTGCATTTGGCAAAGAAGAAGACCGTTCTCGATTTCTTCAAGATGAAGGAATCGGGAGAGAAGTTCACTGAACTGGCGCTCTACGACTTTACGATGGCGATGCTGGCAGAGCAAGCCGGCCTCGAGATGATTCTCGTGGGTGACTCTATGGGGAATGTCGTCTATGGCTATGACGGCACCGTTCCAGTGACCATGGAACAGATGATCTACCACGCGCAGGCAGTCCGCAGGGGCGCGCCCAACACATTCATCGTGGGCGACCTTCCATTTCTGTCATACCAAGTGTCAGTGGAGGATGCGGTCAGGAACGCCGGACGCTTCCACAAGGAAGCCGGCATGGACGCCGTCAAGCTGGAGGGTGGGCGGCAGATGGCGCCGCAGATACGCGCTATCTCAGATGCCGGCATGCTGGTAATGGCGCACATTGGCCTTACACCGCAGAGCGCCGCACAGATGGGCGGTTTCCGCGTCCAGGGCAACACGGCGCAGGCTGCCATGAAAGTCCTCGCTGATGCAAAGGCCCTGGAGGAAGCGGGCGCGTTCATGGTTCTTCTTGAGGGTGTTCCTGGGGAGACGGGCAAGCTGGTAACCGAGAAGCTGAGAGCTCCCACTATAGGCGTGGGTGCCGGCCCGGACTGCGACGGGCAGGCTGTACTGCTGAGCGACATTCTCGGCATGTACCCCGTGTTCACCCCCAAATTCGTCAAGCGCTACGCCATGCTCGGAGAGCAGGTGGTCAGCGCGGTAGGCGAGTTCGTCGCCGAAACCAAGTCCGGAGCCTTCCCTGCCTCAGAGCATTGCTATAGGATGAAAGAGGGCGAGGTGGAGAAGCTGGAGGCAACGCTGCGCGGGAAGCGGTAGGAACTCGGCCTGTCCGTTGAAGCGCGGCAACCCAAAGCTGGATGCGAAGA
Source organism: Dehalococcoidia bacterium (assembly GCA_030602785.1). GTDB lineage: Bacteria > Chloroflexota > Dehalococcoidia > GIF9 > AB-539-J10 > SKVJ01. The sequence goes on from JAUVZB010000001.1 coordinate 96,525, forward strand.
AAGGCTGGGCTCCCGCGAGGGAGCCCAGCTTCTTTGTCACGTGTGCGACGGATCAAACGTTACATCAGACTCGGCAGCCAGAGGATAATCTGGGGGAAGGCAATACAGAGAGCCATCGCACCGAGAATAATGAACACGTAGGGAAACATACCGCGGATAATGTGCCCCGTGGTAATACCAAGGGCGGGATCCGCAGCCCCTCTCACATAGAAGAGCGCGTACGCAAAAGGTGGCGTCATGAAGGACATCTGCAGGTTGACGCAAATCATCATTGCGAACCACAAAGGATCAAATCCTGCCTCTGCAGCGATTGGCGTCACGATGGGTACCATGATGAAGATAATGCCCAACCAGTCGATGAAGAAACCCAGGACGAAGCAGATGAACATGATGACGGCGAAGACACCCCACTTGCCCCCCACTGCATCGAGCACGAAGGCGCTCACAACCTTGTCGCAATTTGCCCGCATGAACACGCCCACAAACGCGAATGCCAGCGCGCCGATAAGCAGGACCATGCCTGCCACCCGCACTGTGGTCATGGCGGTCCTTGCGAGAACCGCCCGGTTGAGCCTGCCATAGGCCAGGGCAAGCAAGATGGTAGCCATGGCCCCGACACCTGCCGCCTCGGTCGGAGAAGCTATGCCGAAGAAGATGCTTCCCAGCACCGCAAGGATGAGCACTACCGGCGGCAGCATGGACTTGAGCAGCTTTCCTGCCTTCACGCCAAACGGAACCTGCCGGTCCGCCAGAGGCACGGGCGGCGCCAGTTGGGGCCGAACCAGGCACAGGACAATGACGTAGATGCAGTACATGGCGGACAGAAGGAAACCCGGCAGGAAAGCTGCGAAAAAGAGCTTCCCGACAGACAGTCCGGCCATGGGGCCGTACACCACGAGCATGATGCTCGGAGGTATGAGAATACCCAGGGAACCACCTCCACACACAGCGCCTGCTGCAAGAGACCTGTCGTAGCCCCTGTTGATCATCGCGGGGAGCGCTATGAGCGCCAGCATGGTGACCGACGCGCCGATGATTCCGACACATGCGGCCACAACCGTGCCGATAAGGATGGTAGTCACCGCAAGCCCACCCCGCAAGCCACCGAGCCACAGGTAGAGCGCGTCATACATCCCTTCAGCCACCCCCGAGTGCTCCAGCATCGTCCCCATGAAGACAAACAGTGGCACGGCGAGCAGGATGTAGTTGTTCATCGTACTGAAGAACCGCCCGTAATAGAGCTCGGACGAGATGTTCGGGCCAAACAGGAGCAGGGACATGACGATTCCCACACCACCGATTGACAGCGCAAGCGGATAGCCGAGGAGCACCCCCACAAGGATGCCACCCAGCATCAGAATGGCGACCAGTCCGGGACTCAGATCAATCATAGGGCTTGCTCCTTATGGCGAAGTGCAGGTCGCGAACCAGGGTCGCCACGCCCTGCAGGAAGAAAAAGAGCAACCCGATGAAGACGAGAGTCCTGATCGGGCCAAGAATCGGGTACCAGAACGTTATGTTGGACTTCTCATTGGTTTCCCACGAGTAAATGACCCAGTTCCAGGCCGCATAGGTCAAGAAGCCCATGCCGGGAAGAAAGAAAACGAACCAGAGGATACTATCCATGATGGCCTGCATGCGCCGTGGAAACCGGGCGTAGAACACGTCCACGCGGACATGCCCTTTGTGCAGGTGCACGTAGCCAAACGCAAACGCGTACAACGCGGCGCCGGTAAACGTGATGATACAGGGAAGCTGGATCGTGGGGCTGTTGAATACGTACCTCATCATCACCTCGATACAGACGACGGCGATGAGGGCAAAAACCAGCCACTTCAACTGCTCCCCGACCCACTCATTGACGGAGTCGACTAACTTGATTGCTTTTCTCATTCAATCAGATCCCTTCCAATGTTAGGCCCCCTTCCGAGCGTAGGCCCGGAAGGGGGGCACATTCCGTATCAGGGGTACTCCCGGCGCACCGGTCGTCAGCCCCCGTACAGGGACTTCCAAGTTTCCCAGAAGGCCGTGTGCGAGGCCAGCATCTCGGCCATGGCGGGATCCTCGGCGGCAAGCTCATCCATGTACTCGGCCGCTATCTCCAGGAACGCCTCGTCGATTGAAGCGGGTAGCAACTCGACGGTGACTCCGAAGTCCTTGAAGTCCTGGATGGCCTTCTCATTGGCCATGTGCAGGCGGGTGTGGTAGCTGACGGCCTCAGCGCGGCCGCAGTCCTCCACGATAACCTTCAAGTCATCGGGGAGCTCATTCCACTGGTCGGTGTTGATGAGCAACTGGTAGACCTCGGTCGGAGCGCGTGTCGGCGAGAGGTAGTAGTACTTGCCGACTTCCTGCAGGCCCATGCTCCAGTCGAACGCCGGGTTCGAGCACTCGTACGCGTCGATAAGGCCGCGATGCATCGCCTCGAAGACCTCACCCAGAGGCATATATACGGCGCCCACACCCATCCGGTTGAGCACCACGCCACCATCGCCGGACGCACGCATCTTGAGTCCCTCTAGGTCCTCCGGACCCTTCAATTCCTTATCGCAGTGAATCCAGCCTTCAGGCAGGCCATGACAGCCCGCGCCCGCGATGTCAATGAAGTTGAACCCATATTCAGGATACCACTTGTTGGCCAGGTCGGCGCCAACGGCGCGATGCCAGATCAGGTGAGGGATCGGCGGCATGCCGCCAACCCTCTGTGACATCATGCTCCCGAACCTGATATCACCGACCATGTACGACCCCCCTCCGGCACAGAAGTCAAGCACGCCGCTGCTTACCGCCTTGTATTCCTCGGTGGCAGGACACACCGCGCCGGCCGGTTTCGCATCCCAGACCAACCGTCCCTGGCTGGCCTCGCTAATCCTCTCGCTGAGTATCACCAGGCTTTCGTGAACCGGCATGCCTGAAGGAAGTGCAGCCTGGCCGACCCAGTTGATAACCTCCGCCGCGGGAGCCGCAGGGGCCTCTTCTTCCTCCGCAGGGGCTGCTTCCTCCTCTTCAGCGGCTGGAGCAGCCGCTTCCTCGGCAGCACAGCCAATGGCGCCAATACCGAGCACCATCACCAGCGCTGTCAGTACCAACAGTAGACGCTTGGACATCTTTCTCACCTCCTGTAAGAATATCTATGCCAACGGCGAATACCGCTTGCAGCAGCAATTCGCCGAATGATGCCCTCTCGCCGACAGCTAACTGATTCAGGCGCACCTGGCAAACAAAAAGACTCCTCCAGTATAGGAAGGCACGTTTGCAGATGTCAATAGCTGGCGGGAAGATTCTCACAGCTAAGTGCGCGTGTTCGTATGCGAATATCTGGCATCGAAATCCAGAACAGCAGTCCAAGCGGGTCCGCCGCAGAAGTCCCTGTAGCCGGACGGCTCTTTGTCAGCCCGCCCGCGCGAGGCAAACGCTATCTCGAATCCGCTGCCGCCGACACCGCCGACTGTCAGCCGGCCCACGCGAGGCAGACACAAGAACGGGGGCAACCTGCTGCGGTTGCCCCCGTTGGGAACTCTTGGAAGTGTGAATTTACTAGACCATCTGATTGGGCAGCCAGGTGATGATCTGCGGAAACGCGATGCAAAGGGCCAGCCCTATCACAATCATGGTGATGAATGGAATGACCCCCTTCATGATGTGATGCGTCTCGATACCAAGTTCGGGAGGAGCTGCCGCCTTCACAAAGAAAATCGCGTAGGCGAACGGAGGAGTGAGGAACGACATCTGCAGGTTAATACAGATCATCATTCCGAACCACAGCGGATCGAATCCCGCGGCCACCGCAATCGGTGTGATGATGGGCACCATTATGAACACGATACCGATCCAATCGATGAACATGCCCAGGATGAAGCAGAGGAACATCACCAGTGCAAATGAACCCCACATACCACCCGGCGCCGCCAGGAGGAATTCCTCAATAACCGCGCCACAGTGGGCCCGGATGAACACACCTACAAACGCGGACGCCAGCGAGGCAATCAGCAGAATCATGCCGCTCAGCTTGATGGTCTCGAACGCGGTGTCCATCAGCGCGCGGATTGTGAGCTTGCGGTAGGCGACCGCGAGAAGGACAGAAGCCAGCGCACCGACGCCTGCGGCCTCAGTGGGGGCGGCAATGCCGAAGAAGATGCTCCCAAGGACCGCAAGGATGATGGCCAGTGGGGGAACGAGTGACTTCAGCAACATCGCCGTCTTCTTGCCCAGCGGAACATTGCGCTCCTCGATACTGACAGGCGGGCCAGCGTTGGGCCGGATGATGCAGTACACGATGACAAAGGCACAGTAGAGCCCCGCCAGCACGAACCCCGGAATGAAGGCCCCGAAGAACAGCTTGCCGACGCTCAGGTTTGCCATCGGTCCGTACACGACAAGCATGATGCTTGGGGGAATGAGGATGCCGAGCGTGCCTCCGGCACACACGACACCTGTCGCGAGGGACTTGTCATAGCCCCTCTTGATCATAGCCGGCAGACCGATGAGCGCCAGCATTGTTGTCGATGCAGCGATGACGCCGACACAGGCCGCCATCAGCGTTCCGATGAGCACGGTGGTAATAGCCAGCCCGCCTCGCAATCCTCCGAACCAGAGGTACAGGGCGTCATACAACCCCTCGGCCACTCCCGACTTCTCCATCATTGTGCCCATGAATACGAAGAAGGGGACCGCCAGGAGAATGTAGTTGGTCAGCTGATTGAAGACCCGGTTGTAGTAGAGCTCAGAGACTATCTTGCCTCCAAACAGCAGGAAGCCGACAATTACCCCAACTGCACCAACGGAAACCGCGAGCGGATAGCCGAGAAGCACGCCGACCAACACGCCACCAAGAAGGAGAATCGTTACAAGTTCCGGGCTCATGTCAATCAAAGCGCTCACCTCTTGCCAAGAAGTACAGGTCGCGCCAGAGTTGCGCAACACCCTGCAACAGAAGCAGCAGGATGCCGATGAATATCGCCGTCCTCATCGGCGCGAGGGGAGGATACCAGTACGTGATGACCGACTTCTCGCCGATGGCCCACGCGTGAACCATCCAGGAACCTGAGCTGTACGTGAGCACACCTATCACAGGTAAGAACAGCGCGAAGAAGCAAGCCACGTCGACGATTGCCCTACCCCTCTCCGAAAACCGATTGTAGAGGACGTCCACGCGAACGTGACCCTTGCGCAACAGCACAAAGCCCCATGAGAGCGTGTACATCGCTGCCGCGAAGTGTATGGGCACCTCGAAGCCCCACATAGTAGGATGGTTGAACAAGTACCTCTGACCCACCTCGATACAGGTGAAAGAAATGGCGATCAAGAGGAACCAGCGCATGCTGCGGCCCATCCATCCGTTCACGGAATCGACCAAGTGCACGAGTTTTTTCACATTAAGACACCTTACAGCCTCACTCCGGGCTTCCCAGCCCGGAGTGAGGCTCCATGAAGCACTAGTACCAGGTCAAAAACACAGCCGGGACACTAGGGCTTGGCCCAGGTGCCTTGGATCTGCTCCTGGAAGCCGAAGTAGGATGCCAGAATCTCGGCAGCGAACGGGTCATCGGCTGCCTTGTTCGCATAGAACTCCGCAGCAGCGACGCCGTACTCCTCCACTAAGGCATCCGGCAATCTGCGGACGTCCGTGCCGTAGTCACGGAAGTGATCGAGCGCTTCGAGGTCCAGTCTGAGGAGCTCGGAATACGCCCTGATGGTCTCCGCCTGGTTCACCTCGGATACAATCACCTTGAGGTCGTCGGGAAGCTCGGCCCATCGGGCCGCGTTCACGATGAAGGGATTGTACTCATAGGGTTGTCGAGCTCCGGACAGCCACAGGTAGTCGCCAACTTCGTTGAGACCGAGGTCCCAGTTCAGCGTCGGGCTGGCGCACTCGAAGGCATCGATGACGCCACGGTGCATGGACTCGAAAATCTCGCCTGCGGGCATCATGACCGGGCCGGCACCGAGCATGCCAAGAATCTCCGCGCCGTCACCGGCGCCTCGAATCTTCAGACCCTTGAGGTCACCCGCCTTCTTCAGTTCCTTGTTGGTCTGCAGGAATATCTCAGGGGGGCCCATCCAACCACCATCGCGGACGATATGGACATCGTAGCCTGCAATCATCTCATCGGCGAACTCAGCGCCGCCACCCTCGCGGAACCAGATCAACGCCTCCATCGGGGACATGCCGCCCGACACCATGGTCATCATTCCGGCCGTGGGGAACTTGTCCATCCAGTACATGTAGCAGGTCACGGCAAAGTCCAGCACGCCGGAGTCGACCGCGTCGAACTCCTTGGATGCAGGCGCAATACCACCACCGACCTCAACCACCATCTTCAGGCGACCGCCGCTCGCAGCCTCAATCTGCTCCCCCACCCTCTTCAGTGAAGCATGCTGCTGCGTGATGCCGCCGGCATGGGACTGTCCCACCCACTCAAAGACTTCCTCCGTGGGGGCAGCCGGGGCAGCCTCTTCCTCCTCCTCCTCAGGTGCTGGCGCTTCCTCTTCAGGAGCGGGCTCCGCTTCTGGAGCACAGCCAACAATCAGCAAGCTGACTATCGCGAGCGCGCCAATCAGGGTCCAGACAGATTTCTTGCTCACCTTTCACCTCCTATTATGATTCGAAACATACGTGTGCTGGTCGAACACACGGGACAATTCCAAGAGGTCCGTCCCACAAATGCGACCTCCCCCGCAGGAGAGTATACGAATCGTCCAACGCGAAAGTCAATACTGCGTATGAACGGCCTCATCGCTTTCCAAGACCGCCTGGACCACGAACGTCCCCGCCGACTGCTGAACTATCTCCCTCTGCCAGCCGAGGAGATTTCTTCCCCGTAGCGTTTCAGTCATGCCTGCTTCACTCATGGGTCGAACGGCAGTAACACCGCGAGTGGCGCTTTCACAGGCTCCTCACCAGTGAATCCGCATGCACTACCCGTCCAGCAGTGGCAGGACAAGTGGTCCATCGGGGATGACGGCGATCTCGGCATCATCGCCCAATCGCCGCAGGGCCATGGCAACCGCCTCATCCATGTCATGGACCGGCTCAAGCTGCATGCTGCGAACCAGTTCGTCATCAAGCTCCGAAAGCAGCATCACCTGGTTCCGAAGCTGGATGCGAGCCAGTACCTGGTTCTGCCACTGGACACCGATGGGCTCCTCTCTGCGTATTCTCTGCAGGACATCAATCGGGCCTGTGCATGACTGGTGCAATTCCAGGAACGACTCCGGACCGGCGCCGCTGGAGCAGGAAGAAGCCGCGATAACGATGCCGCCGTCTCGCGTCACGAGGGACGCAGTGTCCATGCCCTTGACCGTCTGGTACAGATCAAGATCGAGAGGCGCGCCGCTATTCGTCGTGATGGCGATGTCTACCCTGTGTTTGACCTTTGCACCTACGACGCCGCGCGCGGCTTCGCAGCCTGCCTCGTGTGCCGTAACCATGTCCCCTGCGAATACGTTGGTGATTTCCTTCTTGTCATTGAGGAGAACAGTGACGACGAAATCGAGGCCTGCCATCCTGGCCTGCTCAACCATGTCCTCATGAATGGGGTTTCCCTGCAATACACCCGCACGTGCACGGGGGTGCTCAATCATGCGGTAGCCGTGGTTCACATAGGCCGACTTCAGGCCGAATACGCCCGGAGCGATGCTCTTGCGGCCGCCGGAGAACCCTGCGAAGAAGTGAGGTTCTATGAACCCCGTGGACAGCCGGAAATCAGCCTCTACCACTAGCGGGTTGATGTCTACCGGCGCGCCACGGGAAGTTACGCCGATGTTCACCACTTTCGAGGGGTCATGGTTGACAACCCGGTACTGTGTCACGATGTCATCGCCGAGGAGGCGACGCAGTTCTTCCTCTCCGAGAGGGGGATGAAGGCCGAGCGCCACGATGATGGTGATCTGCTCTTTCGGAACAACGCGCTCCAGTTCCTGCAGAATCGGTGGCAGCAGCCGGTCGTCGGGGCAGGCGCGGGTGTTGTCCGTCACTATGACGACCACGTTGTCCTGCGGCTGCACCGCATCGGCAAGAGGCTTCTGGCCGAGGGGGTTGCGCAGAGCATCACGCACTGCGCCGGCCTCGTCGTCGATGCCGGCCACGTGATGGGGCTCGAGCACAAACGCAACATTGCGCTCGGGTACCCTCACCCTCACGGTCGATGAGCCGTACGGCAGCTCAAACTCGACATGCATAGAACGTCACCTGATTGCCGAGCCGGGATTCAGTATGTTGTTGGGGTCAAACACCTTCTTGATGCCCCTCATGAGTTCCTCGGACTTGGGGTCCATCATGAGGTCCAGATACTGCAGGCGAATCTTGCCGACACCGTGCTCTCCCGTAATGACGCCGCCCAGCGCAATAGCTGCCTCGTAGATCTCCTTCTTCACGGCCTCCGCTGTCCCACGCTCGATGAGTTCTTTCAGCATGTACGGGTGGAAATTGCCATCCCCCGCATGTGCGATAGTCATGATCTTGGTGTCGTACTTGTCCGCAATCGCGTCGAGCGCGTCCAGCATCCTTCCCAGGCTGGCCGGTGGCACGGTGACGTCCGAGTCGCCCGCGATTCGAGGTTTCATGGCGGAGTAGATCTCACTGCGGATCTTGAGAATCTCGGCCTGCTCTTCGCGTCTCTCAGCAATGACCACGTCGATGGCGCCGTGCTCCTGGCACACGTCGGATATCTTCTCGCACTGGAAGTAGATATCGTCTTCGTTAGAGCCGGAGAGAACCAGGAGCAGGTGTGAGGAGCCCTTCTCAGCCAGCCACTTCATGCCGAGATTCTCGGCAGAGAGAAGAATGACGTCATGGTCGACGTACTCAATGGCCATCGGAATGACGCCGCTCTGCAATATCTTGGGCACCGTATTGATGGCGGCGTGCCTGTCGTCATAGGAGACCACGAGAGTCGCCGTCCCCGCGAACTTGGGATAGAGGCGCATCACGGCTTTCGTGATGATTCCTAGTATGCCTTCGCTATCGATGAGGAGGTGCATGAGGTCGAGACCCGTGTTGTTCTTCAGCAGCTTGCCACCCATCGTCACTATCTCACCCGTCGGCATGACGACTTCGAGCCCCTTCACGTAATTGCGGACGACGCCGTACTTGACCGCCCGGGTTCCGCCGGCGTTGCACGCAATCATCCCGCCTACCTGTGCGCCCTCGTCACCCGGGTGCGGCGGAAACAGCAGATTGGCATCTTCCACAGCGGCGAGCAGGTCGCCCAGCGTCACTCCGGCCTGCGCTGTGACCATCAGGTTCTCCTTGTCTACCTCCTCGACCTTGTCGAAGCGCTCCATGGAGAGGACTATGCCGTCCTGCGTCGGCATTGCGCCGCAGCAAAGGCCCGTGCCCGCACCACGTGGGTAGACCGGTGTCTTGTCGCGGTTCGCCAGCTTGAGGATTTCCGATATCTCCTGGGCCGTGCCTGGCTTCACTACCACAACGTGCTCGGCCGGGGTAAGCCGCTGATACGGTGTCGTCTCGTCGTACAGGTAGGTCTCCATCTGCTCGCGTTCGGTGACAACCCAGTCAGCACCAACTATTGCCCTCAGTCCTTCAACGTCAGTCATGGTTCTTTGCTCCTCCTCGCTCGTTTGCTTGTCGACTCTTCGCCCTTGCGGCCGGCTCGGCTGTCACTTGATGGCAGAGTCCGGACTCAGCACGTTGTTCGGGTCAAACAGGTGCTTCAATCCTCGCATCAGGTCAAGGGATTTCGCATCGAGGCACATCTCGAGTTCCTGTAGCTTCGTTTTCCCGATGCCGTGTTCGCCGCTGATGACACCACCCATCTCCACTGCCCTGGCGTAGATTCTCCGCTTCACTTCTTTCTCGACCCCCCTCTCCTTCAGCTCGAGCATGAGATGTGGGTGAAAGTTGCCGTCGCCGGCATGGGCAACCATGGGTATCTTGGTGTCGTACTCCGCGCCCAGCCGGTCAATCTCATCCATCAGGTCACCGATAGCCGCGGGAGGCACCGTCACATCCAGAATCTCAGCGGTCCGCGCCTTGTACGTCATGCTCGTCTCGCTCCTGACGTGCAGGATGTGGGCCTGTTCCTCCCTGCTTTCGGCCATCAGGGTGTCGACAGAGCCGTTCTTCTCACAAATCTCCGAGATCTTCTCGCACTGCTCGTAAACATCGTCTTCGTTAGTTCCAGTCACGATGATGATGAGATGCGCAACGCCTTTCGTAGCCGGCCATGTCGTGCCGAGGTAGCTGGCTGTGGCCTCCATGAGGTCATGGTCCACGTATTCCACCGCCATCGGGATTACTCCGCTCTGCAGTATCTTCGGCACACTGCGCATAGCGGCATGACGGTCATCGAATGAAATCACGAGCGTCGCGGGGCCCGCAAACTTCGGATACAGACGCAGTATAGCCTTGGTGATGATACCAAGTATGCCCTCGCTGTCGATAATCAGCTGCATGAGGTCAAGCCCCGTGTTGTTCTTCAGCAGTTTCCCGCCCATGGTGACGATTTCGCCAGTGGGAAGTAGAACTTCCAGCCCCTTCACATAGTTGCGCACAACTCCATACTTCACAGCCCTGGTGCCTCCAGCATTGCAGGCGATAAGACCTCCGACCTGGGCGCCCTCGTCACCGGGATGTGGCGGGAAGAGCAGTTCCGCCGATTCGACAGACTGCAGCAGTTGCGACAGCGTGACGCCGGCCTGCACGACCGCCATCAGGTTCTCCTTGTCGATCTCCTCTACCTTGTCCAGGCGTTCCATTGACAGAACGACGCCGTCGCGTGTCGGTATGGCGCCGGCGCAGACTCCGGTGCCGCCACCGCGAGGATACACGGGGAAGCCTTCCTCGTTTGCCAGCCGCATTACCTGCGAGATCTCCTGCGCATTCGCCGGTTTCACGACAACTACGTTGTCTGCCGGCGTCATGATGAGGCCTGTGTATGTCTCGTCAATCAGGTAACTCTCCATCTGCTGGCGATCCGTGACAACCCAGTCCTCCCCCACTATTGACTTCAGCTTCGATATGTCGAACATGTGGTCAGATCACTCCTTGCGGCCCTCTCAGATAGTCGGCCCAACTGTGTAGATGTTACAGTTGACGCCCGACCCGTCGTAGTCAAGTATCTCTGCCTTCACTTCTTCACCCGAGAACACCTGCAGAACGCTCTCATACACGCGCCTCCCTGCGTCCTCCACGGTCTCACTGCCTGTGATTATGCCGCTCACATCGATGTCGATGTATTCGGCAAGGCGCGTGCAGGTGAGTTCATTTCCAGATATCTTGATCACGGGGCTGAGTGGGAAACCCTGTGGGGCGCCGATTCCAGTTGAGAACAACATCACCTGGCAGCCCACTGAAGCCAGTCCTGTCAGGAATTCCATCTCGCGACCCGGCGAGTCCATGAAGTATAGACCCTGTCCACCGGGCCGCTCTCCGTATTTTACGACACCGTCTATGGGCAGTGTCCCCGACTTTACTATCGCTCCCAGAGACTTCTCTTCGATAGTGGTCAGCCCGCCTCTGATATTTCCTTCGGTAGGCTGTCCACCGCGCATGTCTACACCCATTGCGTTGACACGATGCTCCATAGCTGTCACACATCCCAGCAATTTGTCGGCCACCTCAGGGCTTGACGCCCTCTTGACGAGGATGTGCTCTGCGCCAATGACCTCCGTGGTCTCCCCGAAGACAACCATCGCGCCGGCACGAACAAGCATATCAACCGCGGCGCCGGCTGCGGTATTGGAGGCCAGGCCGGAGGTGGTGTCAGAGGCGCCGCACTTGACGCCGACAATGAGGTCCGACAGCGATATTTCACACCGCTCAGCCTGCACCGTTTTCGCGAGCCGCCTTGCAGCCTCAATCCCGCTTTCTACAGCTACGGTGATGCCACCCATTGCCTGAACGCGGATAAGCTCCACAGGCTTGTCCTGCCGCTCGACGGCCACAATCTCGTCCGCGTTGACCGACTCGCAACCGAGGCTGACCAGCACAACTGCCGCGACGTTCGGATTGCGGCACAATCCGATGAGAACGTCCGTCACTATCCTCACATCCGTCGGCAACTGGCAGCATCCCTGATGGTGCAGCATCGGCCGTGCACCGTCTACCGCAGCCCCTATCCTGCGAGCCACCTCATTCACGCAGCCCACGGTGGGCACAATCGCGACGTAGTTCCTGGCCCCCGCAGGGCCCTTCTGTCTGCTGTATCCTTGCATCCCCCTCTGTACCTCCTTATCCCAGATTTCTCCGCCGCGCCGGCTATGGCAGTGCAGTGCCCGGATTCAGGATGTCGTTCGGGTCGAACAGCTTCCTGATGCCCTGCATGAGCTCGAGCGATTTGTCGTCAAGGCAGAGCGGGAGTTCTGCTTTCCTGATCTTGCCCACGCCGTGCTCCGCCGTGATAGTTCCACCCATTCTGGCCGCCTCTACGTATATGTCGTGTTTCACGTCATTGAGCACGCCTCGCTCATAGAGTTCCAATGGAATGTGCGGATGTATGTTTCCGTCACCTGCATGGCCGTAGGTGATGATGCGTGTCTGGTACTTCTGAGAAATGTCATCCAGTACGTCGAGGAAATTCGCGATTTCGGCCGGAGGTACGGCCATATCCAGGACGTCGGCCACCTGCGGCTTCAGCGCCGGATAGAGCTCGCTTCGAATCTTGAGGATGTTCGCCTGCTCCTCTCGCGTGTCGGCCATAAGGGTGTCTACCGCGTTGAGCCCCTCGCATACCTTGATTACGGTAGCCGCCTGAGAATAGACATCGTCCTCATTGCTGCCGGTCACGATGACAATCAGATGCGCCATACCCTTCTCCGCAGGCCAACGCTTTCCGAGATGGTCCGCCGAAATCTGAATCACATCGCGCTCAACATACTCCAGCGCGAGCGGGATGACACCCGTCTGCAGTATTTTCGGGACGGCCTTGATGGCGGAATGCCTGTCGTCGAACGACACTATCAGGGTGGCCGACGCCGCGAAACACGGGTAGAGCCTGAAGATGACCTTCGTTACGATGCCAAGTATGCCCTCGCTGTCAATCATCAGATGCATCAGGTCGAGCCCGGTATTGTTTTTGAGGAGCTTGCCCCCCATTGTCACTATCTCACCCGTCGGCATGACGACTTCGAGCCCTTTCACGTAGTTGCGCACCACGCCGTACTTCACCGCGCGCGTGCCGCCGGCGTTGCAGACGACCAGTCCGCCGAGTTGCGCACCCTCATCGCCAGGATGGGGAGGAAAGAGCAGGTCAGCCTCCTCGACTTCCTTCAACATCTTCTCGAGCGTCGCGCCTGCTTCGGCCACCACCATGAGGTTCTCCTTGTCGACCTCGATAATCCTGTCGAGTCGTTCCATCGAGAGAACGATGCCGGGAATAGTAGGCACCGCACCACCGACACAGCCTGTGCCCCCCCTGGGAAACACCGGGATTCGGTGCTCGTTCGCTAGTCTCAGTACGCTGGAAATCTCTCAGGGGTTGGCCGGTTTCACAACCACGACATCGGAAGCGGGTTTCGGCCGAACCGGAAGGGCGGTCACATCCGTCAGGTAGCTCTCCATGAGCGCCAGGTCGGTCAGCACCCAATCCTCGCCGACGATTTCCTTCAGGTTCATTACCAGTTCGTTCTGCATCTTGCCTCCCGATTGTAGTTTACACGCGGCGCAACGCTATTCCGCGGCGCGGACTGATTGCAGGATGGTGCCGGGGGCCTGTGATGTGTGGGGCACTCTCGGGGAGCGCACCTGACCGAGAGGGCGCGTGTAGCAACTGCGATTGGCTGCTCACCCAGCAGAGCCAGGCCGCTGACCGGCGACGCGGGGCCGCAAATCGCTCGACGCCTACGCAGTGGCCTGCTGGGTGTCGGTTTCCAGTATCTCACTCCATCATTGCCCGATACGTGGCGAACCTGCATAACGCGGCAACCCCCCAAGGCCAACCTTTCGTCGGGAGCAACGACCACCGTGTCCCTGAAGCATCAGTAACGCTGTCGCGGCAAGGCGCCCTGAGCCGGACGACCTCTTGCGAAACTGAGTCAAATCATGCCAAACCGGCAGCACGGCAGGCAACAAAGCCGAACAATTGTACACGTTGCCGGGCGCACACGGTAGTCTCCTGTGAGACAGCCGGTGACCCGCCAGGATTGCCCTCAGATGTTCTTGACGCTTCGAAAGGGGCGATGCTAAGCTAGCCGCAACCTTCGATTTGCGACAATTTATGGATACTGACGCCAGGACCCACCGTGTTTCTACCAGCGATGATGTCGAGGTATCCACATATCTTGGCATCGCCCAGGCATTGCAGGGTGAAGAGCCAATCCCCCAGGATACGACTCCCCTGAGTGGGCGCGAAGCAATCGTCATACTCGACTTCGGATCGCAGTACAGCATGCTGATAGCACGCCGTATCCGCGAGTGCCACGTATACTGCGAAGTGTTGCCACACGACACGCCGTGGGAAAAGATCGAGCCTTTGAACCCCCGTGGATTCATTCTATCCGGTGGTCCCGCCAGCGTGTACTCGCAGGACGCGCCGCTGCCGCCAACCTATGTCTATGAAAAGCATCTTCCGGTTCTCGGCATCTGCTACGGGATGCAGGCCATTGCACATCAGCTCGGCGGGCAGGTCTCTCCCGGAGAGAACCACGAGTACGGGCATGCCGTGCTCCATCTCGATGCGGGGGACTCGCCACTGTTCTCAGGACTTCCACCGTCGGGCCCGGTGTGGATGAGTCACGGTGATGTTGTGAGCGAACTGCCTCCCGGCTTCCGGGCACTCGCATATACGGAGAATTCGCCGCTCGCCGTTATCGGAAACACCGACGACATCTACGGACTGCAGTTCCATCCCGAGGTGACACACACACCACAGGGACGGCAAATCATCGAGAACTTCGCGTACAAAGTGTGCGGCTGCAGCGGCAATTGGACGCCTGCCCGGTTCATCAATGAGAGCGTCGACCGTATCCGCGAACAGGTGAAGGACGGCAAGGTCGTCTGCGCCCTGTCAGGTGGTGTCGACTCGGCTGTCACCGCAATGCTCATCCACCGGGCGATAGGCGACAATCTCACCTGTATCTTCATCAACAACGGACTGCTGCGCAGAGAAGAACCCGAGCGGGTTCTCAATACCTTCCACAACAATCTGAATGTCCGGGTGATTTTTGTCGACGCCACCGACCGATTCCTGCGCGGGCTAAGCGGGGTTGTCGACCCGGAGCAGAAGCGTCGCATCATCGGTGAGGAGTTCATTCACGTATTCGAGGAGGAGGCCGACAAACTCGGCGCAGTGGACTTCCTTGCACAGGGCACGGTGTATCCGGACGTTATCGAGAGCAGCAGTTCCCCTGAACACGAGGCTTCAGCCCGAATCAAGAGCCACCACAACGTGGGTGGATTGCCGGCCCTGATGAAGCTGAACCTCGTTGAGCCGCTGAGATACCTCTTCAAGGATGAAGTTCGCGAGGTCGGTCTGGGTCTCGGGTTGCCCGAAGAAATGGTGTGGCGTCAACCCTTCCCCGGGCCTGGTCTGTCTATTCGTGTGATAGGCGAGGTGACGAAAGAACGTCTCGATATTCTCCGTTCGGCAGACTGGATCGTCATGAACGAGGTGAAGAATGCCAATCTCTATGGACAGCTGTGGCAGAGTTTTGCTGTCCTGACGGATGTCAGAAGCGTGGGAGTCATGGGCGACTTCAGAACTTACGGATACCTCATCGCGGTGCGTGCTGTGAACAGCACGGACGCGATGACTGCTGATTGGGCGCGTTTGCCCTACGAGTTGCTCGACAGGATCTCGCACCGCATCGTCAACGAAGTTCCACACGTGAACAGGGTCGTCTACGACATCACCAGCAAACCCCCCTCAACCATCGAATGGGAGTGAGCGGTCAGGTCGGGTGTGTGAACCAATCTCAATGCAAACCGTTCGGCTTCCCATTTCTACGCTCCGGGATTACCATGCAGTCCCCTGCTGATAGGAGCATCAACCCGTGAAGATACTGGTGGTCGGCGGCGGAGGCCGAGAGCACGCACTCGTCTGGAAACTGGCGCAGAGCAACCGCGTGGAACAGCTGTTCGCGGCACCAGGGAACGCGGGCACCGCACGACTCGTCGAGAACATCCCGCTTGCCGCTACGGACATCGACGGGCTCGTGAAAGCAGCAACGACAAGGAAGTGCGACCTGGTTGTCGTTGGCCCCGAGGTTCCTCTGGCGATGGGGGCGATAGACAGTCTCCATGAGGCAGGGATTCCTGCCTTCGGCCCCTCTCGCGCGGCGGCGCGGCTCGAAGCAAGCAAGACGTTCGCCCATGAAATCATGAAGAAATGCAACGTGCCGGCTGCGGAGTTTCGCTCTTTCGACTCTTTCGTTGAGGCACGCGACTATGTGGCTCAACTCAGCTTCCCGGTTGTGGTGAAGGCAGACGGACTGGCTGCGGGCAAAGGGGCGATTGTGGTGGAGTCGTTTGCCGAGGCGGAGACCGCGCTGCGGGACATGATGGAGCGCCGTGTCTTCGGAGAGGCAGGCGACAGGGTGGTCATCGAGGAGTTCCTTGAAGGCAGGGAGGTCAGCCTGCTCGCGTTCACGGACGGCGTGAACGTGGCCCCCATGGTTCCCGTCTGCGATTGCAAGAGAGCTTTCGACAACGACGAAGGACCGAACACGGGAGGCATGGGCTGTTACAGTCCCCCCTGTTTCTTCGACAGCGGTCTCGTACGAGAGGCGACGGACACCGTGCTGCTGCCCGTGGTCCGCGCCATGGCGGATGAGGGTTGGGACTACCGGGGAGTGATATACGCAGGCTTGATGGTGAGTGAGAAAGGCATCCGCGTGCTCGAATTCAATGTGCGTTTTGGAGACCCCGAGACGCAGGTGATAGTGCCGAGACTCGAGAGTGACCTGGCGGAGATACTCCTCAGCTGTGTTGAGGGCAGACTTGAGCCCGCAGCCATCCGGTGGACGGACCGTTGCAGCGTAGGTGTCGTTCTGGCCTCCGGGGGCTACCCGGGCCCCTACCGGGACGGTGTCCCGATATCCGGTCTTGACAGCAATGACGCAGATGTCGCCCTGTTTCATGCAGGCACCGCACTGAACGACAATCTTGGCACGGTGACACATGGTGGGCGAGTGCTGGCAGTGGTTGCGACAGGAGACGGCATAGCCGACGCGCGGAACCGTGTTTACCGCAATGTGGCCCGTGTATCCTTCCCGGGTATGATGTATCGTAGTGATATCGCCTTGAGAGAGGTTGCGTAGATGGAGCCGATGATAGGAATCGTCATAGGAAGCGTGAACGACAAGGAACTCGTGGCCCCCGCCTTGCAGGTGCTCGAAGATTTCGGGGTGAAGCACGAGGTCTCCGTTATCTCAGCGCACCGCACTGCCGAGAAGGCACGCTCATACGCCCAGGCGGCCGAGGAGCGTGGCGTTGAAGTGCTGATAGCCGCCGCGGGCTACGCGGCGCATCTTCCGGGTGTGCTTGCGAGCTGGAGCGCGCTGCCGGTTATCGGAGTTCCGCTGCCCACCAGCGAACTAAAGGGAATCGATTCCCTCCTCTCCATTGTGCAGATGCCGGGCGGTGTGCCTGTCGCCTGCACAGGCATAGGAAAGAGCGGCGCTAAGAACGCCGCGCTGATGGCCATCCAGATACTCGCGGTGCGCGATGAGCGCCTGCGGGCCGCGTATCGCACCTACAGAGACAACTTGGCTGCGCAGTGAGGTTTGCATGATTGAACGCTATTCCCGACCTGAGATGAAGGGCATCTGGTCGGACGAAAACAAATTCGACCTCTGGGTGAAGGTCGAGGTAGCCGCATGCGAGGCGTGGACTGAGCTCGGCCGGATCCCGGCTGACGACATGGTCAGGATTCGACAGGCCACCGTCAATCTGGACAGACTTGCCGAGATTCTCCAGGTCACGCACCACGACATGACGGCCTTTCTCGGATCGGTGGCGGAGAGTCTCGGTCCGGAATCGCGCTACATCCACTTCGGCCTCACCTCTTCAGACGTGATGGACACGGCGCTCAGCCTGCAACTGAAGGCCGCCGCCGCTGTCCTGCAGCAGGGAGTGGATGACCTTACGCTGGCGCTGAGGTCGCGCGCAATTGAGCACAAGCACACCATCATGATGGGGCGGACTCATGGCATACACGCCGAGCCGGTTACCTTCGGACTGAAGTTGGCCCTTTGGACCAAAGAGATGGAGCGCAACTCCGCGCGTCTCAAGCGAGCAACTGAAGCCGTGGCTGTCGGGAAGATATCAGGCGCCGTAGGCACCCACGCAACGGTGCCTCTCGAGGTGGAAGAGAGCGCGTGTCACAGGCTCGGACTTGGAGTGGCCGAGATATCGAGTCAGATTGTGCAGCGTGACCGGCACGCGGAGTTCCTCTGCACGCTCGCCATCATCGCCGGTTCTCTGGAGAAGTTCGCAACAGAGGTAAGAGGACTGCAGCGAACCGAGGTCGGGGAAGTCGAGGAGCCTTTCGAGCCCGGGCAGACTGGCTCGTCGGCCATGCCCCACAAGAGAAACCCGGAGCTCTGCGAGCGCGTCTGCGGCTTGGCACGCCTCATCCGGGCGAACGCCATGGTGTCGATGGAGAATATCTCATTGTGGCACGAGAGGGATATCAGCCACTCATCCACGGAGCGAATCATCCTGCCGGATTCGTGCCTTGCGCTCGACTATATGCTCGCCATATTCACCTCGGTGGTCGCCGGACTGCGCGTCGACACCGAACGGATGCGGTCGAATCTCGACATGACGCGCGGGCTGGTGTTCTCACAGAGAGTTCTCATAGCTCTGATAGACAAGGGGATGAGTCGCCAGGAATCTTACGAGGTGATTCAGCGATGCGCCATGCGCGCATGGCAGGATGGACAGGACTTCCGGGAGCTCCTACAGGCGGACCCCCATGTTGCTGCCATTCTGGAGAAAAAGGACTTTGACCACTTGTTCGACTATTCATACTACCTGCGAGAAATTGACCGCATTTTCGAGCGTGCCGGAGTGACCGGCAAGGCCGGGGTGACCACCGCGAACACGGAGAAACTCGCCCCGCGCTCGTATTGAGGAGAGAGAACTATGGACGCTGTGATTGAGACGTCTCTGCCGCTCGCCCTGTATCAACGTGGCAAGGTCAGGGATGTGTACGACGTCGGGGACGAATTGCTCATTGTGTCCACGGACCGAATCTCGGCTTTCGATTTCGTCCTGCCCTCCGGGGTACCGGAGAAAGGTAGGATCCTCAACCGGATGTCGGCCTTCTGGTTCCGGAAAACATCGGACCTGCTGCCGAATCACCTGGTTGAGTCAATAGAGGACACCGAGGCACTCGAAAGGTTCGGCTCAAGGTTGGGACTGAAGGACCCTCTGCCGGATTGCCTTGTCGGGCGTTCGATGGTTGCCAGGAAGGCGAGCCGCATCTCGGTCGAGTGCGTCGTGCGCGGGTATCTCTCCGGCTCGGCATGGGCGGAGTACAAGGCTCGCGGGACCGTGAGCAGCCAGAAGATGCCTGCGGGGCTGCGAGAGAGCGAGCGATTGCCGGAACCGCTGTTCACACCCACAACAAAGAGCGAGGCGGAACACGACCGGCCGCTCACACAGCAGGATGTCTCAGACTTGCAGTTGGAGGAGACGATGCCTGTCCTGGAAACGGCGACTCGCGCCATTTACGAATACGCCGTGGACTACGCCTGGAGCCGCGGAATTATCATTGCTGATACCAAATTCGAATTCGGATGGATAGACGGACAGCTTGTGCTCATCGACGAGGCCCTGACGCCCGACTCCAGCCGCTTCTGGACGGCCAAAGACTACGTTGTCGGCAAGCCCCAGCCGAGCTATGACAAGCAACCGGTGAGGGACTGGCTGGCTGGCTCAGGATGGAATGGTCAGGCGCCCGTCCCGCCTATGCCGCCCGAGGTTGTCGAGGCGACCACGAAGCGATACATGACCATCTACCAGTGGCTCGCGGAGTAGGCACAGCCGTCGGCGCCGAGCACCTTGGTCACCATCAGCCGGGTCAGTACGAGGCGTACCAGCCTTCTACAACTGACGGCGCCGCTGTCTTCTTGTACCACGGAGTTCCATAGGCGTTGGCCAGCGCGGATATGAGGCGCAATCGCTGGACAACCGTTGTGCTGAAGAACTCAACTCGCTCTGCACGTGTCTTCATCGTGGTTGCTTCCTGCCACAAGGCGCGACCTGCGAGGAACCCTGACGCACCCGCCTTGCAGGCAATCTCGACCTCGCGCTGAAACCACGAGAAGTCGACCCCCGCGCTGAGAATTATCCACGGTGCCTGGCTTGCTTCGTCCAGTCGCTTGCAGAACTCGAACATCTTGTTCTCGTCCTTCTCGACCTTCACGTCGGCGGGGAACTCCGCCTTGAGCACATCAATGCCGAGCGGACTGATATCTCTGGCAGTCTGGATGACAATGTCTGGCTTGATGGCCGCGTAGCCTCCTGTTGACGCCTCATCGCCAAGAGGGTAACCCACCGGCTCCACGACGAAAGCAAGGTCCTGTGCGGCACAATCAGCGGCGAGCTTCCGGACGAGGTCGAGTTGTCTCGGCGCAACATCCACCCCGGGCCGGTAGTACAGAAGCAGCTTCGCGCCATCGGCTCCCATGCGCCGGATCTTTGCTGCGCCCCAATCAGAGAGTTCGCGGCTGATGCGTCCCTCAGCATCGCCCGCATAGCCGGTCTCTTCAAGCGACACAACCAGCCCTGAGCTGCCAGCCAACAATCCAGAAGCAATGGATTGGGCCGCTCCGAACAGCGGGTCCAGCAAGATGGCACTGCTCTCAGACGAAAGCGTGCGACAGATGTCGAGTTTGAAATCTACCATGTCCTGATAGGTCGGCTCTCTGTCCAGAACGCCTTTCAGCATCTTCTGCAGAGAGCCACGGTGGTCCAGGGCGCACATGCAGAGACGGCCTCGTTCATCCGCCATGCGTTGCAGTCCGCGATACTTGCCTAACGATATTGTGTTCACTCATTCACCTCGCTAGCGTTCTCATCAGGTGAAACATGTCCATGTCGAGTTCCTTCTGTTGTGACCAGGTGAGTTCGAAGGGAGTCTCAGCCACCTTTCCAGCCAGCTCGCCGACCATCACTCCGGTCCTGCCCTCAACCAGTGCCCGTACCGCTCCCGAACCAAGCTTGCTCGCAAGCAATCTGTCACGCGCTGTGGGTGCACCACCCCGCTGGACGTGCCCGATTACGCACACCCGGTAGTCCATTTCCAACTTTGTCCCGACGCGCTCCGCGATCTCGAATGCCCTGCCCGCGTCATCCCCCTCCGCTACCACAATAATACTCGCTCGTTTGCCCGCCTCAAACTGGGTGCGAATACTGGCGCAGAGCGCGTCAATGTCGGTTCGCACCTCAGGCACGAGAACTTCCTCCGCACCACCGGCAAGACCCACGTCCAGCGCGATGAAGCCCCGAGTCCGCCCCATCACTTCGACGAAGAACAGCCGCTGGTGAGCCTCGGCAGTGTCCCTGATGCGGTCAATGGCATCAAGGCCGGTGTTGACCGCGGTGTCGAATCCGATGGTGAAGTCCGTTCCGTACACATCATTGTCTATCGTTCCGGGAATGCCGACTACATGCACGTGTGTCAGCTCGGCCAGGGCCTGGGCCCCTCGAAAAGTACCGTCGCCGCCAATCGCCACGAGGCCGTCAAGAGATGCCTCTTCCAGGCTGTCGGCTCCCCGGCGAAGGCCTTCGGGGGTCTTCATCTCCTCGCAGCGCGCAGTCCCGAGGAGCGTGCCTCCGCGATGCAGGACGTTCGCGACTGAGCGCGGGCCAAGAGATACGAACTCGCGTTCGAGCAGACCGGCGTATCCGCGCCTTATGCCTATGACTTCGAGACCGTACGCCGAGCCGCAGCGAACCACGGCCCTGACCGCAGCATTCATGCCCGGGGCATCTCCACCACTAGTCAGTACCGCTATGCGTTTCATGGCACTCGTCACCTCTAGTACAGACTAACACACCACAACGATAGAGTAGGAGGGAAGGGAAAGACCGGCCGAGGAAGACCAGGCACGCTCGGCTGCGCTGCGGCCAAGAAGCGTGTTCAGCGCTCCAACACGCCTTTGGTGCTCGGCACTTCTCCCTTGCGTCTCACGTCCAGACGACACGCTTCACAAAGCGCACGCGCAAGCGCCTTGAAGAGCGATTCGGCCTTGTGGTGGTCGTTCAGTCCGCAGTCGACTCTCGCGTGCAGGGACACTCTCGCCTCGACAGCAAAGGTCGTGAGGAAGTGGCGCACCAGGTCGCTTTCAAGGTCGTCGATAGCGGCTGTGGAGAAAGGCGCCACGACCACCGCTCCTCCCCTGCCGCTCACGTCGAGGGCAACCATAGACAGCGCCTCATCCATGGGGACGAGTGCGTGAGACATGCGCACGATGCCTTCCTTGTCGCCGAGCGCCTCGTTCAGCGCCCTGCCCAGGCATATCGCGACGTCCTCGACGGTGTGATGCTGATCATCGCCACGCGCTGTAACCTTCAGGTCGAACATGCCGTGGCGTGCGAGCTGAGTCAGCAGGTGGTCGAACATGCGGACACCGCTGGCTATCTCCGACACACCGGTGCCATCGATATCCAGTTCGATGCGCACAGCCGTCTCGGACGTCTCGCGAACCACAGTCGCCGTCCTATGCTTCATTCCACACCTCCTCAAGAGCAGCCAGAAGAGCATCCGTGTCCTCCGGCAATCCTGCACTAATCCGCAGACAGTCCCTGAGTCCCGGAGATTCGTAGAACCTCACGAGTATCCCCCTCTTTCGAAGGCCGTCTCTCAGGCGCTTCGCCGCCGTGGTGGTGCCGGCGCCGTCCTTCTCAGCTACTCTGCAGAGCAGGAAATTGGCCTGGGACGGAAATGGTTTCATCCAGGATAACTGCGATAGCTGCGCGAACAGCCTATCCCTCTCCCGCTTCAACTTCTCGACGTTACCGCGCAGGTACTCGACATCCTGAAGCGACGCGATGGCCGCAGCTTCACCAGCGACATTCACATTGTAGGGTTGCTTTATCTTCAGAAGATACGCAGCGATTCTCTCATGACACAGGGCATATCCTACCCGCAGCCCCGCGAGGCCGGCCCACTTGCTGAACGTGCGCAGCACTATGAGATTGGGGTTGTCAGGCACGAGAGCAGCGACGGAAGACTCACCGAATTCGTAGTATGCCTCATCAACCGCCACAACATGGCCCGCCCTCAGCAACTCGAGCACCTCATTCCTGGTAACGGTCCCGCCCGTGGGATTGTTTGGCGAGGCGATGAAGATCACCCGCGTCCTCTCGGTCACTGCCGAACGGAGCCCGTCGATGTCCAGATCGAAGTCAGCCACGCGGGGCACGTCAACAAGGGTTCCTCCACAGACGCTAACCGTGAATGGATACATACCGAATGTGGGTGGACAGTTGAGGACCTCCTCGCCCGGTCGCACAAATAGCCTGAGCACGAGGTCTATGAGGTCGTCGCTTCCGTTCCCGCAGACTATGCTCTCCTCGGGAAAGCCGGTGTAGCCGGATAGTGCCTGTCTCAGGTTCCTCTGAAGGGGGTCCGGATAGATGTGATAGTACGGGAAGCGGGCCAGGACTTCGCGCGCCCGGGGAGAACTCAGATACGGGTTCTCATTCCCGTCGAGTTTTATGATGCGCCTTCCGAGCTCCCTTTCGAGCACGTCAATCGGCTCGACGGGGTCATAGCCCCGCATCGCAGCAAGGCCGGGCCGCATCAGTTTCTCAACGCCGTCAATATCCAAGAGCTACACCTCGCTTGGCCGGTCGAGCGCCTCTATGCGCTGCCGAGTCGCTTCTCAATCGCACGGGCATGAGCCTCAAGTCCTTCTGCCCGCGCAATCGTGATAGCAGCAGGTCCGAGGTCGCACA
Organism: Dehalococcoidia bacterium; assembly: GCA_030602785.1. Classification (GTDB taxonomy): domain Bacteria; phylum Chloroflexota; class Dehalococcoidia; order GIF9; family AB-539-J10; genus SKVJ01. The sequence goes on from JAUVZB010000001.1 coordinate 120,394, forward strand.
TTGTAGCACTGCTGAGATGGGCGATAGTGCTGAATTTGATGAAATCCTCGACGCCAAGCCCCGATGAGAAACGAGCGCTTCCACCCGTGGGCAGCACGTGACTGGGCCCGTCTATGTAGTCCGCCATGACGACCGGGGAATCGCCCCCGAGGCAGATGCATCCGGCGTTCCTGATGTCCTCCAGCAACTCGCGTGGCCGGGCCACCATGAGTTCCAGGTGCTCGGGCGCGAACTCGTCGCTGAGTGTGACAGCCTCGTCGAGCGTGTCCACCACGGCAATCACGCCGCGTTTCACGGCTTCTTCCACCGCATCCTTTCGGGGCAACGAGCCGAGTTGCACGGCGAGCTCTTGAACCACGCGGTCCGCGAGGGCCGATGAGTTCGTCACCAGCACAACTGCCGCCTGCGGGTCGTGCTCTGCCTGAGCCAGGATATCTGCAGCGCAGTACGCCGGAGATGCTGACTCATCTGCAATAATGAGCACTTCACTCGGGCCGGCCAGGCTGTCGATTGCCACAGCCCCGAATACCATCTGCTTCGCGAGAGTGACGAACACGTTCCCGGGGCCACATATCTTGTCGACCCTGGGAACAGACTCCGTCCCATAAGCCAGCGCTGCTATGGCCTGCGCACCGCCCATGGCGAACACGCGGTCCACGCCGGCGATATCGCAGGCGACCAGTATCACGGGCGAGACTTCACCCTGCGGTCCGGGAGGAGTCGCAACTACAATCTCGTCCACACCGGCGACCTTCGCCGGCACCGCGGACATCAGGACAGACGAAGGATAGGAAGCTCTTCCCCCGGGCACGTACAGGCCAACGCGTTGAAGTGGAACGGCCTTTCGGCCCAGCTCAGCGCTGTAGAACGAAGTCCCGGCACCAAGCGCGCACGCCTCGTGAAAGCTCCGGATGCGGGACGCCGAGAGGCGCAGCGCAGCGATAAGCTTTTCATCAACCTGGGTGTAGGCAGACAATATCCTGCTACGGGGAATTTCGAGAGTGGGGACGTCGACCCCGGATATGAGCTTCCCGTACCGGGCAACCGCACTATCACCGGCCGTCCTCACATCCGCGAGGATTCGCTCCACGACTTCAGCAGGGCTCAGAGGCTCGCCGAACGTGGTTCGTATGTTCTCGAGCAGGGATGGCTGTGCCTCGAGCGACTGCAGAGGATCGCTCCGCCGCAGAAGCCTCAAAGCACGGTCGAACCCGACAACGCGTTTCACTCCACAGCCTCCGCCAGCATTGCCGCGAGTTCCTCAATCCTCTCCCTCTTGGAAGGCGTTTCAAGGCTGTTCACATTGGCAATCAGGCACGCGCTGGAGCGCAGGATGACCTCGATAATCTTGAGTCTGTTATCGACAAGGGTCTTGCCTGTCTGGGTGTTGTCGACCAGCAGATCTGCGTCGTCGGGAAGGAAGGCCTCGCTGGCGCCCCAGGTCGGAACGATCTTGTAGGCGCCGATGTGGTTGTCCCTGAGGTACTTATCGGCGAGGTTCGTATACTCGGATGCCACCCGTAGCGGTCTCAGACCACCGCAGGCCACGAAATCCCGCAACTCCTCAGTGCTGCTCACGGGGATGTCCTCACTCAGGGCGGCAACCACTCTCACCTTGCCGAACCCGAGGTCAACCAGTTCCTTGACCGGGCTTCCCGGAAAGCAAGAAAGGTGCTCCCGCAGCCAGTCCTGACCGGTTATCGCTACATCGAAATGCCCACAGGCCACCTGGAGAGGCATATCCTGAGGTCGAACGACCTTGACAGCGAGCCAGGGCGGGCCGGCAAGCAGCCGCCGCTCTGTAGTCTTGCCCGCGTACCCCGGCACATCGAGTCCAGCACGTTCCAAGAGCTCAACTGCCGGCGTCTTCTGATGACCGTCCGGCAGCGCAAGGCGAAGCTCGCGGGCTTGCCAGCGCGCAAGTGTCTCATTCGGAGCCTGCATCTGGCGCTCGGTTTCATCAGTGCCGTAGCTGGCATCGTGATCTCCAGATGTGCCCTCGAAGCAGGCGAGTATGTCGCTCATGTTTTTCCGCGAGAGCGAATCGGAATTCGCCACGAGGACGGCGTTGACGTCGAAGAGTTTCTTGAGTGGCACGAGCCCCTGGGAGAAGAGGTCTCGCTCATTCCGCGCCCACATGACAACTAAGTCGGCGCTTTCGGGTGGGTAGGCGCCGGCCGCGCCCCAGACGGGGAAGACGCGGAAGCGCCTAAGCCGCAGCTCCGCAGCAAGCATTGTCGCCACGTTCGGATACTCGGAGACAATGTGAAGAGTCCGGTCAGATGCGCTCACAGCATCCATTGAGCAGAAGCTCGAATAGCGGCTTGCAGCGAGGTACACGGCGCCATCGCGATATTTCAGCGGCGCTATCTCCACAAGCGCCGCTGCCGGATAGCGCGCCTTCAGCTCTTTCACCCAGTCGGCACCGCAGATGCCCAGGTCGTAGTTACCCACCGACACATGTACGGAGATGTCCTTCTCCTGCAATATCTTGGCGGACAGGTAGTCAAAGCGGGAAGACCAGACACGATACTGTCGGGTCTTGGAATTGTAGTCTTCGAATGCCATACCGCTGCTCGCCAGCAGTTCAGATGTAGGAGTAACGAACCTTCCCTTCGGAAGAGCGAATCGGATGGTGCGGGGACTGGTGGCCTCCACTCTCAAGCCCTAGGAGACAAGCTTTTCGATCACCTCGGTGACCGAGCACGCTGCCTTCTCCTTGGTTTTGCAGTCCGTCAATTCCACGGTGCCGGGAGCCTCCGGTACGACTCGGACAATCCACCGGAACCGGTCGAGGAAGTCGCTGCCACGGCAGATACCGACGGCAACTGCACCACCGGCTATGCGAATGGCTCCCGCCACATCCAGGGCGAGCCTCAGAGCTTCCGGTGAGTTCTCGTCGCAGACAACGGCGACAGCGGCCCCGGAGGACTCCTCCCCGGCCAGCAGGTCCATGATCTGGTCAACGTACAGAGCAAAGCCGCACGCGGGGATATCCGGGCCACCCATCATGGGAATGAGATTGTCGTACCGGCCGCCACCGCCGGCCTTCTCTCCGTCCCCGGTCAGGAGCTGGAAGCAGATACCCGTGTAGTATTCGAAGCCTCTGACAGCCATTATGTCGATTTCATAGCCACACTCAAGTTCGTCGAGCAGGCGTGCCACTTCGATAAACCTGTCCAGCGCCTGACGGAAGGGTTCTCTCGCAGACGAGGACAGCGCGCGAATATTCTCGAGATAGCCGACGGAGTCGCCCTTCAACTCGATAAGGGGAAGCAGATAGCGTTTGGTCTGTCCGACAACGGATACTGCTTCAAAAAGGCCTCGCCAGTCTCCATCGAGCGCGGTCTCTACCAGTCGCTTCTTCTCTACTGTTGCCAGGTCAAGCTCGTCGATGAGTGCCTGCAGCAGGCCGGCGTGACATATCTGCAGTCGAACACCGTCAAGTCCGAGACGCGCAACAACATCCCGTGCAAGTTGCACAATCTCGACCTCGGCAACAACAGGCGCCCCGCCGATGAACTCGGCGCCGCATTGCCATCGCTCGCGGTTCTTGTTGCCGGTCTGCTCGAAAACAAAGCTGTTCGTGACATACGACAGCCTGACCGGGACACGCGGTGACAGGTTCTCGACATACAGCCGCGCAACCGGGATGGTGCTATCGGGACGCAGCACCACACGCTCTCCGCTCCAGCCGTCCCAGTCGAGGAACGAGTACACCCTCCTTACCATGCCGGGCGTCAGCGTACCGAGAGCAGTAAACAACTGCAGGTACTCGATGGTGGGCGGCTTGACCTCTTCGTAGCCGTACGCAGTACAGCCCGCTCTGAAGGCGCTTTCGACGCGGCGGAAGCGAGCCATGTCTGCAGGCAACAAGTCACGCATGCCCCTGCATTTCTGGTGTGACAGCACTGGTTCTGGCATAGTCATAGACCAGTGTGATTCTACATGACCGACAGCGCACGTTCAATCTGCGCAGCCTCGGCTTGCACGCAGAGTGGAACTACCGCTGTTGGAACTTACAATACGCGCAAATACGTTTGTTGCCGTCTCAGCATTCATTTATAATCGTCTTGAGGAGGAAGGAGTGATGTTCAGACGACTGAGAGTCGTCACTCTCGCGCTCATAGCGTTCGGTGCTCTCATCTCGCTTGCCGGCCCTGTCACAGGCGATGAAAGCCGGAAGGTCGTGGTTCTCGAAGTGGACGGCACCATAGTTCCCGTCATCGCCCAGTATATTGACAGGGGAATCGACCTCGCTGAGGATACCGGCGCAAGCGCGTGTGTCATCAAGCTCAACACCCCTGGAGGCCTCCTCACCGCAACCGAGGACATCGTCTCGAGCATCATGAATGCGGACGTACCCGTCGTTACGTACGTGAGCCCCAAAGGCGCGTGGGCCGCATCGGCCGGGACCTTCATCACACTTGCGTCGCACGTCGCGGCCATGACACCGGGGACTACGATAGGCGCCGCACATCCGGTCGCTGGTGGCGACCAGGAGATTCCCGAAGACCAGATGAAGAAAATCACCGAGTTCTCGGCGAAGTGGATGAGAACCATCGCCGAGGACAGGAATCGGAACGCGGAAGAGGCCGAACTGGCGGTCACCGAGAGCAAGTCGTTCACGGATACGGAAGCGCTTGAAGCTGACATCATCGACCTCCGGGCGGAATCGCTTGAGAGCCTTCTCGAGCAAATCGACGGCACCGAGGTTGCCCTCGCGAGCGGCCGGACAGTCATCCTCGCTACTGCCGGAGCGACAGCCGAGACGGCCGAGATGACCCCGTTCGAGAAGTTTCTGCACACGGTGACCGACCCCAACGTGGCGTATATCCTCTTCACGTTGGCGACAATCGGGCTTATCACGGAGATTTCGAGTCCCGGTCTCATCGTCCCGGGCGTCGTAGGTGGCATCTGCTTGATTCTCGCGTTCTATTCACTGGGTGTGCTTGACGCATACTGGGGAGGCATGGCTCTGATGCTGCTCGCCATGGGACTCTTTGTGGCGGAGTACTTCACAGCCTCGTTTGGCGTCCTCACCGCGGGGGGAGTGGCCGCCCTTGTGCTCGGGTCCATCATATTATTCAGTCGGACTCCGGGCGTTGAAGTGGACACGCGATTGATTGCCCTCGTCACGGCAGGAGCCGCGGGTTTTGGCGTGTTTGTACTCGGCGCCATTATCCGGGGGCAACGGCGCCCCAAAGTCACCGGCACTGACGGCATGCTTCAGGGCCGGGCGATTGCCAGGACACCACTGACTCCAAGGGGCACAGTGCTCGCTGAGGGCGAACTGTGGAATGCCGTGGCGGAAGGCGAGCACGTGGCGCCCGGTGAGGAAGTCACCATTGTCAGCGTGGACCGAATGCAGTTACGCGTCCGCAAGCGCCCCACATCCTGAGGTGACCAGACGAATGTTGTTGCTAGCAGACTGGGATATCACAGGCCCCACAGCCCTGCTGGTCGGGTTGACCGTGGCCTTCCTCGTTGTGTCTGTGGTGGCGGTGGTTCGCAGCCAGAGGCGCAGGCCGATGGCGGGAACGGATGATATTCTTGGCCTTGTCGGAACGGTTCGTACTCGCCTCAAGCCGGAGGGCAGCGTGCAAGTACGCGGTGAACTGTGGGAGGCGGTCGCGAAGGGCCGGGACCTGGAACCGGGCACAAAGGTTGTCGTCACGAAAATCGAGGGATTGAGACTGACAGTGAGGATAAAGGAGGAAACGGATGATTGACCTCGGGTGGATACTTTACGCATTTGTTGCGCTCGTCGTCTTGATGGTGCTCTCTTCGGCCATTAAGATCGTTCAGGAGTACGAGCGGGCAGGCATTTTCAGACTCGGGCGATTCGTTGGATTGAGAGGGCCGGGACTCGTACTCATCATCCCGTTCATCGAACGGGCGCGCAAGGTAGACCTGCGTGTGGTGACCATGGACGTCCCCCAACAGGAGTGCATCACGCTCGACAACGTGACGGTTTCTGTCGATGCAGTAATCTATTTCCGCGTTGTGGAGCCGGCGGATGCAATCTTGAAGGTGCTGGATTATGTCAAGGCTACTTCCCTTCTGTCCCAAACGACTCTGCGAAGCGTTGTGGGTCAGTCCGAGTTGGACGAACTGCTCTCCCATCGCGAGCGGCTGAACGAACGGGTCCAGTCCATCGTGGACGAAGGCACCAATCCATGGGGAATCAAGGTAAGCCTGGTGGAAGTCAAGGACGTCCAGCTTGCAGAGTCCATGCAGCGCTCGATGGCGGCACAGGCCGAGGCCGAGCGCGACCGAAGAGCCAAGGTTGTGCATGCCGAGGGTGAGTTCCAGGCAGCGGCGAAGCTGGCCGAGGCCGCGGCGCTCATGTCCGGCCAACCCGCCGCGCTCCAGCTCAGATACCTGCAGGCCATGACGGCCATCGCCACAGAGAAGACGAACACCATTCTGTTCCCGATCCCCATCGACCTCGTGAAGCCGTTTCTCGAGCGGCAGCAGCCGCCCAAGGACCAGTAATCCCTCCACGTGAAATAGCGCGAAGGGGGTGCGCAACAACTTCTTGTTGCGCACCCCCGCGTGTTTGACCTGCGCTTGTAGCGCAGCCACTAAGGCTGCCGCGAGCTACAGCACTCCTCTCAACTCTCCTATGTCCGCCACACCGTGCCGCTCCATGAAGGAGGCGATTCCGTCAACGATTTCCAGCATGGAACGCGCGTTTGTGAATGTGGCTGTCCCGACCTGCACGGCGGTCGCACCGGCCATGATGAATTCGAGAGCATCCTCTGCGGTCGAGATTCCACCGCAACCAATGACTGGAACATCAACCGTGTGAGCGACCGCATGCACCATGTAGAGCGCAACAGGCTTGATAGCCGGGCCGGACAGGCCGCCCGAAGGCGTCCCCAGCCGTGAGGTGCGTGTCTCAATGTCGACGGCCATGCCGCGCAGGGTGTTGATGAGACACACGGCGTCGGCGCCCGCGCTCACGACCGCCGTGGCAATCGAGGCGACGTCAGTCACGTTCGGGCTGAGCTTCACAATGAGTGGCAATCCGGTGGTGGCCCGGACTGCGGCCGTCACGCGGGACGCGGAGTCGGGGCTCGTGCCGAATTCCAGACCACCACGGGACACGTTCGGACAACTGATGTTCAGCTCCACTCCGGCCACCCCAGGAACCGTATCCAGCATAGCCGCAACCTCGGCGTACTCCTCGATTGAGTGCCCCGCGATATTCACGATTACCGGTACATCCCATGTGGCCCAGAGGGGTGCCTTATGGCGCACGACGGCCTCAACACCGATGTTCTCCAACCCTACGGAGTTGAGCACTCCTGCTGCGGTCTCCCAGATACGCGGCTGAGTGTTACCGTCCCATGGGCGGCGGGTCACGCCTTTCGTGACGATGGCTCCGAGCCGCTGGACGTCCAGAAGTTCTCCGTATTCGGTCCCGTAGCCGAAGGTCCCCGAGGCGGGCATCACAGGATTCTGCAGTAAGAGCGGGGACGCGTTGCCGGGTGCAAGGACTACATCCAGTCGTATCGAACGTTCCACGATGTTTCAATTATCGCAGCAGGCCCAGCATGGCGCAACAGCAGACGGCAAGTCACATGCTACAATCGCTCAGGATGACGACCGCAAGTTGTCTCTTTCGGTCGATGACGGAAGCCGATATCCCGCAGGTATACGCCATCGACCATGAAGCCTTCCCCGCCGAGTCCCTTTTTCGGCCGTACTCCAGCTATGCGCGGGAACTGCAGAATTCCATGGCCCACTACATTGTCGGCTGTGTTCCCTCGACTCGACGAATGAGAAGGATGAGCCGGCCATGGTACAAGCGCCTTCTGAGGTGGCACCATTTCGAAGATGCCGCCGTCGCCTACAGAGCGAGCGATCTGCTGCTTGGATTCGCGGGGTTCTGGATTATGCTGGATGAAGCGCACGTCATCGCAATCGCCGTACGAGAGCCGTGCCGTCGGCAAGGCATCGGGCAAGGGCTTCTTGTCTCGATTATCGACATGGCGGCCAGGTTGCACGTGCGCGTGGTCACACTCGAAGTGAGAGACGGAAACAAGAGCGCCCAGGCGATGTACCTGCGGCACGGTTTCCACGTTGCCGGCAGACGACCGCGATACTACTCGGATAACCAGGAAGATGCCGTGCTGATGACGACCGACGATATCCACTGCGCCGAATATGTGGAACGACTGAGAGGATTGAGGGCAGAGTCACTCCGAGACGGGTGGCTGGCCCATCCGTCACTAATCCCCGACTCCGAGTAGGTGACAGGAAGCTAGCTGTACTTGGCCAGGATATCGCGGAACGCACACAGGACGGTGTCCAGTTCCTCAGTCGTAGCCGCGAACGTCGACATCTTCAGCGCTCTCGTCTGACCGGGCTGTACGCCCCAGATGCCCCGCTCCTTCAGCTCCTTATAGAGGAAGTACCCGCGCTCGCGGACTCGCTGTGATATTTCGTAGAAGCCGGGAGTCTCAAAGGCCATCAGGTCGTGTCGGTGCGGTTTCTCACCAAGCTGCGAGAACCCCATCTGTTCCATCGCGGCCGAGAACCGTTGGGCCTTCGCCACCTGCTCATCCCACCGCTGGACGCGCGCGCTCACCTCAGGAAACGAGGCCATCAGCGTTGCGAGCGGAACTCCCCGCAGTGTGCAGCCAAGGCACTCGACCTCTTTCTTCTTGCTCTCCGCCGACAGCCGCAGCACCACGTCGCGCCACTTTGTCTTCAGACCAAGGACTCCGGACGGACCTGCGGATGCCATGCTCTTGTGGCCGCTACCGACGAGGAAATCGGCATGGAGTGCGTCCATCCGGACGGGCATGCGGCCGACAGCGTAGGCTCCGTTTATGAGGTAGGGCACGCCCGCTGCCTCCGCAATCTCGCCAACCCGGGCTGCATCGGCGAGGTTCCCGTACTTGCCGTCAGGGTAGGTCAGGAGCACTACCGCTGGCTTCCGCTCTCGAATCAGCTCCGCGTAGGCCTCAACGTCCACTATGTAATCCGGGTGGCCCGAGCGGGGCACCGGCACAAGCTCGATACCTGCCCGCTCCGCCGCTACCGCGGTGCTGTAGTGCCGGTTCGCATCAACGACCACGACATCACCCGGCTTTGTCATAGCATGAAGGACCATGAATATCCCATCACGCGCACCGTACGTAAGCACTGCGTGGTCGCAGCCCAGGAACTCGGGCAGCATCTGTTCCACGAACTTGTTCACAGGAGGATTGGCAATGCCCGCAAGGCGGCCCTGGCAGAAATCACAGACCGAGTACCCGTCACCGAACTCCACAAGCGCACGACGTGCAGCGGCGGTCAGTATGCTGCCCGTCTGCAAAGGCATGATGTTTATCATGTCTTTGTGCGGCCGCTGCAGGTTGGCCAGTTTGTCGAAATCAGATGAGTTGTCCATTCTAGTCACTCCCCTACTCCGCAGGCCGCACCTCAATGGTGACGAAAACAGCGCCGCCGACTCCGATCTTCTTCTGCTGCCGTTCGATATGCTGCCTCACCGCATCGGGCAGCTCCAGGTTGAGATCGGAGAGGTGTCTAATCATCTTCACCTGCAGTTGGCCCGGCTCCGTCGCATCCTCGGCCATGGCCGCGGCGGCCATCGCGATGCCTCGCATGTAGTTGATGCCGGTATACACGCCCGAAGGCTCAAGATCACTATAAATGGTCCCGTCTCCGACGCAAATCTCGTTCAAGCCGGCCGGTCCCAGCAATTTTTTGCCTTCCTCGCGCTCGACCAGTTTGACTTCAACCTTGTTGTCCTTGAACGCGATGAACTCGCACGGTGACAGCTCATCTTTGTGCTTCTTCGCGCTGCCCTCGATGCCTTTCGCAATCTTCAGCCCACGCTCGGTCTTCGGAGCCGAGATGTACGATAGAGACTGCGCCAGGTCCTCATCGGAGAAATCGGCAATGGAGAACTGAGGAAAGACAAGCTTGCGGATGTCCTCCGCCTCGTTCAGAATCATCGCCATCCGTTCAATGCCGAAACCGGCATTGAAGACGGGATAGCGGATATCAAAATTGGCGAGCGCAATCGGTGAGTACATGCCGATATCAGCCAACTCAAGCCAGTCGCCGCGGTACTTCACGAACACCTCTTCCTCATGTCCCGGCGCGTAGTACTTCGACGTGGCCGACTTGGTTTCGAACCGGACATCCTCAAAGCCGTAGTCGCGCAGCACATCCGCGGCTATGGCGCGTCCTGCCTCCAGCGACATCTCAGGGTCCATGACAACCATCGACGCTGAATGATGCACACGAAGGTGGTGGGCATCCTCTCTCTGTTCGTTTCGGTACCGAGGGCCAACGGCGAACAGCGCCAGCGGGTATTGCGCTCTATCCTGCATGGCAGCGAGCGTGTGAAACCACGTGGCCGACATGTGGCTGCGCAAGGTTCTGTCGGTAGGAACCGGTTTCAAGTTGTATAGTTCGGGAAAGACCTTGTGGATGACTTCGGTTGCCTGGTCGTCAGTGATTCCCAGGCCAGTCATCAACATCTCTGTGAGGTCATCAGCTTCGATGTCGCCGCGTTTGTAGCATCGCAGGACTACCTGTAGTTGCTCCACGTCGACCGCGCGGCCCACTATCTTTTCGACGTGCTGGATGCGCTGCGCGCTCACGCCAATCTCCGGGCGCGGCAATTCGGCGAGGTAGAATGCCCTGTCAAGGATGACGAGCGCCTCAGGGCCGTACTCCTTGGTCACATCAGACGCGGGCAGAATAGTCCGATTCTCCGCCTCATCAAATCCTCTGGCCAGCAATATCTCTCTCGAGCGCTGCATGAGCTCCCTGAGGGGGTGTGGTCTGCCTTGTTCGGGCAGGGTCACGGTCGTGCTGTGTGGCAGCAGGTTTGCTGCCGACAGCCACGTAGTAATGAATTCATCCTTGGCTTGTTGTCGGATTGATGAGATGTCAAAGACCGTCATAATCGTTCACTCCCGGGCGCTACTTAGTGGATTGTAACAAATGCGCCCTCAGCATCATCAGGGCGGCCTGTACGGCGGCATCCTTGTTGGCTTCCCTGTCTCGGTCGAAGTGGAACTCCCTCACTTCGCACATCTCCCGCGACGCAAGGGCTAGGAAGAAGAGACCTACGGGCTTGGTTTCAGTGCCGCCCCCCGGGCCTGCGATGCCCGTGTCGGCAACGCACAGGTCCGCGTCAAGTGCGCGCCGCCCTCCTTCGGCCATCTCACGCGCGACTTCTTTGCTCACAGCGCCATGCGCGTGCAGCGTTGCCGTTTTCACGCCCAGAAGCCGCTGCTTCGCCTCATTGCCGTAGGCGACAACTCCTCCCGCGACATATGCGGATGCCCCGGCCACGTTGGTCAGGGTATCTACAATGCGGCCCGCGGTAGCGGACTCTGCAGTCGCAATCTGCAGACTGCGCCCACCGGCTCCCGGGTGCGAGGCCGCAAGGGCGGCTATCTCTTCTTCCACGCGCACTGGTCTTCTCCTCTCGCCGCTTCTCAGAGGGCCATCAGTTCCATACCGCCACCGGGCAGCCGGGTGGCGAAGCATCTGCTAATCCCGATTCCGCCCCGGCCTGCATGCGGATAGGGAGTCCGGCATGATGAAGTGACAAGCCGGTCTGTGGCTGCGGCAGCGATACGAGTAGATGAGGACAACAATCGAGGAGTGTGGAGCTGGGGGTGCAACGGGGACTGCTCTGTGAAGGCTGTAACAACAAAGAAGAGGAATCCCCTGGCAACGGCATATTTTCCCAAGGAGTTGCCCCCTAAGTATCGTCTGCGCTGGAGCGTTTCACTGCCGTGTTCGGAAAGGAAACGGGTGGTTCCACTCCGCTCTAGTCACCAAGAGATTCCTCAGCTCAGGTAGTATACAACACGGGCACGGCGGAGACAAGTTGGAGAAAGAGAAGATGGTCTGTTCCGGTGCGAGGATACGCGTGGGTTGCAGCGGCTGGCACTACGATGACTGGCGAGGCCGGTTCTATCCGGCAGGACTGGCCAGGTCCGGCTGGCTCGGCTTCTACAGCGGGATATTCGACACTGTCGAACTCAACAACACCTTCTACCGTCTTCCCAGCGAGGCTGCAATGACCCGATGGTTCGACGTAACCGGTAGCGAATTCATCTTCGCGGTCAAGGGCAGCCGCTACATCACGCACGTGCGCCGACTTGAAGGGGTCGAGGCGGCTGTGAAGGAGTTCCTGGAGCGCCTGACAGCCCTGGGCGGCAAGCTGGGCCCCGTTCTATGGCAACTACCGCCACGCATGAGCCGTGACGACCGGCGCCTTGAGGCGTTTCTTCGACTCCTGCCTCGGAGCCCACGGCACGTCATCGAGTTCCGTCATGCCTCCTGGCGCAACAACGACGTCTACTCCATGCTGCGTAACTATGGAGTTGCCACATGCCTCGTGGATGCGCCGGAGTTCCGGTCCCCGGCAGTCGCGACCACGGACTTCATCTATGTGCGCTTTCACGGGCTCGAAAGCCTCTATTCCGGCAGCTATGAGCATGAACGGCTGGAGCGCTGGGCTGCGGATATCACAGGCCTGAGCCAGGGGGTGCGTCCGGTATACGCATACTTCAACAACGACTCGAACGCGTACGCCGTGGACAATGCGCTCACACTTCGGCGGCTGCTAGTTGCTCCCTGACAACCCGGGCGACCGACAGCGGGATGCCGGCTTTCTCGGCAAGTTCCTCGGCTGTGGCCTTGCACATTGCGTCCATCGTCTCAAAGGCGCGCAGCAGCGCCCCTTTTCGCGCCGGGCCGACGCCCGGGACACTATCCAGCACCGACGCCATCGCCGTGGAGTCGCGCAGATTCCTGTGGTACGTGACCGCGAAACGGTGTGCCTCGTCCCTGACAGCCTGCAGAATCCGGAGGCCAGGCGAGTCCTTTGGAAGATTCACTGGTTCAGATTTCGACTCACAGTAGACGTATTCGTGTTCTTTGGCCAGACCGACGATTGGTATGCGGTTCCCACCCCGCAGGTTGCGCGCATCCAGCGCAGCCCCCAGTTGCCCTCGCCCACCGTCGACGAGTATCAGCGAAGGGCTTGAACCAAAGCCGCGCGCAGGTCCCGCCACTCCGACACGACTAGACCCCCGCTCCAGCCTTCCCAGGCGCCTGCGCAGAACCTCGCGGATCATCGAATAATCATCCTGGCCGGCAACCATGCGTATCCTGAACCGCCTGTAGCCCGATGGCTTCGGCACGCCGTCCTCGAAAACCACCATGCTCCCGACCGCCTGGTGACCCTGTGTTGTCGAGATATCGTATCCCTCGATACGGTGCGGTACCGTTGGGAGTCGCAGCACATCTTTCAGCTGCTTCAGCCCGGCTCCCCTGAGTTCAAGACCATGACCGGAGTTCGCCTGCAGCAGCGCGAGCTGGCGCGCGACGCTGTTCGCGACGTTGTCCACTACCTGTTTGCGTACGCCCATTCGCGGTACAAGCAGTTGCACCCTTCCTCCGCGGCGTTCACACAACAGGTTGCGGACAAGGCCGCCGTCCGCGATTGAATGCTGCAGAAGAATGGTTGGAGGCACTCTCGATGCAATCACATAGTACTGCAGGACGAAACCACGAAGGACCTCAGGAGGTGTCAGAATGCCGGTCCCTTCGATCGGGTAATCCTGCCTTCCGAGAACCCTGCCGTCGCGCACAGAGAAGACCTCGACGAGGGCGGAATCGCGGTCCTGCGCCACGGCAAGGATGTCCTGGTCCCCTCTTAGCGCGGTAACTCCAGTGTGCCGGTTCGTGACAAGATCAACCGCCTGCACGCGATCGCGGAGCAGCGCCGCGCGTTCGAAGTCCATCCGCATGGACGCTTCTTTCATCCCGGCGATGAGAGAATCGAGCACCTCACGGTGTCGTCCTTCAAGAAAAAGAACTATCTGGTCTATCGTCTTTCGATACTCTTCTCTCGTAATCGCGCCAATGCACGGTCCTGGACAGAGACCGATTTGCATGTTGAGGCAGGCCCTGGGCCGCGTGCCCTCAAGGGGCCCGGAACAGACCCTGAATCGAAATACCTTGCGTATAAGGCGCAGCGTTTGACGGACAGAACGCGCATCTGCAAATGGCCCGAAATACACCGACCCGTCCGCCACGCGACGCCTGGTTACCGCGACCGTAGGCCATTCATTTCGAACGTCAACCTTGAGGAAAGGAAAGCTCTTGTCATCCTTCATTCGTGCGTTGTACTGAGGCCTGTAGCGCTTGATAAGATCCGCCTCAAGAACGAGTGCCTCCTGCTCGGTGCTCACCATGAGGAACTCAAGATCGCTTATCTCCGACACGAGTCGCCTGGTCTTCGTGCTCAGTCCGGACTTCGAGCCGAAATAGCTTCGCACCCGGCTGCGGAGATTCGAGGCTTTGCCGGCGTAGATAACCTGTCCGAGCGCATCCCGAAACAGGTAGACCCCCGGTGACTGCGGGGCCAGCGCCATCTTGCGGCGAATCGCTTCTGAAGCCATGAGAGTTCGATTCTAACAAGGCCGCACGCCTCGGGCAAAAGGGCATTTGCTGTGTTACAATAAAATTCCCATGGAGCAGGAGATCACGGCTTTCCTCGACTACCTGGTTAAGACCAAGGGTTCTTCACAGAACACCGTGGCTGCCTACCGCAATGACCTCACCCAGCTGTCGGAATTCATGACGGCTGAGAAGGCGAAGGGCATACTGGCGTCCCAGGAAGAACTGCTCATGGCCTATCTTGTGAATCTCAAGGGAAAGGCGTACTCGCCGGCCACCGCCGCGCGCAAGATTGCATCGGCGAGGTCATTCTTCAAGTACCTCGTGGCCAGCGGGCAGCTCAAGGAAAACCCCGTGAGAAACCTGATGAGCCCTCAGGTCAACAAGAAAGCGCCACGTGTGTTGACACAGGCCGAATACCTCAGGCTGGTGGCCGTTCCTGGCTCTCTCTCGACGCCGGAAGCCCGGCGGGACGTGGTGATGCTGGAGCTCCTCTATGCAACCGGGCTCAGGGCAAGCGAGATCGTGTCACTGCAACTGCGCGACATCGACCTCCGGCAGTCGACCTTGTACTGTCGGCACGGCGAGTCCCACAGACAGATTCACCTGTCGGCCGACGTGGTGGGCCTTTTGCGAGGGCACGTTACGGATGGGCGGCTCGACCTCCTGTATGACGAGAAGGAACAGGCGCTCTTCCTCAACCGGCGTGGGCACCAGCTCACGCGCCAGGGATTCTGGCAGATAGTCAAGAACTACGCGGTCAAGGCAGAGCTTGGTGACCGCGTCACTCCTCATACGCTGCGCCACAGCTTTGCTGTCAGGAAAGTGCAGGGCGGCACAGACTTGCGTTCACTCCAGCAGACGTTGGGGCATGCGTACATCTCGAGCACACGGGTCTACAAGCAACCCCTCTCTACGGTTAAGTAGGTCATATGGGAAAGAAGCAGCGTCGCAATCAGTCACGCAAGAATGCAGCCGGAGCACTGCGCCCTGCCGCGGCATTCTCCGTAACCGCACCCGCGCAGGCGGACGAGCCCCGACGCGCCCCCGTTACTGCGAAGGCGCGACCGGGCGCCACATGGGCGGAGTTCGGCGAGCGCTACCGCTACGTGAATGCCGAATTGAAGCAGATCGGCATTCTTGCCGGTTCCTTCCTCGTCGTGTTACTCATTCTCAGTGCCGTGATCGGCTGAACGCCTATCTCGAGGTTGACTCTACGTGGGTCTCGAGGCAGCCAGAACACTGCTTTTCAAACATCTCTCGTGGGAGATTGGCGACCGGCGAGTCGTCGAGGCGATGAAGCGTGTCCCGCGCGAGAAGTTTGTTCTGCCGGATGACGTGCAGGCAGCTTACGACGACCATCCTCTAAGCATCGGCTACGGCCAGACCATCTCTCAACCCTTCATCGTCGCGCTCATGATTCAAGCTCTCCACCTGAAGAGCAGTGACACAGTCCTCGAACTGGGAACCGGCAGCGGCTATGTCGCAGCCATATTGGGACTGCTGGCTGAGAAGGTCGTGAGTGTGGAGATTGTCCCCGAACTGGCGGAGTCCGCCGCAGACGTTCTCGGCAGACTCGGACACACAAACGTCGACGTCCACCTCGTGCCGAAGTCGACCCTCGGCTGGCTGGACGATGCCCCCTACGACGCAATCATCGTTTCCGCTGGGGCACCCTCGGTGCCGCCGATGCTCCTCGGCCAGCTCAAGTGGAAGGGTCGCCTCGTCATTCCGGTCGGCTCGAGGTTCCAGCAGGACCTCCTGAAGATAACGAGGCTGCATGAAGGCGACACAGTCGAGAACATGGGCTCTTGCTACTTCGTGCCCCTCATTGGGGACGACGCATGGCGAGGATGAGAGGAATGGAATGCCCCCAAGGGGATTCGAACCCCTGATCTCCAGCTTGAAAGGCTGGCGTCCTAGGCCTCTAGACGATGAGGGCGTGCAGGAACTTCACGGGTAGACTGGCAGCGCGCCGAGGCCGCAGGTCTCAGGGAACCCACACATCAGGTTCATGTTCTGGACGGCCTCCCCTGCCCCACCCTTGACAAGGTTATCAATACAGCTGATGACGAGCAAACGAGCCGTCCGGAAATCGAGTCGCGGGAAGACGTGGCAATAGTTGCTGCCCCACACGTGTTTCGTGGCCGGAGGCAAGTCGACGACCCGCACAAACGGCGCATCCGCGTAGAAGTCGCGATAGGCCTGCACGACTGCCTGCTCAGGGTCGAATGTGCCCTGCAGCCAATCCTGTGACAGGCGCAGGTAACACGTGCTCAGTATGCCCCTCGTCATCGGAACGAGATGGGGCTGAAAGATCACCTCGCCCGCGTTTGAGTCGAGTCGCGCGCACTCCTGTCGAATCTCCGGCATGTGCCTGTGTCCTTCCACCGCATATGCGGCCACGCTCTCGTTGCACTCAGCGAAATGAGTCGAGAGGGTGAGGCTGCGGCCGGCTCCGGAGACGCCCGACTTGCTATCAACAATTATGTCCCCTTCTGCCATACCCGCCGCCATCGCCGGCGCCAATGCCAGTATCGCGCCTGTTGGATAACAGCCGGGGTTCGCCACGAGCTGCGCCTGCGCGATCTCGGTGCGGTGCAGCTCCGGCAGGCCGTACACCGCGGACGCGAGAAGCTGCGGGCATGGATGTGGGCCGCCATACCAGGTTTCGTACTGGTGCGGGTCCTTGAGCCTGAAATCGGCGCTGACGTCGATGACTCTTAACCCCTGCTTCACCAGGGGCTCGACGACCTCCGCACTCGCCTTGTGAGGCATGGCTGAGAAGACGAAGTCCACCGACGTGTCAAGCTCGGGCTGTATCACCAGTTCGGAGCCTGCGAGATGCGGGAAGACCTCAGACAGGCGTTTGCCGGCAAGACTGCGCCCGGTCACGCAACAGAGGTCGACCTCGGGGTGCTGCAGAAGCAGGCGAGCAAGGTCAACCCCGATGTAGCCGGTGACGTTTACGATTGCGACGCGAATCTGTGCCATGGTTCAGAAATCCAATTATACACTACGAACGCTCGCGGCTCGCGAGCTCCGGACAAGCGGGAGGGAGCGACACAGGCGGCAACCACTTTGACTGACAGTTGGGCCATGCGATAGAGTTTGACCTTCATCTTTTGCATGGAGGCAGAAACAATGCCCGGAATCTACTTCCTGGACGTAACCAATCGCGACGGTGTTCAGACCGCCCGACTCGGTCTTTCCAAGCTGGAAAAGACGATGCTGAACCGCTATCTCAACAGGATGGGCGTGTTCCAGTCCGAGTTCGGCTTCCCGACCACGAAACACGAATCCTTGTATCTCCAGGCCAACCTCGAGCTGCAGGAGATGGACAAGATGCGCCCCATCCGCCTGGCTGGCTGGCTCAGGGCGACCGTCGAGGATGTTCACACCGCTTTCAGCATGGTGCCGAAACTGAAGCACCTGAACCTCTCCATCTCAACTTCTCAGCAGATGATTCAAGGGAAGTGGGGCGGCCGCGTGACAGAAGACGATGTCATAGCGTCCATGACCAAGGCTCTTGATGCCGCCAAAGAACATGGAGCGGAGTCTGTGGGCATCAACGCGGAGGACGCGTCTCGAACCAGTCTTGACTTCCTCATCAAGTTCTCCCGCGCCGCCAAGGAACACGGTGCCGACAGGGTGCGTTACTGCGACACTCTCGGCTACGACAATCCGTTCACCATCTACGATGCGGTGAAGACTCTTGCCGAGACGATCGAGTTGCCGCTTGAAGTGCACTGCCACGGCGACCTGGGGATGGCGGTAGCGAACTCCCTCGCCGGCGCCAAAGGCGCGCTTGACGGCGGCCAGGATGTCTACATCAACACCACGGTGAATGGTATCGGCGAGCGCGCAGGCAACGCAGATTTGGTCGCCACCATCCTCGCCGTCACCAAGTCGAGAGACTTCGCTGGCAAGTACGAACTCGGCAAGCCTATCACCTTGACCAGGGCATGGAAGACGGCGCAGTTCGCCAGCTACGCATTTGGCGTCCCCATCCCCATCAACCAGACAGGTGTGGGGGCGAATGCATTCGCGCACGCATCGGGGATTCACGCGGACGGCGTCCTGAAGGACCCGGAAAACTACGAGCTCTACAGCTTCTCTGAGCTCGGGCGGGGCGAACCGGAACTTGTTGAGACCGGCAGAGAGATCTGCTCCGGCGAGTATGGCGGTGTTTCCGGCTTCCGCCACCTCATGGGCCGAATGGCCGTGACATTCGATGACGCGGACGACGCACGCGAGAAACTGGAGCTGGTGCGCTACGCCAACGTGCTGGCGCAGAAGCCGCTTACCACAGACGAACTCAAGTTCATCTGCAAGTACCCGGGCATTGCGCGGAAGCTGCTGACAATGGTGCCGCCCGAATAGCACGCACCGACCTTGACACACATCGGCGCGCAGCCGATAATGAAAAGCCGCGAGCGGGTGTAACTCAGTGGTAGAGTTCCTGCTTCCCAAGCAGGCTGTCGCGGGTTCGAATCCCGTCGCCCGCTCCACCACTCGCAAGGGGGGTGCCTGCTTCCCACTTTGGATGTCAAATCTCTCCTCAACCGCTACGAACGCCACACCCTCGCATCCGCATACAGTCCCAAGACCGTTTCCCATGTGCGTCACCCCGTCTCCGCTTTCGCCAGTTTTCTTGCCGGTGTCCCTGCTGTTTCCTTTGTCACGGATGAGGACTCGCAGGACTACATCATCGAACTAACAACGCGACCGCGATGGGAAATACAGCCGCAGGAGAAGGTCGAGCGGACCTTGAGCCAGACCTCCAGCAACACCTATGTGCGCGGCATCAAGGCGCTTTGGGCATGGCTCCTCGCCAACAAGGTCTTCAGCGAGAATCGCCTCGAACCAGTGCGCACACCCAAGCTGCCGCAGCGCCTTCCCAAGGCTCTCAGTCCCCATGACGTTGAGGCAGTGTGCAGATGCTGCAACTCTTCCCGGGACCAGGTGATAGTGTTGCTGCTCATCGACACACACATGCGGCTGTCGAAACTCGCCGGCCCCAGGATAGACAGCTTCGATGAGAGCGAGAGCCGCATACGAGTGATTGGCAAGGGAAACAAGGAGCGTCCCGTCTGCCTCTCAGGGTGGACCAATGCTGTACTCACGACCCACCTTGGCTTCGAACGACCGGGCGAGCTATTCTGCCGGGACCGCTCCTCAAGACTCAGGATGGCTATGCGCGCACTGCGGCGCGCATCCAGAAGATACTGGAACGCCTGGGAGTGGAAGCAGGTCTGCGGCACAGGCTTAGACCACGCAAGCTACGCCACACGTACGCAACCGAGAGCCTCAAGCACGGTGCCAACCTTGAGCATATCCGGCGCACGCTAGGGCACACAGACATCAAAACCACCGAGATATACCTCGGACTCGTCGACAAGGACATCCAAGAGGCGCACAAGTCGTTCTCGCCCGTGTCCGACTTGGGGCTGTCGCCGTTACGCAAACGGCGGCAGTAGGGTTGGGCGAACAGGGGACCGCATCGATTGCCGCGTTGCGTCTCCAGGGCCAGAGAATTGCTTGCTGCGCGACTGGCAAGACGCGCATGAACTCCACCACGCTTGCGATACGCCAAGCTTGTGGGGATGGGGCCGCCGCAAACAGCCACGATTCACGGTAGGTGATGTCGACACCAGGACGACTGAGACATGTCCAGGTCTTGCCGACAAGAACGTCTAGGGGGCGGGCAGCTGCTTTTGGCCCGTAACCAACATGCCAATTGGTCACGCTGGTAGGCGTCAAGAGCGATAGGTAATCACATCCTTCTGCGGGCTACTCGGGTCGTTCAACCACGGTGCTTGCAGATAAGTGCGTGTTTCCTTTGCAGCTTGGTTGGCATACTGCAACCACCTGCCGCAACCAAAGCTGTTGGTTTCGATTCTCTTCCTGCTTCCTTTCCTTTTCCCATTCCGCATGTCTTGTTGTAGGCTCTAGTCAATCGAATGGGCATGCTAGAAGTACTCGCTCCACAGAGCGAACTCGGAGAAGAGGGAACGGAAAGGGTAGGTCCTCGCGGTCTCCGCAGCGACGAGCTTGGAGATTGGGGTAGCCGAGGTGCTCGGTGGCGGTGAACTCCCCTCACACAAGCCCGACAGCATGCTCTTTCGAGTGCATGAGGTCAAGCTGTTTTTCGAGATGTGGTCGATTCCTGGTATGTCACTGACCGCCCACTGCGGGGGGCGTATCGCGGAAACATGCTGATGGCCCAGCGACCGCTTGGCGTCGGCAGCATTGGCGGTGTAGTGCCTCCTGTGCATTGGCCAGGCGAGCACTGCTGGGTCGACGCCGCCGACGTCAAGAATGCCGCCCACGAATCGGAAGGGAAATCTCCCGGCGCGCGAAGTATGACGGATAGTCGACGTTGTGACTTTGTGGTCACTGGTGTTACGGCTACGGATTGCTGTAACATGGCCTCCGGGGTTGAGAGTTGAACAATCAGCCTGAAGTCGTTCTTGCTGCGTCTGCAAGTCACGTGCTCTGCGCGGGTCTTGGCGCCTTGTTGGAGCGTCACGCGATCGACGTTGTCGGGTGCGCTACTGAAGCAGACGAGGCTGCGGAGATTTCTTGCAGCCTCAAGCCTGACGTGCTAGTGATCGGAACCACCCTGCTCCGAAAGTCTGGGCTTGAGGTCTTGACTAGGGTGAAGCGATGTAGTCCCGCCACCGCGATCCTAGTGTTCAGTGACTGCAGAACCGGCGAGTACGTTCTTCTTTCCATGAGAGCCGGCGCTCTCGGCTATGTCTGGGATAGCTGTTCCACCGAGGATCTGGTGAGTTCCATTCTTTCAGTTCGAGCGGGTGAAGAAGTATTCGCTCGCATACCTACGATGGAGGCGTTGCACGTACTCGCACGTGGTTCAGCTGAGGCGACCGCAGATGTGGAACAGCTAACTGCTCGTGAACTCGAGGTGCTTGGGTTTGTGAGCAAGGGCATGTCCAACAGGGATATTGCGTCTCATCTTGGCATCAGTGACCGCACAGTACAGTCACATCTGATCAACATCTACGCGAAACTCAGGGCTACTTCTCGAACACAGGCAGTAGTTATTGCTGCGAAGAGAGGGCTGATTCTTCTGGACGCCTGACCCTAGTTCCTACTTGTCAGCCTGTTCACCGTTTTGGCACAGGGCGCTTGAGCACATAAGAATGAGCCAATTGGCGGACAGCCTCTTCTCGGAGATTGAACAGTCAAACCAAGACCTATGCTCCTGCCTATTGCACGAAGCAACCGGCCATCCCACGCTTCAGGCTTGGCGGGGCAACGAACAAAGGCCTGTGCTGGACTGACACAAACTACATGTAGCCCAGTTGGCGCAGTCTCGCCATCATCTCTTCCTTGTCTTGTCGACGGCCAGCCCGTTCCTTGGTGTGCTCCAAGTCTTGCTCCCAAGCAGGAACACCTGCCTGGGCAATGGCGCTCGTCGTCCTTGCACCTAAGGAACGGTATCCCTGCTCATAGAGGACGCAATGTGGGATCTTGAAGACTTTGTATGTGTCCCACAAGAGCCGCTCGGTGAAATGGAGGATTGGCTTGACGCGGACATGTTCTGGTATTAGATGGGCTGCTTCTCTTGTTTCGCAATACTCGTCAGCCACCCTGGCTCCCTGCTCGTCTCGCCGAAGGCCTTGAAAGATTGCCTTGACATTGTGTCGCTCAATATACTTGTTGAACTCGACGGTCTTCATAAGGTGGTTGCCGACGTAGGACTCTGCCTCAAAAGGGAAGGCGCTGCCCGAGAAGTCGATTCGTTTCAATTCTGCCCTGTTCCGCTCATCGAGATCGGCCACTTTGACCGTCGCGTTGAGTTCCCCCCTTGCGGCTCTGACCACGTCGTCATTCCTGCACCACTCAAGTTCGAGAGCCCACTCTTTGGCATATCTCTCCATGAAGTCATGAATCTCCTGGAATACGTCGAATTCGTCAATCGTCATGACCTTTGGCAGCTTGATGCCATGCGCTAGGCAGAATCGCCGGATTATCCAGAGTGTCAGTGTGCTGTCCTTTCCACCAGTCCAAGTGATGGCCATATCTTCTGGCCTGAAATCCACGAAGGCCTCTCGTACAACCTGCTCGGATTTCGCAACCGCATACTCGCATGCTTTCTCTCTATCTGTCATCTCTTTCCTCCACGGCTATCTTGTTCAGTTCAAGCAGGATTTCTTCCCCATCGACGGACGCGCGGCTTCAATAGGACTTTGAGCTTGGCTGCGTCAACCGACGAATCCACGATGTTCTCCTGTTCGCTGGGATCGTCCGCCAAGTCATACATCTCCCAAGTGTCCAAGTAGGCGTGGTATAACAGCTTCAGATTGTCTTTTCGACAGAAGTAGGAGTCCCGGCCAATATCCCCGCCACGCTCGGTCTTCTGATCAAGGGCCTCTCCAAATACGAGTCTCGGGACGTAGTATTCGACGGGTATCAGCGACGCGCCACGAAACTCCTCGACTGGCTCGAGTCCGCACAGCTTCACTACAGTGGGCGGAACATCAATATTGCTCACCAGCTTATGACAGCGAGCCATGCTCTCCCGTTCTGACTGATAGACCAGCAGGGGTATGTCAAGCAGTTCGGAGTAAAGTTTGTTGTCGTGAGAAAGCCCCCCATGCTCGGCGAACTCATCACCGTGATCGCTGGTGATTAGAACCGACGTGTCCGGAAGTACATCGAGCGACTCCAGCGAAGCGAAGAGTTCGCTCAGGTAGTCATCCACCTCGCGTACTTGGGCGTCATACAACTTCTTCAAGAGTCTCACCTGCTCTGGGTCAGATACGTCTCGCTTGAGCAGAACATCTTGAAAGAGAGCGAACATCTCCTGCTCATTCAAAGTAGTAGATGGCTCAACAAGTTCCAAGTATCGTCGCGGTGGAACATATGGTTCGTGAATATCCATATAGTGTATCCATAGGAAGAATGGGCCGTGAACTCTTTCAACATGTGATGATAGCCACGCCATAGCCTTCGTGTTGATCACGTGCCCCTTAACATACGGAGCTTTCTCATCCACCTCGTCCTGCATAGAGTCGTAGAAGACATCCCAACCCCGATTCCATCCGAGGTACGCGCAGAGATGGGGATTGGAGTGGAACGCTGCAGTTGTGATACCGACCTCTCTAAGTGGCTCGGATATGAGAGTTCTCTCAGGAGCTAGCCCTCGCGGCCTGCCATAGTCCAAGTAGTAAGATGAGGTGAGTAGACCTGGAAAAGATGCTTGCGTATAGGGCCCTGTGGACTGCGCGTTGGTGAATACTAGACACTTGTCCACCAACGAATCGACAAAGGGCGTCAACCCGTCATTGTTGCCGTAACACCCAAAGACATCCTTGCGAATCGCATCGATCGTTACGAGAACAACATTGTTCATTCGGCATTCTGTCCTTGGTAGTAGGTCGCGAGAATGTCTGCCACTTCTGGCCGCATGAGCTCCTCAGGCGGGTGTTCTCCGACCCTAAGCAATCGGCGCAGCTCAGTGCCACTCACGGTCAGATGATCTTCCTCGCCATGGGGACATGTCCTTTGGGAAGCCACCGCTCCGCACCTTCGACACCAGAAGGCCGTGTCTAGTTTCAAGGGCCGAATATGGAGATCGCCTGGCTCAAGTTCATCGAAGATGAGTTGGGCGTCAAACGCGCCGTAGTAGTTTCCAACCCCCGCGTGGTCGCGCCCGACAATGAGATGACTGCAGCCAAAGTTCTGGCGAATAATGGCATGCAGAATTGCCTCCTTGGGGCCGCCGTAGCGCATCTCCAGCGGGTAGACCTTGAGTGCGACTCTGTTTTTGGGATAGTAGTTGTCCAGAAGCGCCCTATAGGTCTCCATCCGTACCTCTGCGGGGACATCACCGGTCTTCAGTCTCCCTACAAGCGGATGAATGAGAATGCCGTCACAGATCTCCATGGCAAGCTTCGTAAGGTACTCATGTGAGCGATGCATCGGGTTCCGGGTTTGGAACGCTGCCACAGTCTTCCAGCCGCGCCCAGAGAATATCCTTCTGGTCTCTTTGGGTGTGGCGAACTCTGGAAACCTGTCGCGATATCCCGCTTCCGAGAAGACCTGCACTGCACCGGCGAGATAGGCTTCTCCCTGCCTGCAAAGATTTGCCACGGCTGGATGACGTTCATCTTCGGTGCGGAACACCTGTCGCGCTTCCAGCTTCTTGTCGTAGGTGTATGTCTCCTCCACGACCATGGTGCCGACGATTTCTGACGCATCTGGGTTGAAAAGCGCCACTTGTTCGTTGATGGCAATACTCGCAGCCGTCTCGTTTGAAACTGGTAGCGTTATTGGAATTGGCCAAAGCGTGCCATTTGCCAGATGCGACTCGTTCAACACATTGAGATAGTCTTCTTGCTTCAAGAATCCTGTCAGTGGACTAAAAGCACCCATACCGAACATGACTACATCCGAGAGTGCCTGTGAACTGAGGCCGACTTTCCGCATTCGGCGTGCCTCGGTGAGCGCGTACTCGCGCGCTGCACCTTCTGCTATCATAAGAGGCAGTAGCGTTCCCCCATGTGGCGCTACTAGGTCGCCCATGCCGTCTTCAACCCTCCGATGTGAAATCCTAACCACATGAACTCCGGATTCCGAGCGTCTCTCATCACGACCCTCTGCTATCTGTCGATCTGTCGACCTTCCACTTAGTCAGCGACTGAGCGCTTGGATCTTGGCATTCGGTTCTTCGTCTGACTTTGGATGCGCTGAACCATGAGTCGCTTGTATCCGCGTGTATCAGCACAAGAAACCACTTGATAGCGGCGCTCCTGACGATGCCTTGCCGCGTCATCCAACCGCACGACTCAGATGGTAACGCTCTAGCTGGTATTGACCACGAACACCTCTCGGGACTCTCGGCGTCCACTACGCTACAGCCTGTCCGTCACCCTCCAGGTCGACTGGAACTCCGGGCCACTATAGGCGAAGTGCCCGACTTGACATTGCTCCCCTGCTACTACATCACGTCCCAGGGCATGACACAAGCGCCATGTGGCGCACCTCTAGTTAGGCAAGTGTACTAGGCCACATGGCTTAGATGTCTTGGCTGTTGACAGGAGGAGCATCTCGGAGTTGAATAGCTAAAAGGGCTTGATTCAATTGACGTGGGCAGTTTGCGAAGAGATTCTAGGAGACAGCAAGGCGGGAGAGTGCTGCGATGTTGCGGGTGTGGAGCTGATGAGGAAGTAGGATGACCGCAGCTGCAAAATCTAGAAATTGGAGGGAAACTAGTGATGAAGATGAGGCTTACAGTAGTGGCTCTAGTGGGCGCGTTGATCTTGGTTGGTAGTGCGGTGAGTTGTGTTGCGGATGGCTCTGCCGAGACCTATGAGCTGTCACTCAACACGTGGGTCTCCAATGAGAGTCATCCTCTATACGTCAACATCTTGAAGCCGTGGGCCGATGAGATTGAAAGCAAGACGAACGGTAGAGTTAAGACAACCATACACGTCAACCAGGGTCTGGCTAGTATGGCGAACTCCTACGACGCATGTGTGGATGGTGTCTGTGACATCACCGGAATAACAGGCGCAGCCATGGTCGGTCGTTTTCCGCTTGCAAGCATGCCTTTGTTGCCGGTGCTCTACATGAGTGCGGAGGAGGCAACATTGGGGCTTCAGGATTTGTATGCGGAATACCCGCAGTTCTTGGAGGAGGAATTGGGTGCAGTCCACGTGCTGTGGGACAACACCAATGATCCAACAAATCTGCTGAACGTTAGTGATACACCCGTCGAGACTCTGGAGGAGCTGCAAGCACAGGTGGTGGGGACGTTTGGTGCAGCCACCGACATGCTGAAGTTGCTTGGAACGAAT
Organism: Dehalococcoidia bacterium; assembly: GCA_030602785.1. Lineage (GTDB taxonomy): Bacteria > Chloroflexota > Dehalococcoidia > GIF9 > AB-539-J10 > SKVJ01. Next base: position 146,676 of record JAUVZB010000001.1, read on the forward strand.
CCTGCCGTAACGACGCAGCCCGAGGTCTATGGCATGATGGAGAGGGGGGTCATAGACTCCATTGTCACTAACTGGGGTTGGTTTAGGGCCGCTCACATGGAAGAAGTGACAAGCTCGTACACCCTAGTTGGCTTCTATGCTGACCACATGATGTACGTGATGAACAAGGACGTGTATGAGGGTTTCCCGGATGACATCAGGGAAGTCATAGATGAGGTCAGTGCTACCAAAGGCATAGAAGCGGCCAAGATGTTCGACCGCGTGGCCATTGAGACAACAGACTGGCTGAAGCAGGAGTATCCAGAGAAGCCCATTGCTAGTCTGGATCCCGACGAACTAGCCCGATGGAGGGACATGATTGCCCCGTTGCACGATGTCTGGGTTGACGAAGCAACGGAGAAAGGGTACCCGGCACGTCAGATGTTGGACGACTACATCGAATTCTGCTTGCAGCACCGAGAATGATTGCCCAATGTATTCCCGCGGGCGGACCGAGTGCTGCAGGCAATTGACAGCATTGATCAGCGACTGCAGAAGGTCACCAGCGCGATAGCTCGTGTCTGCACGACAGCGGCTGGTGGCCTTCTACTGGGCATGATCCTGCTCACCGCTATCGCGGTGATGGCTAGATACTTCTTCCGCAGACCGATAGTGGGGGCCGAAGAAGTCCTTACGCTGTCGCTCGTGGGATTGATCTGGCTGGTGCTGCCAGAAGTCGAATTGCGTGGGCGCCACATCAAGTCCACTATCTTGGTGGATAGATTCTCCACACACACCCGGCTGGTTCTGGACGGGGCGCTCAGTATCATCAATATAGCCATAATGGCTTTAATCACTTGGAGCATAATCCAACTGGCGTACAAGAACCTGGCCGAGGGACACCTTAGTATGATCCTGCGTGTTCCGCTCGGTGCCGTCATGATAGTACTGGCTATAGGGGCCAGCGTATCAGGAATCGCGTTCCTATCCACGTTTGTCCACAAACTGAAGGATGTGGTTAGGGCAGGAAGGCGCATGGTCTGGTTGCTTGTGCTGGGTTGTGCCATAGTCGTGGCCCTGTTCCTAATGCCCTTGTTGTATGGCCTACTGCCAGGGGGCATAGACAGGTTCGTGGTTGGTCTGGTCGGATTCGCATTCATGCTCGTGATTCTGTTTTTGGGTGCTCCGATTGGGAGTGCCATGTTTCTGACGGCGTATCTCGGCACAGCCTACATAGTCAGCATGAAGGCATCCCTCTCCAACCTCGCCTTGATTCCATTTGACGTCGGCGTAACCTACACGTGGGTTGTCGTTCCGCTGTTTATCGCTATGGGCAATCTCCTCTACCACGCCGATCTCGGCCGGGACCTGTATAGCACGGTGAACAAATGGATCGGCCACCTGCCTGGGGGATTGGCGATGGCGACCATAGGCGCCTGCGCTAGCTTCGCTGCCGCTTGTGGTGAAAGTTTGGCTACGGCAGTCACCATGGGTACAGTTGCGCTGCCTGAGATGCGCCGCTACAAGTATGACTCCAAGATCGCTACCGGTGCAGTCGCAGCTGGAGGGACGCTGGGTATCCTGATACCGCCGAGTATCGGCTTCATCGTCTACGGGATAATCACTGAGCAGTCAATCGGGAGGCTGTTCATGGCTGGCATCATTCCAGGTATCATGCTTGCGAGCTTCTTCATGTTGGTCATCTACGTGAGGGTCCGCATGAACCCTTCACTGGCGCTGCCAGCCCCCCGACATAACATGAAAGAGAGACTTGCGTCGCTCCCCAGTGGACTACCCATACTCGCCTTGTTTGTCCTCGTAGTGGGGGGCATCTACGCCGGTCTGTTCGCTCCCAGCGAAGGTGGTGGGATTGGTGCCTTTGGTGTGCTGCTGATTGGCTTGATAATGGCGAGGTATACCTGGCGGAAGTTGGGGGAAGCAGTAAGGGATGCTGTTGTTACCAATGCCTCTGTGTTCTACATATTCACGGCCGCCATAACGTTTGGGTATTTCGTTACGGTAAGTCATGTACCGCTGAGGTTGTCGGACATCCTTATGTCAGTCCCTGCTGGCCGGTACACAATCCTCTCCCTCATACTACTGATGTACATACTCCTCGGCTGTGTGATGAATATCCTGCCCGCGATGATAATCACGCTGCCTATCATCTTCCCTACCGTGGAGGCACTGGGCTTCGACCCGATATGGTTTGGAGTGATCATGGTAATCACGATGGAGATGGGACAGATTACCCCGCCCGTAGGAATAAACGTATTCGGAATAGCAGGAATAGTACCGGATGTGCCTATGGGCACCATCTTCAGAGGGATTGTGCCCTTCTTTGGCATGATGTTGCTTGCCATCCTTGTGCTGTTGCTGTTCCCAGGCATTGCTACGTTCCTGCCAAACCTGCTGTATCCGTAGTTGGAGGCAAAGGTTCTGCGACCGGGAGACGTTAGCCTTCAAGAGACTGGACGCTATGGAGGACTGGTTATGAGTATTTCTCGAACGGCCAAGAAGGGCGTCACCTACTACAATCCTTCGAAGGCCTACAACGGCTACACGTTGTTCGCGCCCTTGTACACGAGGGATGTCTGGCTGATCGATATGGAGGGAAACATCGTCCAGCGATGGCGAATGCCGTACATACCAGGCCAGCACGCGTATATCCTGCCGAACGGCAATTTGCTGTGGGCGGGGAAGCAGAAGACCCCTGACGAACTGGGTTTGCCACTCGAGTTCGGCGGAATCGGCGGCTTGCTTCGCGAGATAGACTGGCAAGGGAACGTAGTGTGGGAAGCTCAGGTCCCCTATCAGAACCACGACTTCGTTTGCATGAGCAACGGTCATGTGCTGTTCCCTTCCTACTCGCCAGAGGGAGTGGTTCCTTCCGAGATGGCTGCGAAACTCCGCGGTGGTTTGCCTGGCACCGAGTTCGAGGGCAAGGTGTTTGGCGACTGCGTCCTCGAAATCGACAGGACAGGTGAGATAGTGTGGCAATGGATAGCTCACCAGCATCTCGATCCCGAGATTGACGTGATGTGTCCACTCGAGAACCGCAACATATGGCCACTGCTCAATGCAGTGTTTCTGTGCAAGGATGGGAGCTTGTTGTTGAGTGGCCGCAATTGCAGCGAAATCATAAGGGTCAAGTACCCTGAGGGGCATGTGTTGGCACGCTACGGCCGGGGCAAAATAAGCCACCAGCACGATCCAAGGGAGCTTGAGAACGGAAACATATTGGTCTTCGACAACGGGGCTCACCGGCAACATGACTACAACGAGAGTCCAAGCTTCTCACGTGTGGTCGAGATCGACCCGAAGAACGATGAGATAGTATGGGAGTACCGTGCCGACCCTCCTACCGACTTCTATAGCGCCCTTACGAGCGGTGCTGAGCGAATGCCAAACGGCAACACGGTGATTTGTGAGTCGTGGCAGGGAAGAGTCTTCGAGGTGACGCATGAGGGGGAGTTGGTGTGGGAGTATGTCAGCCCTTTCGTCGGCCGATGGCCAGCATGGGACACGAACGCCATGTGGCGGGCACATCGCTACTCGCCTGAGTATCCGGGCTTCGAAGGCAAGCCGCTGGATCCAGCAAGATTCGAATGGGAGAACCGCACATACGGACCTAGAGCCCTGAACAGCGAAGTCAACGTTTGCATTGTCTGACGAATCGTCAGACCTGCGGGCTGCAAGGAGGCGATAGATGGGCTACGCTCGGAATTCGATCAAAGGTGTTGTCTTCTGTGACTCCAGACGGACACTCAATGGGTACACGCTTCTCACGCCGGTCAACGGAACCGCCACGTGGCTGATCGACATGCGGGGTCGCCACGTCAACCACTGGGATACTCACTTGGAAGCGGGGTGCCACAGCGAGCTGCTGCCCGGCGGGAGCCTTGTCTATGGCGGGAAGACCGCCGACAGAGCGCTGCCTGACTTGGAGGGAAGCTGCGGAGCAGTGCTGGAGTTGGATTGGGACAACAGGAAGGTCTGGGAACATAGTGAGCCCTACATGCACGATCAATTCCATCGGCTCAGGAACGGTAATACTCTGATCATCAAGTGGGTGCAAGTGCCGGAAACAGTAGCGAAAATGGTTGAAGGCGGCAACTCGGGGACGGAGAGAGACGGAGTTATGTGGGGCGATGCGATTCAGGAGATTGACGCGAATGGAGAAGTGGTCTGGGAGTGGGTTGCGCACGAGCACCTCAGTCCTACGGAAGACCGCATCTGCCCTTTGTGCACCCGAAAGGAGTGGACGCACGCAAATGCCTGCGCCGAGATGGCCAACGGCAACATACTGGTCAGTTTCAAGAAGACCAACAGCGTAGCCGAGATTAACAAGAGGAGCGGCGAAATCGAATGGAGTTGGGGTGCAGATGACCTGAGTCATCAGCATTCCCCAACAGAACTGGACAACGGCAATATCCTCATCTTCGACAATGGGTTTCACCAGTGGCATTTCCCTCACGGGTACTCCAGGCTGGTGGAATTCGACCCGAGAACTCAGAGTGTAGTGTGGACCTACAACGGCTCGGAGCGCATGCCACAGCACTTCTATTCATCCGCAATGTCCAACTGCCAGCGGCTGCCGAATGGGAACACCCTAGCGTGTGAAGCAGTGAGCGGGAGGATACTCGAAGTGACTGAGCGAGGTGAGTTGGTCTGGGAGTTCGTCAACAACCTGCCTTCGTACGGGGCAGCAACTGTGACAGCCAAGTCATTGCCCGTGTTCGGCGCTTTCCGCTATGGCATGGACTACTCTGGCTTGAAACGTGATTCAAGGGGAGCCGAGGAAAGGCAAGCCGCGCCGGGCACTGCAACTGCCGGGGCAGAGGAACGAACGTCAGCCGCTATGGAGGAAGAGGTGACTGCTCGTCTGCTACGTCTTGGCTACTAGTCTGGAGGTCCTTCGAACTAGTTTGACCTACATGCTTGGTGGCGTGCGTGGACGTTCTCGGTGAAGCAATGGCTGAAGGATACGTTGGCAGGATACTCTTCGTAGACTTGGGTGAGGGCTGGCTCTGGGACGAGAAACTGAACGCGCAGTTCTGTCAGCGGTACATCGGTGGCTACGGATTCGACGTGATCATGATACGTGACCATCAGAACATTGGAGCGGACCCTCTGGGCCCCAACCATGCGTTGTGCTTTCTCACCGGTCCTCTAGCCGACAGCGAACTGCCATTCGGCTCATACCTCTCAGCAGTCAATGGCCCGTGGCCGATGCTTCCGGACGTATGGCACGTCAATCGGCTTGTAAGGTGCCATGGTACTTGGGGACGCATCAGTGAAAATTGGGGGGGGTGGCGTCGGGGATTTCCCCCAGTCGAGCCTGGTCGGTGGCGAGAAGCTGGCCGCGCGAGTCCGTGGGCGATACGCATGTTTCCGTTGCCCACTCGGGTTGGGCGGGCATGTTGAGGCTGGCGAGGAACATGGCTAGGTTGCTGGCGAGGAAGTCGGAATACGAGATGTTGGCTGCATTTGGCCCTTTCTGTCTGAACGACAACCTAGAATCCTCCCGCCTGCCGTCTTTGCCTTCACCGGGAAACGGAGGATGTCTGTCTAGGTTTGGGAATCCGTAATGTGCCGCCTTACTGTCATTCCATGTGGCAGATTGTTGATTGACAAGGGGGTCAATCTGACCCCAGGCTATGACCTCGGGGTACAGATCCGTATCCCGGTGACAGCCTACCTGATTGAGATAGGGAAGAAACGTATTCTCATCGATTCGGGTCTTAACCCCCTGGTTATTGAAGACCCAGTTCGAGCTATTGGTGACTACATTCAAAGCAATACTCCCTTGGTTTCCCGGGCGGATCATATCTTGTCGAGGTTGAGCCAGATTGGTATGGGCCCAGACGATATTGATATGGTCGTATGCACGCACCTTCATTTTGACCACGCAGGTGGCAACCAGTTCTTTGGAAGTTGCGACCTGATTGTCCAGAAATCGGAGATCGAAAGTGCCCGCAACTCTCCAGACTACATCCGTCACGATTGGGATTATGCCCACCTCAACTATCATCAGATCGAAGGAGATGAGGAAATCATGACAGGCGTGGATCTGATTAGTACACCGGGGCATAGCGCCGGACACCAATCCGTTTTGGTGAACTTGCCCAAGACCGGGGCAGTGTTGATAGCCGGTGATGCGGTTGCGCACTCAGACCATTGGTGCCGGGATTCGCCCGCACTGGCTGTCGACAAAGACCTGCTGGTCAACAGCCGCTTGAGACTCAAACATATTGCTGATACCAAGCAGTGTCTAACATTGTTCAGTCATGATCCGGAACAATGGAGTGCTCTAAGGGTCTTGCCCGACTACTACGACTAACCGGGTGGAACTGGATAGGCCAAGACCCTACATCAAAGAGATCGGAAAGGATTGTGTCTCATGCAACTAATCAATAGAGTCGCACTCGTTACCGGTGGCAGCAGAGGCATAGGGCGAGCAATCGCCTTGGCTCTTGCACAAGAGGGAGCCGATGTAGCCGTGAACTTCCACCGGGCGGAGGCGGAAGCCGAGCAAGTTGTGGGCAAAATCAGAGAGATGGGGCGGAAAGCGGTCGCCGTTCAGGCAGATGTCGCTATTCTCGAAGACGTTCAGCGGATGGTCGCAGCCACCGTAGATGAGTTCGGCAGAATCGATATCCTGGTCAACAACTCCGGCTGGGTCAAAGCGACACCTTTCTTGGAAATGAGCCTTGAAGAATGGGATCGCGGTATAGCGGTAAACCTTCGTGGTGTCTTCTTGTGTGGTCAAGCCGTAGCCCGGTTCATGGTTCAAAACGGAATCCGAGGAAAGATCATCAACATCGGTTCAGTCTTGGGATTCACTCCTTTGCCGGGCCGGGCACACTATGGCCCGGCCAAAGCTGGGGTGCATAGCCTCACGAAGATCATGGCTCATGAGTTGGGCCCCTATGGAATAGTTGTTAACGGTATTGCCCCGGGCACTGTGGACACAGACATGATGGCCCAATTCTACGAGCCAGCGGGAAACAAGGAGGTCTTTGCCGAATCTATTCCGGTGGGCCATATCGGCCTGCCGGAAGAGATTGCTCCTATTGCTGTTCTGCTGGCTAGCGATCAGGCTAGTTTCATTGCAGGAACAATGATCCTGGTCGACGGCGGCATGCTGGCCTGCCTGCACTAAGAACTTCAAGGAGATGCGCTGGGACAGCAAGACCAGTATCTCAGACGGACAATGACTATCTGGACTAAGCCTCGATCAGATCGCTCGAGGTTCATCTGATTTGTTTGAAGAGACTTGAGCCCCGGAGAGTAGCTGAAATGGTTCAAAACGGATGGCAACATACTCTGGACATGGCCGCCCTATCACCAGCCAAGTTCCGTGAGATCGCAGCAGATGGTGGCTGGACCGATACTACTGATGACATTTGCTACGGCTACGCACAGGCCAACCTTGTAGCTGTGCCGGAAGCAAATGCCCTGGAATTCATGCTGTTTTGCTTCCACAATCAGCGTGCTTGCCCCATGCTAGATGTTACTGAGCCTGGGAGTCCGCACCCGCTGATGGTCGCACCGCAAGCGGACTTGCGTCACGACCTGCCGCAGTACCGTATCTGGAAGGATGGACAGGTGGTGGCTGAACCTGTGGATGCCACCGTCTATTGGCGCGATGACCTGGTTTCCTTCCTGCTGGGTTGCAGCCAGACCTTTGAGCAAAGCCTCAAGGCAGCAGGCGTCCAATTCCGCCGTCTCGGGTGTTTCACTTCCACTATACAGTGTACACCGGTAGGCAGTTTCAAGGGGGGCATAGCGGTTTCGGGGCGGCTGTTCCAGGGAATGCAAGATGTCATGCGCGCTATTCAAATCTCGTCACGTCTTCCATCGGCGCACGGTGCACCCTTGCACATAGGTGATCCGCGAACGATAGGGATCGAAGACATGAGCAAACCGGATCTCGTTGCCTATCCGAAAGCCGTAATCGCGGAAGCTGATGAAACGGCGCTCTGGTGGGCCTGTGGCATAACACCACAGACTGTTGCCAGGGCAGCCAGGTTGCCGTACATGATCACTCACTATCCCGGCAAGATGTTCATTACTGACAGATTGAGCGAGCAGTTCGCAGTGCTCTAGCCACTGACATGCTTCTGCACAAGGGGGCGAGAGCGTTGCTCCAGTTTAGTCTATGGATTACGTAAGGGGGAGGACAATGACTCAGGAAATCTACGAAGCCGCGCTGGAGGAGGATAACCTCAACAAGTGCAGGGGGCACATACACACCAAGTTTGCGTACGGATCCACAGAGCCAGAAGAGTCGCGCCTACTTGCCCCGTTGTTCGAGATCGGTCGTGTCTGGGCGCTGATGGATGGTGCGATAGACACGCATGTGCACAGCGGTCCGGATGCCTACAACACAAGGCTGTACGACGAGATGGAAATGGCAATCCAGGCATGTCAGGCTCATATGAAAGCCGTCGTGTTCAAGTGTCATTCCACTCCAAGTGCACGGTCTGCAGCAATCGTGCAACCCATGGTCAACAAGTGGGCTGATGAACACGGTCTGCCGAGAGTCGATGTTTTCGGTGGGGTTGTGCTCAACTATTCGGTTGGTGGTCTGAATCCCGAGGCGGTCAGCGTCAGCTACAGGGTCGGAGGCAAGGTGGTATGGCTGCCCAACATGGATGCTTCTTTTCATCGCAAAGTATTCGGGCAAGAGGGTGGAATCGAAGTACTCGACGAGAACGACAGACTTGTACCGGAGTTGATGGAAATCCTCGCAATGGTCAAAGAGGGTGACATGATGCTGTCGATTTGTCACCAGAGCACAAAAGAGAGGTTCGCGATAGTCGATGGAGCTCACAGGATGGGCATCGAGCGTGTTGAGATTATCCATCCCACGCAGATGGTGTCCAAGATGACCGTCGAGCAAATGAAGACTGCCGCCGACAAGGGCGCGTATATTAGCTTCTACTGCGTCGATTTCGCGCCAGACCAATGGTCTTGGGAAGTCTTCCTGGAGGCAATCAAGGTTGTGGGTCCCGACCGTCTTGTTGCAGGCACGGACGCTGGTCACTTCGCCCTGCCAATGCCTGCCGACGCAATGCGGAGGTTCATCACCGAGATGTTGCTGCATGGGGTGTCCGAAGCAGACATCGAGAAGATGGTCAAGAGGAATCCGTCGAATCTTCTCTACTGACGGGTGTGTTGCTTCCGAGACGCGTTGGACTTGATCATACTGGGTGCTGTCACTATGACTTGGCCTAGATACAAGGCTTGCAGCCAGACTGTCCGGTTTGACTTCGTCCTTGCCGGATACGCTTGCTTGCGGCGCGTTGACTAGGAGTGTGTCCGAGTAATCCCTGAGTCAAAGCTAGAGCAACCTAAGAATCGGGGGCATTTAGCTTCAGGCAAAACATTACTCCGACAGGCTCCTAGTAGACCTCAACGCACAATAGTGCCTAGGTCGAAGATGTAGTTTCTGCGCACAGGCACTACGTCCGTCTCGATTGCGGACGTGTTGGAGGTTTTAATGAGCGTGTATGACCAGTTCGGTGTAGTTCCAATCATAAACGTCGCCGGCGCGATGACACGTTATGGTGGCGCTCTGGTGGACCCACAGATAGAGACCGCAATGGTGCTAGCTGGAAGGGAATCCGTGCGACTGGACGAGCTGGAGGCTGCAGCAAGCAGGATGATATCGCGCCTGACGCACGCCGAGGGGGGCATCGTGACTTGTGGGGCGAGCGCAGCGTTGACTCTTGGAGTCGCGGCCTGCATAGCGAAACTCGATGTGTCGATCATGAATCGGTTGCCGAACACGTGTGGATTGCCGGACGAGGTGGTCATGCCTTGGCACCAGATATCGGGCTACGACCATTCGATATTGGCTGCGGGGGGGAAGCTCATAGGCGTTGGCACGCCGAACGATACGTCGCCTCCTCACGTAGTCAGTCCGATCTCGTGGCGTCAGATTGAGGCTGCGATCACGACGCGTACGGCAGCTATTGCCTATGCTGCGCGTCCTTCAGCACATCCCAGACTTGAAGACATCGTCTCGCTAGCACATCGGAGAGGGTTGCCGGTGATTGTTGATGCGGCTGCAGAGGTTCCTCCCCTCCACAACCTTCACCGGTTCGTCGACATCGGTGCTGACTTGGTCTCCCTTAGCGGAGGCAAAGGTATCAGAGGACCCCAAGCGAGCGGCATCCTATGTGGGCGAGCCGATTTGGTCTCTTCGGCGTTACTGCAGATGCTGGACATGGCAGGCGAACCCTATGAAGACTGGGATCCTCGACGAGAGCTCATCCCCAAAGACCAGCTGTGCGACAGGCCCCTGCATGGTATCGGCAGGGGGATGAAAGTGACCAAGGAAGCCGTTGTTGGTCTTCTGACGGCGCTCGCGTCTTGTACCGAAGAGCACTTGGAGGCAATCCTAATGGAACGTCGCGAGGTTCTAAGCAGTATTGCCGATTGTCTTGAAGGCGTTCCCGGCCTTCGAACTCGAATTGACGAACCTTCGGGCCGGTATCCGCTTCTGGAATTGGCGATCGACGCCTCAGTTGCCGGCAAGAGCGCCAAGCAGATCACAACCTGCCTGCGTCACGGTCGGCCCATCATCTATGTCGATGAGAGCCGTGTTGAGGATGGAGTCATAGGTGTTGACTCGCTCAATGTCGATCGGGACATAGCCGAGCTTGTGCGTCACAGGCTGCGTGAGGTGGTTGCGACAAGTTAGTTGGGCCGCTTCAGAATGTCGCATGGCCACCTACACAAGGACGCAACAAGCTGGAGACCGTTTGTAGCCTGGTTTGGGCATGATTGATTCAGTCGGGGCGACCGCGGAGATAACGAAGGAGATTCGGATGATTGTTGAACAGACACTGGCGAGTCTTGGTATGAGACTTCCTGCACAGTCGAGCCCAGTGGCGAACTACGTTCCAGCGGTTCGGGTTGGAGACCTGGTCTTTGTCTCTGGGCACGGGCCGTGGGACGATGGTACGACAGCAATGCGAGGAAGGGTGGGCGCCGAATTGACCATCGATGACGGCTACCAGGTCGCGCGCAACGTAGCCCTGAACTGCCTTGCGTCGGTGAGGACGGTTTTGGGGGATCTTGACAAAATTCGACGATTCGTGAAGGTGTTCGGTATGGTCAATTGCACAGAAGCCTTTCGGGACCATCCGAAAGTCATGAATGGGTGCTCCGACTTATTGATCGAAATCTTCGGGTCCGCGGGAAAGCACGCTCGATCCGCAGTTGGCATGCAGTCGCTACCGTGTGGCATACCGGTTGAGATTGAGATGATTCTTGAGGTCAATTGAGAAGGGATACGAACTGGCGCCGGGCAAACCGCGCCGTATCGACACATTTCGATTGCTTTGATGGACACGCGAGGCTGGTGCATTTGCGTGTGCGAGAATCGAAAGAAGGGATATGCCGAGACGGCTGGGGCGAGGTGGCTGCCGAGCTCTCGTGCCTTCCAATCCATGGTCTGTCCTTGTCTTCCCAGGTGCCATGCCTGAAAGGGTTCAAGCTCGTGGGATGAGAAAGCTACGCAACTGGTTGGGACCGGTGCGACCCCACGCCGCGCGGAGACGCGTTGGCTCAGGAACAAGGCTCCTTAGACGCGGACTCTTGACTGGAGTCAATGGCGCAGCGGCTGGTCGGCGCAGACAATTGATCCCAGTTCTCGGCGTGCTCGCAAGTCTTGGAATCCCCTTGCTTGCTGCTGGAATCCCATCTTCAACGTCGGACATGCAGCTCTGGGTGTGGCCGGTGCTTCTCTTCGTATTCTGTTTCGGGATCGGAGTTGTAGCGCCGTTGACTGGAGTCGGCGGTGGGGTGCTCTACGTACCCCTCGTAAGTGCATTCTTCCCATTCCACATTGACTTCGTCCGTGCCGCGGGCCTTCTTGTGGCGATGTCTGGCGCTCTGGCCGCAGGACCACATCTGCTCAGATGTGGCCTTGCCGACCTGCGACTTGCCCTACCTGTCTCTCTCATTGCGGCTTCATCCGCCGTGCTTGGCGCCCACATAGGCCTCGCGTTGGCTACTCATGTTGTGCAACTGTTGTTGGGAGTGCTCGTGATAGTGGTCGCGAGCGTGACTATGATGAAGCGGAACTTGGAGACTCCGCTGGTCCAGTCCTATTGTCGATTGGGGACTAGATTGGGACTTGGGGGTCAGTACACGGAACAGACCTCGGGGGCCAGTGTTGAGTGGAGGACTCATCGGACTGCGCTAGGTCTTCTGTCGTTCGTTCTCGTTGGTCTTGTGGCGGGGATGTTTGGCCTCGGGGCCGGGTGGGCGAATGTTCCAGTCCTCAATCTGGTGATGGGCGTGCCTTTGAAAGTTGCGACTGGGACAAGCAACTTCCTGATTGCCTACACGGGCGCTTCCGCAGGCTGGGTATATCTGCATAGGGGGGCATTCCTTCCCTTCATAGTGGTGCCGTCGATTGCCGGACTGATGGCGGGAGCGAGTCTCGGTGCCCGTCTCTTGCCGCAGACAAGACCCAGGGTCATCAGAGTGCTTGTCATAGTTGTGCTCTTGTTTGCCGGTGCCAAGATGCTGTTCGAGGGCCTAACGGGATGAGAAGCAGGCTCGACGGGAATCGGTCTAGACGTCCCCTGAATAGGATGCGAGCCATTGACCTTGACCCACAGCAGTCGGCACGCTGTGCAACGCTGCTGTTCTATGGTGTGAGGGTATCTGGAGCTCTTCTGGTCGTCACGTATACGCTGTATGCCTGCGGCCTTGTCGAGCCCCTCGTGCCGATCTCCGTTCTGTCCTCCAACTGGTCGCTGCCAGCAAGTCGTTTCATGCAGTCTACTAGCGCGCCAGAAGGGTGGGACTGGGTGAGTGTCGTCGCCAAGGGCGACTATCTCAACATGCTTGGAATCGTGCTGCTTGGTGGCACCACCATCGCAAGCGTGGTCACTCTTGCCATTGGATACCTTGCAGCGCGTGTTTGGCTTCAGGCTGGATTCTCGATCGCATTGACGCTGGTTCTTGTCGTGTCGTTTTCCGGTTTGATTCACTAGTTGGGAGGCCGAGTCCCTGATCTGAACTGCGGCACCGTGTCGGTGTCACCGGCACGCACTCTAATCGTCCAGAAGCACATCGGGAGGACATTGGGCCTACGCTATTGACTAGGTTCCCACATACTGCGCCACACGTACGCAGCCAAAAGCCTCAAGCACGGTGCCAACCTTGAGCATATTCGGCGCACATTGGGTCACACGGACATCAAGACAACCGAGATATACCTCGGACTAGCGGACAAGGACATCCAAGAGGCGCACAAGTCGTTCTCTCCCGTCGCCCGCTCCACTACTCACAAGCGAGTATCCGCTGCCCGCTTCGTAGGTCGATCCTCTGCATGAAACACGCTCTTCGCGCTGCTTCATCCGGCTATATTCCCAAGACCGTCACGCATGTTCAACACTGCAGAGCGTGGCGTAGCTGGACATGGTAAATTTCGGACCGCCGGAGACAGTGCCAGCGAAGTTCTAGAGTCGCTGCTTCTACCAGCACAACCCTTCGGCCACCCTTATGCGGACTTCAAGGGAAGAAGACTCGCAGTTGGGGGAAATCGTGGCAGCCAAGCTCAACAAGGCCGATGGAGCGACGCAGAAGGACAGCCGTTCCATGACGTGGTGGCGGATAGTGCCTTCCTGCAGAGCCTGAAGCGCTCGCTAGCGGCGGGCGTCGGGCTCACAGAGATTGACGTGCACATCAACGACTCGACGTTCGCCGACGAATGCGTAAATCTGTTGCTGGGGCTTATCTCTCGAGAAACAAAAGGGAGCAGACATTGAGAATACCCAGGACTGAGTGTTTGGAGAAGCTTCGGGCTACCATTGCGGAAGGGAAACCGATTCTCGGAGTCGGTGCCGGTATGGGCCTTTCCGCCAAGTGCTTCGGAGCAGGAGGGGCCGACATTATCGTCATATACAACTCCGGGCGCTACTGAATGGCGGGACGGAGTTCGATGTCAGGCCGCATGCCCTATGGAGACGCAAATGCGATTGTCCTTGATATGGCGGGCGAAGTGCTGCCAATCGTCCAGGATGTGCCGGTACTGGCGGGCGTCTGTGGCACTGACCCTTTCCGGCTTATGCCGGTCTTCCTGAAACAGTTGTGCGACATGCAGTTCTCGGGCGTGCAGAATTACCCGACGATCGGGCTCTACCCTGAGGGCAGCGACACAAGGGAGAACCTTGAAGCCTCCGGCACGGGTTTTGGCCTTGAAGTGGAGATGATTAAGACGGCTCGCGGACTTGACATGCTCACCTGTCCATACGTCTTCACCGTCGACGAGGCTCGAAGGATGGCAGCGGCCGGGGCAGACCTGCTGGTTGCCCACATGGGATTGACCGCCAGTGGGACCATCGGCGCCCACGTTGCCATGTCTCTCGACGAAGCGGTTGAGAGGACACAGCGAATCCACGATGCGGGGAAGGAAATCAATCCGGGCGTCATAGTAATCTGCCACGGTGGTCCGATTGCTGAGCCGGACGACGTACGGTACGTCCTGAGTCACACCAGCGGCATTGGCGGGTTCTTTGGTGCCTCGAGCATTGAACGTCTCCCGGTCGAGCGGGCAATCACTCAGCAAGTAAGAGATTTCAAGTCGATACCTTTGCGCTGAGCGGCCGTCCCCCTTCCACGCGTCTGTGATATTGCTTTCGAGCCGTACATCGGTGCACAATCATCTTGCCCCCCTTTCCTCCCCGGATGGGAGGCGAACGAAAGGCTGCGGCGTCCGCCGTCTGCCGCAGTTTTGGAGGTGATGTGTGGAGAGGCGATGTGCTCGCTTGCTGGTTGCTTTCTTTGTCTGCCTTTCTTCCCTGTTGTTGGCCGGGTGCTCTACACCAGAGGCATCCCCAACGTCGCCCGCCGTTGATTCCGGAGAGCCGAGCACCGAGACTTCGCAAGAAGAGACCGACGCGACGACCGTCGAGTCATCCGACCAGGAGGAAACAAAGTACACCGTCACCTACTCGGCCCTTGGACGCAGACTCAGGTCCAACATACTCCGTGGTTCTCTGGAAAAGCTCTGGAAACAGTACACGGTTCGTACCGGCGGCTACATCGAGATCCACGTTGGAACGGGAGGCAACGTATACGCCTTCAAGAAACTGCCCGTTAACGATGTGCTTGTGGCTGAGAGCCTCGTCGAGGATGCTGTGTCTCTCCTGATTGATGGCAAGTTGCCAACCGAAACGCATGCAAAGCCTATCGAGCCGGACAAGGTCATGGGCATTCTGGGCGAGGCGTATGACCTTCTCGAGGCCTTCCGTTCGGCCAGCTTCCAAGAGGAAGCGCAATTCACCGAGTGGATCCAGGCCCAGGAACACAGTGACGTAGCAACCGAGGGAACTGTACAGCAGATCGTTGAGGAATTCGATTTCATTCGCGAGTGCGTGAGCAAGACGGCGGATGTGATTTCTGAGGTATCAGAGGAACTGCCGCTTGCTGTGGAGGGCTAGCGTCCACACATTGTCGAGTGTCCGAAGAAGCGGATGAGCGAACCCCGGCGTTCATTCAGGCCCCTGGTCCTCGGCAAGTGCGACAGTTGGTCAACCGAATTGATGCAAACGCGCCACTATCCATGACAACCCCAATCATGAGGGTGCGCGTACAGTTGGAGGTCTGGGTTTTTCCAGGAACACTATCCCTGCGTATGCCAACCGCCACACGCGATGTCATCACGGACGATGGTACGCCTTCAGAGGCTTTGAACCCGGGCCTTCTCTTCGCGGCCTCCGCATGAAATGCATGAACGGAGTCTAGCCGGATGGCGCAAGCCAATGCCGCCGGTAACTGCCGCTGGGAACATTCTTCGTCCACAACAGTGCCGAGATCAGGTCCAGATTGGCTGTCGAAAGAAGCGAACAACATCGACCGGGGGTACAGAGGGGCGTCAGGGAAGCAGGCTCACATGAATTGGCGGCGGAGGCAACAGGTCAAACTGGATGCCAGCCTCTTCAAACATCTCGCGAAAAGAATCCTCGGAGTACATTCCGCAAGTCACGAATCTCGCGATGCGCGCATTCACCAGCATCTTGGCGCACAGGACGCACGGAGAGTGCGTGCAGTAGATGGTCGCTCCCACCATGCTCACCCCGTGAAGCGCAGCCTGGATAATGACGTTCTGTTCGGCATGAATCGCCCGGCATATCTCGTGGCGCGTGCCCGACTCGATACCCAGTTCGTCGCGCAGGCATCCGAGCTCCAAGCAGTCTTTCAGCCCTGCAGGTGCGCCGTTGTAGCCGGTAGTCAGGATGTGCTTGTCCTTCACTGCAACAGCCCCCATGTGGTGCCGCAGGCACGTTGAGCGCTCCGCCACAACCGAGGCAATCTTGAGGAAATACTCGTCGAGTCCCGGTCTTGCACCTGTACTCACTTGAGGCCCTCCGCAACGACACCCGCCCGCCTTTCCAGGTCCTGGAACGAGTCCTCGTTGACGAGCGTTATGTCCGCCATGGCGATGGGGCCACCTTTGTTTATCTTCTCGATCTCAGACCTGTCACGGCTCGCGGACTCCTCCGGCGTCAACGGCCTCTCCGGCCGGGTTGCCAGACGTTCCTGCCGCGTCCGCGGCGATGCGACAACCGCCACTGTCACAAGCCGCTCACCGTAGCGTTGCTTCAGCACCACGTACTCCTCCCAAGAGTACAGCCCGTCCACCACGACGCCGGCAGTCGCAAGCGCCGCGTCGATGCGCGAGACATTGAGCAGCGCGTACGCCGCCATTCCGTGCGCGCTCCGAAGCTCCTCCCTGATCTGACGCTCGTTCGCCTCGTTGACCGGAAGCCCGCGCCGATCCAACTCCTGCTCTGTCAGGTCGCCGAAGCGGATGCGAGTCAGCCCCACCACTTCCAGGACAGCAGCGACCACCGACTTGCCGGCGCCGGCCATTCCCACAATAGCGATAATGCGATTTGTCATATTGGCGTATACCTGCGCTTCGCTGCCCCGGTGGCAGTGGGCGTATTATATATGTCGCTTCGCTCCGCGTGAACCGAGGCCCTTGCCCGCTCTTTGTCCGAAAGCGTCGGAGGCCCACGCATCAGCAGTTCTCATACGGTACAATGCACCACGTCTCATGACAGACCAAACGATGAAAGACACGGTACTCACCGATCGCCAGATTCGCCGACTGCTCGATGCAACACCGCCGCTGCTGGAGGGCATCAGGGACAGGGCCACACAGATTCAGCCGTGCGGAGTCGACCTGACCGTTCGCACCGTCTCCCGGTTCGACAGTCCCGGCGCCATGGGATATGACAATGCCGACCGCACGCTCGCATCCACAACGCCTCTGCCGTGGAGCGACGGCTGGCTGGAGCTGCCGGCAGGGCCGTACCACATCGTGTACAACGAGCAAGTGAACCTCCCTGGAGACATCATGGCGCTCGCATACCCGCGCTCTTCCCTCATGCGATGTGGAGTCACCGTCTACTCGGCAGTGTGGGACCCCGGATATTCGGGCCGCGCCGAGGCGTTGCTGCTTGTGCACAACCCGCATGGATTTCGTCTCAAGCAAGGTGCCCGGGTCGTGCAGCTCGTGTTCACAAGACTTGCAGCGCCTGTCGGGTCACGCTACGAGGGTAGATTCCGCGGGGAGAACGTGTAGCACCCGATAGCCGACATCCGGCGTGTCTCCCGTACTGTCCGGGGCCACGAGCCGGCAGTCGCGCCGCACAGAGAAGCAGCCTGTATCTTGGCCGGCGAATGGAAGGAGCCCGAACAGAGAGAAGGTAGACGGACGATGCGCACACCACGGTCACGATGGCAACTGCGGCTTGGTCTCGCACTCCTTGCGCTATCCATAACAGGGTACGTGCTCCACTATGCCATCTTCCGCGATGTCCATCACATCCTCATCTACCTTGTGGGCGACATCGCCTTCGTGTTCGTCGAGGTACTGCTGGTGACAATCATCATTCACGAGGTGCTCAGCCAGAGGGAGAGTCGCCAGAGACTGGAGAAGCTCAACATGGTAATCGGGGCTTTCTTCAGCGAGGTCGGGGTGAAGCTTCTGAAGCACTTCTCCGCCTGGGACGTGGACCTCGAACCTATGCGCAGCAGGCTCCTGATTACGGCTCGATGGACTGAGACGGAGTTCGACGCCGTCGAGACAGCCCTCAGGGCCCATTCATTCCGCGTGGATGCTGACAGGATAGCCATCGCGGAGATGCGGACTTACCTCGCCTCCAAGGTGGACTTCCTGCTGCGTCTGCTTGAGAACCCCAATCTTCTGGAGCACGAGTCCTTCAGCGACCTCCTGCTGGCGGTGTTCCATCTTGCCGAGGAACTGATGGCTCGCGAGAATCCAGATGCCCTGCCCGATTCGGACCGCCGACACATCGCCGGCGACATTGAACGCGCGTACGCCCTGCTCACTCACAGGTGGCTGGACTACATGAAGTACCTCAGGGCGAACTACCCGTACCTGTTCTCCCTCGCCGTGCGCACGAACCCGTTCGACCGGACCGCCTCGCCTGTCGTCGACTAGCGCGTGGCGCCGTCGGGCATGTTGCGATGCGCGCCGAGGCATCCGCTTCCCTGCGAAAGGCGTGGGCTACGGCAGACTACGTTGCCTCGCCTGTCGGGCCCCCGACATACTCCCCTTACCGAGGAAACACTTCGGCTTGCCGGTCACCCACTTGCGGCCGCCGCAGGCAGGTCACCCCGGTTCACCTCGCGACGAATCGTAAGCCAGTGATAGAGGTACACGGGGATTCCCACAAACAACAGCGCAAGTGCAGTGGCCGCCTGGCGCTCTCGCCTCGCCGCGACGGGGTCAAGCTGTGCCTGTTGCTCGCTCCAGCGCTCGTAGTCAGCCAGCCATCTCTCCATCGTCGCTTGCTGGTCCGCAGTCAATTCCAGAGACCCGGGCGCCTCTTTCATCACGTCGAGTGAATACGGCATTGGAGGCTGTTTGGCATAGAGGCGTTCCTCCGCGTCGGCCTGCGTCAGGACGGTCGACTTCAGAATGAGCTCAAATACCTGAACTCCACCACCGATGATCAATCCAAGGCCGACCAGCGTAGCCACGTACAGGTACACCGTCCGGATACTGCGGCTTCGGTTCTTCTCCATTTTACTGCGTTTCCTCCTGCGGTATGCTCGGAGCATCTTCTTGCATTGTACGGCGGAACGCCGTGGGATGCCACAACGGGCCGTATCCGCATACAAGCACAACGCCGGCCGCAGCCGGCAGGTTGAGTCCGAATCGTGCGCGGACTCCGGCCTCGTCTTTGTGCCGTCTTTGACCGCCAACACGCGCCAGTGCTATTGTGTCCCGTAGCGGCCGCGAATGGCCGCCAACACGGAAATAGAGGGGGGCGCGCCCGGTGTGCGCGTCGAAAGGGAGTAGTAACGTGAGTCAACTACAGCGTGATATTGAGCGCTGGTTCGGAGAAGCCGGCAAGAAGCCGCCCGGCGGCCAGGCGACCGGGGGCGTCAGTCGTCGCCGGCTCATGATAGTCGGGGTGCTTGTGCTGCTGGTGGCAGTGGCCTGGGTCGCGAAATCCGTGTATACCGAGTGGCTATGGTTTGGCACCCTCGGCTACACAAGCGTCTACATGAAGATTCTCCTGACGCGCGTTGGTCTGTTTGCAGTCGCGGCAGTAGTCTTCGCGGCGCTGTTCGCAGGGAACATCGCCCTCGCCTCCCGACTCTCCCCGAAGGGCAACGCTGACCCCACGACGCAGTCGGTGCTTCCATACCTGCAGCGTTTCAACCGGGCGGCCGTAGTGGCTATCACACTCTTCCTGTCACTCATGTTCGGTGTGGCCGCCCAGGCGAACTGGGAGCTGGTGCTCCGTTTCTTCAACGGGCAATCGTTCGGCGTGGCCGACCCCGTGTTCTTCAAGGATGTCGCTTTCTACGTATTCTCATTGCCATTCCTCAGCCTCATCCGCGGCTGGGTGCTGACCGCAGTCATCTTTTCGCTGCTTGCCGCGGTGGCGGTCTACGCGATTGCCTACAGCTCCCGGGGGAAGCGGTTCGACTTCGCCCGGCCCGTGCTCACTCACGGAGGTGTGCTGATTGTCGCCGTGGCCCTGCTGGCAGCGATGAGCTACTGGCTTGGCATCTGGGACCTCGTCTACTCACCGCGGGGAGCGGTGTTTGGCGCCGGGTACACGGATATGCACGCCCAACTGCCTGCGCAGTGGATACTCGTGGGCGCGACGCTGCTGCTCGGAGTCCTGATTGTCCTCGCGCTGATACGGCGCAAGGTCCGCTGGGCCACGTACGGTCTCGGCCTCTGGGTGGTCCTGAGTATTGTTGTGGGACAAGTTGTGCCCGGGCTCATGCAGCGACTCCAGGTGCAACCCAACGAGCTACAGCTGGAGACTCCCTATATCGAATACAACATCGAGGCTACCCGCGAGGCGTTTGGCCTTACCATGATCGAAGAGCAGGCCTTCCCTGCGGAGCCGATGCCCACCGTCCAGGAAATTCAGGACAATGAGCTGACTATCAGGAACATCCGGCTGTGGGACCACAGGCCCATGCTGGACACATACACACAGATACAGTCTATCCGCACTTACTATGACTTCATCGACATCGACGTAGACCGGTATGTTATCGATTCCGAGTATCGCCAGGTCATGCTGGCAGCGAGAGAGCTGTCCAAGGAGAAGCTCCCCTCGGAGGCACAGACCTGGGTCAACAGGACCCTGCAGTTCACACACGGGTATGGAATCGCCATGAGCCCTGTGAACGAAGTGAGAGCCGAGGGAGGTCTGCCCGTCCTCTGGATCCAGGACATTCCACCGACGGGCATCATGGACATCGAACGGCCACAGATTTACTACGGAGAGAAGACCGATGACTACGTCATAGTCGGCGCGCAGGCGCAGGAGTTCGACTACCCGATGGGCGACAGCAACGTCTATGGCTCGTACGAAGGAGCAGGCGGCGTGCCCATCGGCAGCATTCTCCGACGGGCGCTGTATGCGTGGGAGCTCTCAGACTTCAACGTTCTCATCAGCGGGCAGATGACAGGCGATAGCAAGTTGCTGTACCACCGCGACATCATAGAGCGCGCACACCACATAGCGCCGTTCCTGTCCGTCGACGACGACCCCTACATCGTTGTGCTCGACGGTCGTCTCGTGTGGGTACTCGACTGCTACACAACGAGTTCGCGCTATCCCTATTCCGAGCCACTCGAGGGAGGCATCAACTACATCCGCAACAGCGTGAAAGCCGTGGTGGATGCCTACGACGGCACGGTCGACTTCTACGTCGTGGACCAGGAGGACCCCATCCTCCAGACGTACGAGGCCATCTTCCCGGACCTGTTCCAGCCTGTGGAGGCCATGCCCGAAGGACTGCAGGAACACCTCCGCTATCCCCTCGACATGTTCTCCATTCAGTCGGCGGTGTATCGCAGCTATCACATGCGCGATGCCCGTGTTTTCTACAACAAAGAAGACCTCTGGGCGGTCCCGAAGGAGATCTACTCCGGAGCGGAGCAGCCCATGGAGCCCTACTACGTCATCATGCGCCTGCCGGGTGAGGAGGAGGAGGAGTTCCTCCTGATGCTTCCTTACACGCCCGCCAACAAGAACAACACTATCGGCTGGATCGCCGCTCGTTGTGATGGAGAGAACTATGGCCGACTGCTCGCGTATCTCTTCCCCAAGGAGCGGCTCATCTATGGCCCGAGTCAAATCGAGAACCGCATACAGCAGGACACCGTAATCACAGAGCAACTTGCACTGTGGGCCAGGGGCGGCTCGCGTGTCATCCGCGGCAACCTCCTCGTCATCCCCATCGGCGAGTCCAACATCTACGTGGAGGGCGTCTTCCTTCAGGCTGACGCAGGCGGACTGCCGGAACTGAAGCGAGTCATCGTTGCCGCCGGCGACGAGATAGCCATGGAGCGGACACTCGCTGAGAGCCTGTCAGCCGTCTTCGGGGCCGGCGTTGGCGATGGCACGACCGACCTGCCGCCGCAGACGCCCGACGAGCCGGCAGAAGCCCTGCCGGACGACGTACGTGCTCTCGTCGAACAAGCCCAGGAACACTTCACCCGCGCCCAGGAGTACCTCACGCAGGGTAACTGGGCTGGCTACGGCGAAGAGCTAGCGGCGCTGGAGGCAGTGCTTGAGCAGCTTGCAGGTGTGACCCAGTAGACATTCGGGGTCCCTGAAGCATGAGGCATTATGCCGCTTGCTTCAGGGACTCCATCGTCCGACGCATGAAGCGCAGTTTCTCGAGCTGGGCGGGCGTCAGGGACGCCTCGTAATCCGTCAGGGCCTGGTCCAACCGGTCGCGCGTCAGGTCGCGATGCTCCCCACGAGGCCGCGTCACGCGAGGACGCCTCTCAGCAACCGGCTCGTCGTCTTCGGGCTCCGGCAGCTCGAGGTCCTCGGCCTGCCGGCCCGGGGCGGGGTGCAGCAACCACCCGGCAAGCAGGTCCCCGAAGCTCATGATGCCGCCGTCCAGCCGCGACAAGTATCGCGAGAACCAGAAAGGGGGCCGGCCGCGAGAGCCAAGAGCGGCCTGAAGCAGGGTGCCTGCTGCGGCGTAGTAGAAGCAGACCGTACACAGTGACGCAAGTGCAGCGCCAACCAGGAAGACGCCTGCTAGAGCAGACCCCGGCGACGGCACAGCGTAGAGCAACCTCGAGACCAACGCAACCGTGCCCCACAACGCAGCGAGTACGAGGTAGAGGACCATTCGGACCTCTACGGGCTCCGCCCAGCTGAGGGGAACCCGCAGGCCAATTGCCACATCCACACCCCGCCGGTACATGACGAATAGCACTGCCGCGAGGCCGAGCGCAAGCCCGGCGCCCACTGCCAGAAGGGGTGTTGTCAACAAGCCGGCGATAGTCTCCACTCAGTTCCTCGAGTCCACAGAGTTGCGTTTTCTCCAGCTACACGCGGTTCATAGGATAACAGGTTGGTAACGGCCGTACCCTCGGCACGGAACTCACGCCAGCCAGGGCACGCCACAACCAGACCGCAGCCATTCACGTAGTACAACGAGAGAAAGCGCCTGCTGGTTGCCCCAACGCTGCGCCGGAACAGCGTCATAGCTCTCCAAGACGGACTCCGGCTCGATATGCGCCAGATGTGCAGAGAGAAGGATGAATCCTGCTGCGGCAGTATCGCCCGGGAATCGTAATCTCTCCCTGTGCGGGGCGAAGCCCTACCGCAGAGGAGGCGTTTGCCTCGCGACTCTCCGACACCCCCACGTCCAAAGCAAGTAAGCCCTCCGCAGGGCGGATCGCCGGGCGCGACCACCCATTGACACAGCCGCTCGAGGCTTCCTGCCGCGTACGTGGCCACGTACGCCGCCGCGATTGACACTGCCATGAGCCGTCAGTATAATCCCAAGACGTCCATGAGGGTGAAACTCAAGATAGAGCAGCTCAATGCACTGAAACAGCAGTTGCCGTTTGAGGTCGTACTCGACCATCCCAGGGACGTCAAAGGCTTCCTCGAGATACTCGGCCACGACATGCCGTGGAATGACGCGGGGCTCACCAAGTTTGGAGAGCCCATCAAGAGGCCCAACCGGGTCGCGTTCTCAGTCGAGTCGACCGAGGACGGGTACATCTGTGATGTGCACCCCGCGTTCGCGTGGTACATGTCAAACATGCTGGATAAGAATCGTAGCCGCGACTAGAGGCAGCCACTCACACATGGGCCGTTAGCTCAGCTGGCAGAGCACCTGACTTTTAATCAGGGTGTCGTGGGTTCGAACCCCACACGGCCTACTCTCTTCCCGTTTCCAGAGCCGAAGCGGCGCGTTATCTCGCCTTGTGATCCAGTCAAGCAATTCCGTGACACCCTGCTTAGCTATTGACCCGGACGCTGACTCAAGGTGCTTTCACCGTCGGCAGGGAGAACCGCGATTAGCGCACCGTTACCTGAATCCGGCCCGTGGAGGAAGGACTACAACCCCACCAGCAGTCACAGTTGCGACACGGCAGTCAAACGTGGCCCATGAGTTCCGGCCAAATTTGCTCGATGTACGGCTTGAGCTCGAACATGCTGTCTTCTACCGCGTCTATTGCTATTTTCACTTCGCGTTGTGACATAGGAGACGATATGCAGAACATGGCCCGGTCCGGGATAAGGATGCCACGGTGGAGCAGCGAAAGGTGAAACAGATGCAGAAGTTCCCTGTTGGTGGTATTGCGCGAAGTGTGTCCATCCACCACCGGAACAGGGCCGAAGTGGACGTTGCGCAGGGACCCCATCCCTGCCACCTGCCCCTTGATCACGGCCTTCCGGAAGACCTGGCGCATACCCTCCGCCAGTTCACCGCCGAGTGAGTTCAGCCGTTCAATAAGCTCCGGCGTGATCTGTTCCAGCTGCGCCACGCCCGCAGCGCCCATCAAAGGATTGGCATTGAGTGTGCCCGCATGCAACAGAGTCTGAGACTCGGGAGAGTATTGCTGCATGAGGTCGTAGCGGCCGCCGAACGCTGGACTGGGCGTGCCGCCAGCCATGATTTTGCCGAACGTGGTGAGGTCGGGATTCATCCCCTCCAGGTGCTGCAGGTCTCCATGGATTGACTGGTCACGAGATAGGCGGCATGAAGAGAAAACACTGACGGTGTGCGTATCGCCTTTCCCTTCGGAGCCCCGGACTATCGCCGGGCGAACAGCGCGGGCTACTTGCTCTTTCGGATGTGCAATGGGAGCAGCTTGCCCGTTGCAGTCATGACCGGATGTTCCCGTACAACTCGGAATGTCTTGGCATCGGACCAGATGCGAGTCATCATCCGTCGTCCGTCCGTCCCCTTGCCGAGTTCGTCGAGGATGGTCCGAATGACCTCTCCCTCGTCCAGATGGCCGACCTCGGGGCCTGCCAGTAGCGTCATCCGGGTTTGAGCCCTCTCATCTTCTTCTTCAATCATCTGGTAGTCTGTCGACGATCCGCCGAACCTTGCAGGTAGCAGATGCTCAATGATGTGAACCATGTCCGTGCCAACGAATGTCACGCCTTCACCACTCAGTTTGTCGAAGCCCCGAATGGTGTGGACATGCTGGGTCAAGCCCAGTTCTTCGAACTTGCAGCCGCACTGTCTTTCCTCGACAACGCCGTAGTCGCCGCTCTCCAGGTTGAGCAGCATCTTGGGAGCCGACGGCAAGAGCGTGGTGAAGAGAAAGGCATCGACCGATGTTCCGGCGTGTGGCACCTGCCGCGGATACTGAACCAGGGCAACGGTGTCCATCGCAAGGTGTACTTCGTCAACGGCATCAGGATTGATGCAGCCGTAGCCGACTAAGCCGGCCTCCATGAACGTGTAGTCTGGATACAAGACCGCTCCTGCCGATTCGATCTCACTTCGCTTGGTCACGGTGATGGGTTCACCGCCTACGATGAAGACCATCCCGCCCATATCGATGCCGTCAGTTCTGGCTGCCTGACACACTCTGACTGCAAGGCTGGTGTATGTACCAAGGCAACACCCGCCGGACTGGCTGACAGTGTCAGCCATCCAACGGGCCACCACGGACGCGTCGCTCGGGGCAACGTACTCCGGTGTTGGAAGCTTCGCTCCAGAGACTCTCCCCGCATGGACGATGTAGTTGGTGCCCATCCTGCTCCTGAGGGATGGCCGGATACCACTCTTCTCAACCGGCGAAAACCACCTGACCGGGACACTATTGGCTTTGGTCAACGAGAGCAACCATGCCGGTCCGCATCCCGGCATTATGGGGACCCACATGGCAAGCGGCACCCGAGTCAGTCCGTAGGCATCGAACCTGACAGCGTCGGAACATGCCCAACACTCGGTCAGGAACTCAAAGTCATATGCCGTTCTTGTCCCTGCGCTCCGAGTCCCGCCGCTGCTCGCATCGAGATGGCGCGACACGAGAGGATTGTCAAAGTCGCTTTCCTTGAACTTGAAAACCTTGTCGCCGCGGACGAGTTCCTTCTTGCCCTTGAATTCCTCGATACTTGCGTAGACACCTGCCTTTCGCAGTGTGCGAAGCGTGGGCTCAATACCGCCCGAGTGCACCATTCGTTCGAGATCTCCGTACTCGCAGCCTACGAGGCTGAGCAGTTGAAGGGGCTGTTCTTATTCTCATATACAGCCCTCTCGAGTATGGTGAGTAGATTCCTCTCCCTGTTCTCGAGCCGCTGCTCTATCATCTGGCGGCTCTGTTCAAGCGTGATAGGCTCCTTGAGGAATGCCCTCAGGCCTGAAGTGAACCGCCAGTACCGTAATCCGTGGATTGATGGGAACGGTGGGTGCATGTGGGCTTTGCCGCCACGCTGAGGCGGTTTCTTGGACGGTGATGGGCCGTTGGTCCGGCGTCGAAGACGCTCAGTATCAACCGGAGAGCACGGATGAGAGCAAC
>JAUVZB010000027.1 GCA_030602785.1 Dehalococcoidia bacterium
CATTGGTACGAAGGGAGTAGCTCGGCCATGGGGCGCAGGTGAACTGAATGCGCACCCCCGGCCTTCGTGGAGTGGCGCACCAACCCTGCCCTACGCTGTGTAGCCTCACCATCAGTGTGGTTATTCCGACAGGCTCCTAGCCGGCAACAAGCCTCTCCGCTTCCAGGACGGCGGACGCGCAGTCCTCAGCGAATCCCTCGGCCCCTATCTCGTCCGCATACTCGCGAGTGACGGGAGCACCCCCTATCATCACCCTGACATCTCCTCGAATACCGGCCTGCTCAAGGGCCTTGAGGATCTCCGGCATATTGGTCATGGTGATTGTCAAGAGGGCCGACAGGGCCAGCACCTGAGGCGAGTGTTCCTTGACGGCAGTGACGAAGTCGCTGGCGGGTACGTCGACGCCGAGGTCTATTACCTCGAAGCCTCCGCATTCCAGCATCAGCCTGACGATGTTCTTGCCGATGTCGTGAAGGTCGCCCTCCACAGTGCCGAGCAGCACTTTACCCTTCTTGTGAGACTCGCCGGCTGAGAGGTATGGCTTGAGTTCTTCTACTCCGCGGTCCATCGCCCGGCACGATATCAGTACCTCGGGCAGGAACACCTCGCCGTTTGTGAAGAGCTCTCCGAGTCGCTGGATGCCGGGGACAAGAGCGCCGTCGAGAATATCGAGTGCGGGCACGCCTTCAGCGAGCGCATCCTTGACCATCTGCACTGTTGCCTGATCATCACCGCCCTGTACCGCATCAGAAAGAGCTGAGCCGTCCCATGCCATGGAAAGACCTCCTTCGAATCAGGCCGCCCCGCAGCGTGGGATGCATTGACCAATCGGGGCGGTGGTCGAACTGCGTTCGGCAATTGTATGTCAACGGGAAAGACGACGCAACGCGGTGGCGCTGCCGGGCCGTCCCCGTAGAAAGGCTTGATTGCGGCGCCGTTTTCGGGCAAAATCTCCAGTTGACTAAGCTCTGAAGAAAGGAGACACATGCGGGAAGTTGTTATCGTGGGTGGCTGTCGTACGGCCGTCGGTGCTTTTGGTGGAACACTAAAGGACGTGTCTGCAATTGAGTTGGGGGCACTCGTCATGCGCGAAGCGCTGAGGCGAGCGGGCCTGCGGCCCAGGTCGGGAGAGAGCCTGCTTGCCGTCGGGCCCGATCGTGTGAAGGAAGACGGCGTAATCGAGCTTGAGGAGCGCAACTACAAATACGACAGCAGCCTCCGCGAGGTCCAGATTGACGAAGTCGTGATGGGCAACGTGCTGCAGGCGGGTCTGGGGCAGAACTCCGCGATGCAGGCTTCCATCCGGGCGGGGATGCCCAAGGAGACACCGGCGTTCACGGTCAACAAGGTCTGTGGCTCCGGCCTCAAGGCAATAACCGTAGGGGCGGAACCCATCATGCTCGGCGAGGCGGATGTAGTGGTGGCGGGAGGCATGGAGAGCATGAGCTCGACGCCCTACGGACTGCCCAAGGCACGATGGGGCTATCGCATGGATGTGGATGGCAGGGGCGAGCTGCGCGACCTCATGGTGTTTGACGGGCTGTGGGAGATATTCTACGGCTTTCATATGGGCAATACGGCAGAAGAGGTGGCTGCACGGTACGGAATCAGCCGGGCAGAGCAGGATGAAGTGGGGGCGATGAGCCATCAGAGGGCGCGCGCTGCCATTGCTGACGGTCTGTTCAAGGACGAGATTCTCCCGGTTGAGATACCACAGCGGAAGGGACAAGTGGTGGTCTTCGACACCGATGAGCGGCCGATGGATACGACTGTGGAGAAGATGGCCAGGCTGAAGCCGGCGTTCCGTCCGGAGGGCACCGTAACGGCGGGCAACTCGTCCGGCATCAATGACGCTGCTGCCGCTGTTGTGATGATGTCACGAGAGAAGGCTGATGAGCTGGGCCTGAAGCCCATAGTCACGCTGCGAGCGTTCGGCTCCGGCGGCGTCGACCCCAAGTACATGGGACTCGGGCCCATTCCGGCCGTTCGGAAGGCCCTGGCGCGCGCTGGCCTCGTGGTTGATGATCTTGACCTGGTTGAACTCAACGAGGCGTTTGCGGCTCAGGCGATAGCGTGCGTACACGAACTCGGCTTCAGTTGGGAGAAGACCAATCCGCACGGGAGTGGGATTTCGCTGGGCCTTCCTATCGGCTGCACTGGCGCGCGACAGGTGGTCACCGCCATGTATGACATGACGCGGAGGGGGCTGCGCTACGGATTGGTGACCATGTGCATCGGCGGAGGCCAGGGGATGGCAGCAATCCTGGAGAGGGCAGCGTAGCTAAGAGCCCGTCGGAATAACCACACTGACGGTGGGGCTACTCAGCGTAGGGCAGGGTTGGTGTGCCATTTCACGAAGGCCGGGAGTGCGCGAAGCGCGAAATGTAGGGGCAGGCCTCTGCGCCTGCCCGTGGTGGTGGGCGATGGATGCAGGTGGAGGTGGTGGTGCAGCCAACCGCCGACGGTGCACAAACCCGTGGCGGGCGGACACAGAGGTCCGCCTCTATACCAGGGAACTCGACCATGAATGGTGATAATGAGTGGCGTGTCGACAGCGCGACATGGCCGAACTGCTCCCTTCGTACCAATGCCGAGGGGGCTGTTTCTCCGACAGGCTCCTAAGAGCCCTTCTTGGTGAAGTCGGGACACCAGATGGCATTGGGCCTCTCTCGTCGGTGACACGCACTGCGCCAGTTCCACTTGCAGCGGTCACAGAGCACGACGTTCAGCCCGAGTGCTCTCCGCACACGGATTCGAAGGCGGTCAGCCCGACTGGGTCCAGTGTTGGACATTCTACGCTCTGCTGCTGGAGTGCCGCTATCGAAGATAGACGGCGTCAGGGCCGCGCCCGGCTACATCTCCTTGGAGAGAGAAGCCAGGAACTCTGTGTTCGTGCGCGTCTTGGCCATCCTGCTCACAAGGCGTTCGGTGGCCTCGTGGTTCGGAGAATCGTCGTTGAGCATGCTCACGATGCGCCGCAGGAGCCACACTTGTTTCAGCGCTTCGGGGTCGAGGAGTAGCTCCTCTCTGCGGGTGCCGCTGGGGACGATGTTGATTGCGGGGAACATGCGTCTCTCGGCGAGCTTGCGATCGAGGTGGAGCTCCATGTTGCCCGTCCCCTTGAACTCCTCGTAGATGAGCTCGTCCATCCTGCTACCCGTGTCCACGAGACACGTGGCGAGGATTGTCAGGCTGGCGCCCTGGTCGGTGTTCCGCGCGGCGCCCAGGAACCGCTTCGGAGGATGAAGTGCGGCCGAGTCTATGCCACCAGACAGAGTCCTGCCACTTGCGGGTATCGCCAGGTTGTAGGCTCTCGTGAGTCGCGTGATGCCGTCGAGCAGCATTACGACGTCCTTGCCCATCTCTACGAGCCGCTTCGCGCGCTCCAGGGCAAGCTCGGCGACACGTGTCTGCGTCTCCACGGGCTCGTCGAACGTCGCGGCTATTACCTCTGCGTTCACTGACCTCTTCATGTCGGTGACTTCCTCGGGGCGTTCGCCTATGAGACAGATGATAACGTGGAGGTCGTTGTAGTTCGTTACCATCGCGTGGGCAATCTTCTTGAGGAGGACGGTCTTCCCTGCCTTGGGAGGGGAAACGATGAGGCCTCTCTGCCCCCGACCGACGGGAGCAACCAGGTCGATTAGACGTGTTGACAACTCGTCCTGCGTGGTCTCGAGTGTGATCCGTTGCTCGGGAAACAGGGGCGTCAGAGATGAGAATGAGGTTCGCTGCTTTGATGCCTCGGGGTCGAGGCCGTTGATGGTCTCGACCCGCAGAAGACCGTAGTACTTCTCACCTTCCTTGGGAGGGCGGGCCTGCCCGGACACGTGGTCACCGTTCCGGAGGTTGAAGCGCCGAATCTGGGAGTTGGATACGTAGACGTCGCTTGTCCCGCGGAGGAAGTTCTCCTGTCGCAGGAACCCGTATCCCTCGCTCATAATCTCAAGGATGCCCTCGAGGAAGAGATTGCCCTGCTGTTCGGCCTGGGACTTCAGTATGTGGATGATCAGGTCGGGCTTCTTGAGCGTGGAATAGCCGGTCATTCCCTGCTCCTTCGCGATTCCCTCGACCTCGTCGCGGGTCTTTTCTTCGAGTTGAGCCATCGTGAGCATAATCTTCTCCCTGGTGTGCAAACAACCACAGTCGCTGGCAGTTCCGCTACGGCAGAATGCCGCTGTCACCCATTACCTTGTTCCAGTCATCCGCGAAACGGCGCACCCCTGCGTCTGTCAGCGGATGCTCAATCATCTGAAGCAGTACCTTGTATGGAACCGTAGCGATGTGAGCGCCAGCCTTTGAGGCAGAGAGACAGTGAGACGTGTGTCTGATGCTGGCCGCGATAACACGGGTGGGAAGGTCATAGTAGCGAAGGTAGTCCACAATGTCAACTACGAGCTGCATTCCCTCCTCTCCGATATCGTCGAGCCTGCCGACAAAGGGGCTGACGAAGGCGGCGCCTGCGGCGGCAGCAAGCATGGCCTGATTGAGTGAGAAGCAGAGAGTCACGTTGACTCTCACGTTCTCTCTGGCAAGAACCGAGGTTGCCTCCAGGCCCTCGAGAGTGGAGGGTATCTTGACCGCGATGTTCTCGGCCCACGTCGTTATCTCGCGAGCCTCGGCAATCATACCGGCAGACTCTTGACTCAGGACTTCGGTCGACACGGGTCCCGGCACGATGGCGCATATCTCCTTGACGAGTGCCTTGTAGTCGACCTTCCCCTCTTTCGACACAAGGCTCGGGTTCGTTGTGACGCCTGAGATAACGCCGAGGTCGACCCCGTGCCGGATATGCTCAAGGTTCGCAGTGTCGAGGAATATCTGCATGGCCACCTCCTAGGATATGGGGAGTGATGGCTGGGCGCCTTCGAGAAGGACTTCCTTCGCAGCCGCCATGAAGGCTACAAAGAGTGGATGGGGCAGGTTGGGACGTGACTTGAATTCGGCATGAAACTGACAACCGAGCATCCACGGGTGGTCTGCAACCTCGAGTATGTCGACGAACTGGTCGTCAGCCGACACGCCCGAAGGAATCAGACCCGCGTCTCGCAGTCGCGGCCGGAAGTGGTTGTTCAGTTCGTATGCGTGCCGGTGCCGCTCATAGCTGAGGCCCGTGCCAAACGCGGCCGCCGCGTGAGTCCCATTGATGAGCTTGCAGGGGTACGTGCCTCGTCTGAGGCCCGAAGCATCTGCCCCGGGAGTGCGGTCGATGACGGGATTCCGCCCGTCGGGGAAGAACTCTGCGGACTGCGCGTCCTCGATTCCCGCAACGTGGCGGGCGTATTCAACAGTCATCGCATGCATGCCGGTGGCGAGGCCGAGGAATGGAATTCGAGAGATTCGGGCGTGCCGGGCCGCTGCAATCAATCCCTCCATGCTCCCATAATGGGAACTGCCCGGAACGACGATTCCCTGCATGTTCTTGAGCTGCGTGCAGTCGTCCTCGGAGAGCGTCTTGGAATCGACCCAGTGAAGCACGGCCTCCCTGTCATGAAGCAGCGCTGCATGGCGCAACGCCTCCCTCACCGAGTAGTAGGCGTCCTGCAGTTGGACGTGCTCACCGACGATGGCGACGTGAACCGGCTCTGTGGTGGTTTTCAGGCGTTCCACGAGCGAGCGCCAGGAATCGAGGTCCGGCTCGGAAGCAGGCAGGGCCAGTCGCTCGCACAGGAAATCTCCCAGATGCGCCTCTTCGAGAATCAGAGGCACCTCGTAGATGGTCTCACTCGTCACAAGAGACGCCACAGCTTCCCTGTCGACGTCGCAGAACAACGATATCTTGTCCTTGATTGAGTCCGAGATGGGGAAGTCACTGCGGCACAATATGACGTCGGGTTGGATGCCGATGCGGCGCAACTCGTTGACGCTGTGTTGCGTAGGCTTGGTCTTCAACTCATGTGTAGCCGCGATGTGTGGAAGGAAGGTCACGTGTATGTAGACGACGTTCTCCCGTCCCTCTTCGTTGCGCATCTGCCGGATGGCCTCCAAGAACGGCTGTCCCTCGATGTCTCCGACGGTGCCGCCGACCTCGACAATCGCGATGTCGGCCTCGTTGGCTTCAGCACCGCGCCTGATGAAGCGCTTGATCTCATCGGTCAACTGTGGGACAACCTGGATCGTGCCTCCGAGGTAATCACCCCTCCGCTCCTTCTCCAGCAGCGCACTGTAGACCGCACCGGCACTCACGCTGGAGAACCGGGTGAGCTCGACGCCGATGAACCGCTCATAGTGGCCGAGGTCCAGATCGGTGGCTGCGCCATCTTTGGTGACGAAGAGCTCGCCGTGCTGTGCCGGCGACATGATGCCTGGCTCGGCGTTCAAGTAGGGGTCCAGCTTCTGTGCTCCGACCACGTAGGATCGGCTCTTCAGTATCCGCCCGAGGGAGGCTACGGATACGCCCTTGCCGACTGAACTAAGGACGCCGCCTGTGACGAACACGTATTTCGTCATGAGATAGCTACAATCGTATCTGCGGAGTATCGCAACAAAAGGAAGAGCCTGCCGTGGATGAGGTGGGGCTGTATTTGAATTCTAGCGGCAGTGTGAAGCGATGTCAAGATGCGTTGGTTCGCCTCGCTACAACCTTGGTCTATCTCCAGCGTTTGTCGAAGTACCAGCCTGCAATGGGCGAGACCAGGGCACCGGGTATCAGCCCGCGGCGATAGACGCCCACGGCTGCTCGGAAACATGCCCGGGAAGGGCTCGATGTCTCATACTGTGGTTTCATCTGTTGGAAGCGTGCAGAGGCAATCTCAGAAGCGACCGAACGGAGCGTGCGCTTGCGCCGGCGCGCGGTGTCAATCACGTGAGCGGTCTCGGTCTCGATGCGGCGCGAGACGACACTCGCAACACGCGATGAGTTGAGACCGGCTCGCGACATGGAGCTGCCGAGAACGCCGCCGCAGTTGGCCACGAAATCAGGGATGCAGAGTATGCCGCGCTGCTCGAGGGTGACCTCCGCCTCATCGCTGACGGGCACATTGGCGCCGGGGCAGAGTATCGGCGCTTGCACCGACTGGGCGTTGCGGGATGTGATGCTGTGCATGATAGCGCAGGGGCAGAAGATATCCACATCGAGCGACGTGAGCGAAGCCGGCTCAATGGCGTCGCCCAGTGATTTGTCGAGCACGACTGTGTTGCCGAGCTCCTAGCGCAATTGCAGCATTCGGGGTATGTCGAGTCCCTTTTCGTTGTACACCGCACCACGGCTGGTGGACACAGCGACTACTCTGGCGCCCCTGTCGTATAAACTGGCAGCTGCGGAGGACCCGACGCCCCCGAAACCCTCAATGGCCACACGGACTTCGGGAGTTGCGAGACCGACGGCATGTGCGGCTGCGAATGCGCTTGCGCAGACTCCGACGCCTGTGTACAGGCCCGATGGGGCATACATGACGTTCTGCGCGAGGGGCTTGGCGCCGGCCGCCTGCAGCACGCGCTGGATATCATCCGGGCCTGACCCCATGTCCTCGCCAGGGACGTATGTCCTGGTCTTGAGGAAAGGCTGAATGGCTCTGCCGAACGCCTCGAGGAGGGCCGCTCTCTGCGCCGAAGGCAATGCAGGGTCCGCATGGATTGCCGCCTTTGCGCCGCCGACGGGAAGGCGGGCGAAACCGTACTTCAGTGTCATGGTACGTGCGGCACTTCGCAGGAGTTTCGGAGAGACATCGAGGGCGATGCGGAGCCCACCGTGGGCCGCACCGCCGACCAGCGAATCGATGGCGAGATACCCTGTCATGGGACAGGGTGCGTCTGTCCTTATCTCGACAAGACTACTCAATCTGCTGCCTCCTTGACTCCGGAGACCGCAAGATAGCGTCCGGTGAGGCATCGGAGGTGCGAGTTCTGCAACCTCTCCGACAGGTGGAAAGCGTGTTCGACAAGTCGGTCCAGGTGGCCGCGTCCAAGGCGGCGCATAAGGGTCTCCATCCCGCGTACCAGACCGTCGGGATGGGGGTAGTGCAGGATAGCTGTCTCCCGTTCGATTCTCAGCCCGAGTTCAAGAAACATCGCCCGCAATTGCCGTCGCGACAAAGTGACACCGATGTAATAGGGAGCGAGCCCCAGGCGCATCCAGAGCCGTACCAGCCATTCCGGAGGGTATGTAATCTGTCCGGGGTTGTCGAGAGTGAGTATGAGACGCCCTCCCGGTGAGAGGACGCGGGCAAGCTCTGCAGTCGCCGCGAGGATATCGTCACGCGTCGGGAGGTGATCGAGCGTAGAGTCGGACAAGACAAGGTCGCAGCAACCGTTCCTGAAGGGCAATCGGCTGACGTCGCACGTTACGTAGCCCTTCAGATAGACCCCACGCGCACGGCAGGTTTCTCTTGCGGTGGCGGCAATCGCGTTCGAAATATCGATACCAACGATGCTGCCGGACCACGTGAGCGAGGAAAGGAACTCCTCTTCACTGAACGCCTCAGCGAACAGGTCGGTCTTCAGCGCCAGAGCAGGTGCCGCCTGCCCGCAGCATTCGAGCATGAGTTGGGCGTAGACACTCCGCTTGTGAGCTGCCAGTATGGGATTGCTGTAGCCGGAGGTCTGCCAGTTGGCGGCGACCTGGTTCCAATGGCTGGCAAGCAGTTTGTCGGATGACATCACGTCGATAATACCGCGCAGGGATGCAATTGTGGAGCGTGGCTGATAAGGAGCGGCAGCGCTTGAGGTAGCGATTCCACCTCGTCACGACGACCGGCACTCCGCCGGGACGCGGCAATTCTAACAGCAAGGTCGCGAGAGTGCCACGAGCCTGTCCGGATGTCTTCCGCCGCGTCACGCGAAGGGCTTGGCTGGTGGTGAGATGAAGTGCTAGAATCTAGTTGCCTTTAATTCAACCCTGTGAGGTTGGCAAGGGAATTATGAGAGCCCTGTATCGTCGCGACCCCACCCGCAGAAGCTGCCTCTTGCCTATCTTTCGGCATGGGGTGTCGCCTTGACCGGCAAATTGCTCCTCGACGCTCCTGACATAACGCGCGCCATCACGCGTGTTGCTCACGAGATTCTGGAACGCAATCACGGTGCCGATAGCCTGGTTCTCGTTGGCGTGCGCACCCGTGGAGTGCCGCTCGCGGAGCGGCTTCAGAAGGCGATAGGCGTGTATGAGAGCCAGGCGGTTGCTGTTGGCGCTCTGGATGTAGCCGCGTATCGGGATGACCTGCCTCACGACGGGGCCCA
This sequence comes from Dehalococcoidia bacterium, assembly GCA_030602785.1. Lineage (GTDB taxonomy): Bacteria > Chloroflexota > Dehalococcoidia > GIF9 > AB-539-J10 > SKVJ01. The sequence continues at coordinate 9,175 of JAUVZB010000027.1, forward strand.
CTGGCATGGCGAAGTAGCCGCAGTCGCGAACGTACGGAGTGGTGGAGGGTCGTCAGAATCGGATGTGACGAATCTCATTGCTGCAGGAGACAGAGCCCTTCCTGCCCGCGCAGGTGGGAATGACCTGGCCCTGGCCATTACTGAGATGGATGTAGTGCTGGTTGACGACGTGCTCTATACGGGCCGGACGATTCGCGCTGCCATGGATGCCCTGGTGCACCTCGGCAGGCCGCGAAGCATTCAGCTGGCTGTTCTTGTCGACCGCGGGCATCGGGAGCTCCCGATTCGTCCCGACTACGTGGGCAAGAACATCCCGAGCGCCCGGAGTGAGATCGTGCAGGTTCGCCTGCGGGAAACTGACGGCATTGATGCTGTGACCATCGTGGAACTGGATGCGGTGAATGGAGGTGGCGAGTGAATCGAGGGGAGATGATTGGTAGCGGGCTGGTGGGCCGAAGCTTGGCCGGCGTTGACGACTTCTCGAATGCGGAGTTGTCATATGTACTCGCTGGTGCGGAGGAGATGGCGGAACACCGCGAGCGATACGCGTCAGCCTGCCGCGGCAAGATAATGGCCAGTCTCTTCTTCGAGCCCAGCACAAGGACCAGGTTGTCGTTTGAGACGGCGATGCTGAGGCTGGGGGGGCAACTGGTGAGCGCCGTAGACGTGGGGGCAACATCACTGGCAAAGGGCGAAACGCTGGCGGACATGGCGCGGGTTGTTGGCGGATACGCCGACCTGATAGTGATGAGGCATCCCTGGGAGGGCGCAGCGCGGGTCGTTGCGGACTACGCGGGTGTTCCGGTCATCAATGCGGGTGATGGCGGCCACGAGCATCCGACACAGACTCTGTGTGACCTGTATACGCTGACGAAGGACCGGGGGTGCCTGGAAGGAATACGTATCGCCCTGTGGGGAGACCTGAAATACGGCAGGACCGTACACTCGCTCACGTGGGCACTCGCGCGATTCGGCGCGACGATTGTGTTCCGGCCCGGCGCTGGGCTTGCGGCGCCCGATCATGTACTGAGCAAACTGGCGACTGACTATGGTGGTGAACTGGTCAGGGGAGAGCAGCTTGTCCGGTCGGATGGTGAAGGAGTATTGCCTGTTGACGCCATATATGTCACTCCTCGCAGCCCCCATCAACTTGCAATGCTGCCCCACATGTCCGCGCAGTTGGAGTTGGATCGGGGCGTTGATGCTCTGTATGTGACTCGCCTCCAGAAGGAGCGAATGCGGGTGGATGTGGGGGAGAGTCAGCCCACAGACTACCCTGTTGTGGACCGGCAGCTGCTGCGCACAAAGGGTTTCGAGCACAGCGTTGTGCTGCACCCTTTGCCGAGGGTCGATGAGTTGGCCCTCGAAATGGACTCCGATCCGCGAAGCCTGTACTTCAAGCAGGCTCACCAGGGAGTTCCAGTCCGCATGGCGCTGATGGCTCTGCTTCTGGGGTGCGTGCCCTCTGAGTTTCCCCTGGAGAAGGCACTGCCTGATGACTGGCGCCCTGTGGAACACATCGACTACGCGCACGACACGGGCGTTCGTTGTCCAAACGAGCGCTGTGTTGTGAACCAACCCTCGGAGGCTCGCTATCTGAGCCCGCGTTTCAGGCTCATCCAGGGGTCGCCTCCCCGGCTGCGATGCGTGTATTGCGACCATGAGGTGTGCGCCGGTGCGATTGCGACTGCGGAAGCGTATGACGAGTCGACCAGCCGGAGGAAGTACCATTCACCGACCAGCCGTTGGTCGAGTTTCATTCGACCCGAAAACCTCCTCGTGTTCGCGCGTGCTGGGGACGCCGAAGCACGCGGATTCAGACCGAGCGCGCAGGCACAGGTGAGCGAATAGATGTCGGACTCTATCGCCTTACATGAGGTCCGGGTGATTGACCCACCTTCTGGAACCGACGAAGTGTGCAATCTCTTCATCGAGGACGGTGTGCTGTCTGCCGTGGCTCACAACGAGAGTCAGAGCTGCGTGCACATCGACTGCCGGGGGCTTGTCGCCGCGCCGGCCTTTGTTGACATCCACTGTCACCTTCGGGAACCGGGCTTTGAGGAGAAGGAGACCATCCTGAGCGGCACCAATGCCGCGGCGGTGGGAGGGTTCGGTACCGTGTGTTGCATGCCGAATACGCATCCTCCGTTGGACACGCCTGAGCGTATCCGGTCTCTCGTGGAGATCGCTTCACGGGACGCTGTGGTCAATGTGCTGCCGATTGCCACTGTGACGGTTGGAAGACTCGGTCAGGAATTGGCCGACATCGAAGCCCTCGCCGATGCGGGCGCCGTGGGATTCAGTGACGATGGGGACTATGTGTTCGACGCGTGCCTGATGCGCGACGCCCTGCTTCGTGCCGGGGAACTCGGCTTGCCTGTGATTGACCATGCACAGGATGGGCGCCTTGTCTCGGGGGGCGTGCTCACCGAGGGACTGGTCGCTATGCAACTTGGCCTCGCCGGCATGCCACCCGAGGCCGAGGAGCTGGCCGTGTGTCGTGACATCGCCCTCTCGCGAATGACCGGGGCGCATGTTCACATAGCGCACGTGACAACGGCCCGCGCTGTGGAAATGATACGCAGAGCGAAGAACGAGGGACTGCTTGTTACCGCTGAGGCTACCCCGCACCACATGACGTTGACGGAAGAGGACGCGGTGACCGAAGCGCCATCGGGCTTGCTGTTCAACAACGACGCAAAGGTCAACCCTCCCCTGCGCACCGCAGTTGACGCCGAGGCCGTCACCATGGGGCTGGCAGAGGGTGTTATCGATGCGGTGGTCACGGACCACGCTCCGCATACCAGACAGGACAAGAGCGGCTCCCCCGGGGATGCTGCCTTCGGCATCAGTGGCTTCGAGACAGCGCTCGGGTCTGCCCTCGCGATGTTCCACCGCGGAGCCATCAGCCTGGAGAGACTGGTTCACTGTCTCACGGTAGGCCCGGCCGGTATTCTGGGCGCGTGTTGCCCTGATGTGGGGCTGTTTGAGAAGGCAGCGGTGGACCTGGTCCTGTTCGACCCGGAATTGGATTGGACTGTCGAGAGTGCCCGTTTCTTGTCGAAAGGCAGGAACACGCCTCTTGAGGGACGAAGTCTACGAGGGAAAGCGTTGACCTTGTTCGTTGGGGGAAGATGCGTGTATGTGGACGACACGTTGCTGCCGAGGTGCAGCGGCGGGCAGATGAAAGTATCGTGAGGCCGTGTCGTGGGTGTAGTGCGCCCGCAGACAAGGCCCGAAGATAGCTAGGAGAGTGAGCGATGAACCGACCATCCAAAGTCCTTGTAATTGGCTCGGGACCGATTATTATCGGCCAGGCTGCTGAGTTCGACTACTCAGGGACTCAAGCGTGCCGTGCGCTTCGTGAAGAGGGCATCACAACGGTCCTTGTCAATTCGAACCCTGCCACTATTATGACTGACCAGGGAATAGCGGATGTCGTCTACATCGAACCGCTCACAGTTGAATGCCTGGAGAGAATCATAGAGAAAGAGCGTCCCGACGGCCTGCTTCCTACGTTCGGGGGGCAAACGGGACTCAATCTTGCTGTCGAAATCGCCGACGCCGGCATACTGGACAGGTATGGCGTCAGGATGCTCGGCACGTCCGTGGAGACCATCAAGAATGCTGAGGAGCGGTCGCTTTTCAAGAACCTCCTGCTCAGGATAGGCGAGCCGGTGCCGGAGAGCGCAACCGTCCATTCGGTCGAAGGGGCCATGGAGCTTGCCCGCGCAATCGGCCTCCCTCTCATCGTTCGCCCGTCGTACACGCTAGGCGGGACCGGCGGAGGCATGGCCTACACCATGGAAGAGCTGCGGGCGGTTACTGCCAACGGGCTTGATTGCAGTATGAGCGGCGAGGTTCTTGTTGAGAAGTGCCTCGCGGGGTGGAAGGAAATCGAGTTCGAGGTGATGCGTGACGCTGCGGACAACTGCATCACTATCTGCTGCATGGAAAACATGGACCCTATGGGGATACACACCGGCGACAGCATCGTGGTTGCGCCGAGCCAGACCCTGGTGGACCGCGAGTATCAGTTGCTCAGGTCGGCCAGCCTGCGCATCATACGGGCCCTCGGGATTGAGGGAGGATGCAACATTCAGTTTGCGCTGACTCCGCATCCGATGGTGGCCCGGCACTGGGCTCCGGACCAGTTGGGGGTGGAGAACAGCCAGTACTACGTGATTGAAGTGAATCCGCGCGTGAGTAGAAGCTCCGCGCTTGCGAGCAAGGCCACCGGGTATCCGATAGCACGTGTGGCGTCAAAGATTGCGACCGGGAAGCACCTGGACGAGATTCCGAACAAGGTCACGGGGAAGACTCTCGCGTCGTTTGAGCCGACCATTGACTACATCGTTGCGAAAATACCGCGATGGCCGTTCGACAAGTTTGCCATGGGCGATCGGGGCATCGGGACCCAGATGAAGGCGACGGGCGAGGTCATGGCGATTGACCGGACGTTCGAAGGGGCACTTCAGAAGGCAGTGCGGTCTCTGGAAGTGGGCAAGAAGACCATGCTCTGGGAAGACCCGAAGTGGAGCAAAGAGCAGGGATATGACGGCTACCCGCTCCACCCCAACGACCTCAGACTGTGGGCATTGATGGGCGCACTTCGTCGGGGCATGTCAGTTGAGGAAGCGTGCCGGCTGACGGGCATCGACCCGTGGTTCCTCGAGAAACTGCGCAACATCGTCGTCAAGGAGAAGGAACTTCTTTCGGCAGAGCTCAGCCGTGACTTGCTTCTCTCCGCGAAACGGATGGGGTTCTCGGATGAACACATCGGGGTTCTGGCAGACAGGCTGCCGGAGCAGGTGAGGGACCTGAGAGACCGTCTGGCCATCCGGCCCGTGTACAAGATGGTCGACACCTGCGCCGCGGAGTTCGCTGCCGAGACGCCGTATTTCTACAGCACCTACGAGCAGGAAAACGAGGCCCAGCCAATCGACACACGCAAGGCAGTCGTCATCGGTAGTGGTCCCATCAGGATAGGGCAGGGCATCGAATTTGACTACTGCTGCGTCCATTCCGCGTGGGCTCTGCAGGACCTGGGAATCAAGAGCATCATCGTGAACTCGAACCCCGAGACCGTGTCCACCGACTTCGACACCTGTGACAGGCTGTATTTCGAACCGCTCGATGAAGAGAGCATGCGCGACATACTTGCGAATGAGGGGCAGGACGCGACCCCGTCAATCGTACAGTTCGGTGGACAGACTGCCATCAACATGGCGGGTACGCTTGCACGCAACAACCTTCCGATACTCGGGTCGGGGGCAGAGACCATCGATATTGCAGAGGACAGACGCCGGTTCGAGGATTTCCTGGAACGCCTCGCGATTCCACAGCCTCCCGGAGCCGGTGTGAGGAGTGTGGAGGAGGCACTCGGTGTTGCCAAGGGGCTTGGCTATCCTCTTCTTGTGCGACCAAGCTACGTTCTCGGCGGCCGGGCCATGGAGATCGTCTACAACGAGACGGAGCTTATCCGCTACCTCGTCATGGCGCTCGAACTCGATAGCCGCCATCCGGTTCTGATCGACAAGTATCTTCTTGGGAAAGAGGTGGAGGTTGATGCCATAGCCGACGGCACCGAGGTCCTCATCCCGGGTGTCATGGAGCACATTGAGAGAGCCGGGGTGCACAGCGGCGACTCCATAGCCGTCTATCCGGGCGTGAACTTGACCGACAAAGAGGTCGATACCATGGTGGACTACACGACCCGCATTGCGCTTGCATTGGATGCGCGGGGACTGATAAACGTCCAGATGGTCATTGTGAGAGAGGGGGAATCCTCCTTCGTCTATGTTCTTGAGGTGAATCCGCGTGGCAGCAGAACAGTGCCCTTCATCTCCAAGGTGACAGGGGTTCCCGTCGTGAATATCGCGACGAAATTGATGGCAGGAGCTACGTTGAAGGAGTTGGGGTACAAGGGAGGACTGTGGCGCAGAAGTAACCTCGTCGGGGTCAAAGCTCCCGTGTTCTCCATGTCAAAGCTGATTGGAGTGGACAACTACCTTGGACCCGAGATGAAATCGACCGGCGAGGTCATGGGCGTCGACTTCCATCTCGAGGGGGCGCTCACCAAGGCGCTCATAGCGGCAAGTCTGATGCTGCCGTCGAAGGGGAGTGTCCTGCTCAGCATCGCCGACCGCGACAAGACCGAGGCGCTGCCGCTCGTGAAGAAGCTGCACGAACTCGGCTACGGACTGTTCGCAACCGAAGGGACGGCGTCCATGATTTCGGCCCTGGGCGTACCTGTACGGATGGTTACGAAGAAACTGAGCGAAGGACATCCGAACGTGATAGACGTGATTCGGGACGACTCCGTTCGTGCCGTGGTGAATACCATCACCGGGGGAAGGCTCGCTCTGAAAGACGGGTTTGCGATACGCCGTGCGGCCGTGGAGAAGCGCATGCCGTGCTATACCTCGCTCGATACGCTGCGGGTGGCACTCGATGCCGGCGCGGCGACAGGCCACGGCTACAGTGTTGAGCGCATGGAGACCTATCTTAACGGAAGAATCTGATGCAGCAACTGTCCGCCCGAGTCTTGGCGTGTGAGTCACGCGGCGCTGACCTGGCGCTGATGGTGCTTGAGGCACCCGGGATTGCCTCCTGCGTCGAGCCTGGTCAGTTCGTGATGGTGCAATGCGGGGGGCTGCCGTTGAGGCGGCCGTTCAGCGTCCACGCAGCATCGGATGGCAGACTCGCTCTGCTGTGGAGAATCAAGGGCAAAGGGACTGACTGGCTTTCCCGGCTCGACGAGGGGGCGCTCGTCGAGATGACGGGACCTCTGGGACGTGGCTACACAACCCCGGTCGGCCGGAGCCATGTGTTGATTATTGCGGGAGGCATCGGCATAGCGCCGCTTGTCTTCCTCGCGTCCCGCCTCGCAGCGTCACATGATGTTGTCCTGGTGCAGGGCGCACGGTCAGCTGACGCTCTATATGAGACTCCCCCCATCCTGCGCACATTGCTGCCCTCTGTGGCTGTGTGCGATGAGGTGCACTGGGTGAGCGCCACGGACGATGGCAGTGCGGGGCTCACCGGGTCAGCTTTCGACGCCGCCCTGCCACACATGGAGTGGGCCGACCGCGTGTATCTCTGCGGCCCTGTGAACATGTGTTCAGCCGCGTACGCGATGGCGCGTGATGGCTCGCTTTCGAGGGCACCGGCAGGGCGCAACGGCGAAGCGCCGCTGTCCTTGTCCAAGCTTGCTGACGCAGAGGTATCTGTTGAGCAGCGCATGGGTTGTGGTGTGGGTGCATGCTACTGCTGCTCGATTGCGACGCTCCATGGGCGCAAGAAGGTCTGCACCGATGGGCCCGTGTTTCGCCTGGGAGACATACACTGGGACGAGATCGTGACGTGACGGTCTACAGCAGTGAGTTGGCTGTCCAGACCCGGGGGAATGGGGACACCGTGGATGTCACCGGGTCAGTGAGACACGAGTCGGCCCGCTCAGGAGTCGATTCGGGTATCGTCCTGGTCTCTGTTGTCGGCTCGACGGCTGCAATGACTACGATTGAATACGAGTCCGGCCTCGTGGCGGACCTTGGGAAGGCGTGGGAGAGAATTGCTCCATCCGGCATTGCCTATGAGCACGATAAGAGATGGGGCGATGGGAACGGTCATTCCCATGTAAGAGCTGCAATCCTCGGCCCCTCGACGAGCATCCCCCTCATACACGGAGAGCTTGCACTGGGCACGTGGCAGCAGGTCGTGCTCGTGGATTTCGACACCAGGCCTCGAACGAGAAGGATTGTGGTGCAGGTGCTGGGGGAATGATGGGTGGTGCTGGCACGTCACTGAGCAGAGATCCCCTGCGGACCATGCGTCGCGGTTGACTGTCTCCCGAATCGGGGCGGAGTTGGACTGCACTTGCCCTCGTGACTCAGCCCCTCGCTATCAGGGCGTGCGGTGGTGCCGCCGGTGGTATACCCGGACCGTCAGCGGCCGCTGGCTATCAGTGAGAGGAACTCGCTCCTGGTCACGGTCTTGCTGCGGAAAGTGCCCCGAACGGCCGACGTGATTATCTTTGTGCCCGGCTTCTTGACGCCACGCATCATCATGCAGAGGTGCTCGGCGTGAATCACCACGGCCGCCCCGTCGGGCTCCAGTGCCTGAAAGACGGCGTCCGCTATCTGACGAGTCATCCGCTCTTGAAGCTGAGGCCTGCGGGCCACAACGTCAACGACCCTTGCAAGCTTGCTGATGCCCACCACTTTGCCCTGGGCGCTGGGGATGTATCCAACGTGGACGACACCGAAAAAGGGGAGAAGGTGGTGTTCGCACATGGAGTAGAAGGGGATGTCACGGACAATCACCATTTCCTGGTGACCTTCATCAAAGCTGACGGTGAGTTCCGCAGCAGGGTCCTTCGTGAGGCCCGAGAATAGCTCGGCGTACATCTCGGCGACGCGCCGGGGGGTCTCTGCGAGGCCCTCCCTGTCAGGGTCCTCGCCGATGGCCTCGAGCGCCATCCTGGTGGCAGTCTCTATGCTCTCTGGATTCAAATTCTCCTGCACCTCGATGCTACTGCGGCCAATGCCTGCGTCAACCCTGTCCGAACAGCGCATGCTCAACGGTGGGCAGGTCCGACGGCAGCCGCACAGGCGGTTCCGCATACCTCGCAGGCAGATCAGGGTCCTTGAGGCCGTGTCCGGTGAAGACGCACACCACCCTGGAATGGCTGAAGTCCTTTTGGTCGCTCATCTTCACGAGTCCGGCGAGGGACGCAGCGGAGGCCGGCTCGATGAATATGCCTTCGCACGCCGCGACCTTCCGGTAGGCGGCGAGTATCTCGTCATCCGTAACGGCATCGATGAGTCCGCCGGACTCGTCCCGGGCGGCCTCAGCCTGTTTCCAACTTGCTGGATTACCGATACGTATGGCGGTGGCAATCGTGCGAGGCCTCTTCACCGGTCTTCCCTTGACGATGGGAGCCGCACCGGCTGCCTGGAAGCCCATCATAAGGGGCCGTGTCTGTGACTTGCCGAGCGCGTAGTACTCGACGAAGCCCTTCCAGTAAGCCGTGATGTTGCCTGCGTTGCCGACTGGAATGAACAGGTAGTCCGGCGCGTCGCCGAGCTCGTCCACGACCTCGAAGGCGGCAGTCTTCTGTCCCTCTATGCGATGTGGATTGAGGGAATTGACCAGGGTAATAGGGTATTTCTCTGAGAGGGCTCTTACGATAGTCAGAGCTTCGTCGAAGTTGCCCTTTATCTCGACTATTCTGGCGCCGTACGCGATTGCTTGTGCAAGCTTGCCGAGGGCTATCTTGCCCTGCGGTATGACGACGATTGTCTCCAGGCCGAAACGCGCACCGTAGGCCGCCGCGGCCGCGCTCGTGTTGCCGGTCGAAGCGCAGATAATCCGCTTGCTGCCGTTCTCAACGGCTTTGGCAACCGCAACCACCATGCCCCGGTCCTTGAATGACCCTGTGGGGTTGCAGCCCTCCAGCTTGAAATACAACTCTCCGCAGCCGAGTTCGCGCTCCAGCGTCCGGGCCCTCACGAGCGGTGTGTCGCCCTCTCCGAGCGTGACGATGGGTGTTGCGTGAGTGACGGGCAGGAGATTGCTATATCTCTCGAGGACGCCTTTTTTCATCATGGCTATGCTCTCCCGGGCGGGTGCAGCCGAACTGCGTTGCTGCGCCCTCAACGCTCGACGCGTATCAGCGCACTGACCTCCTGCACCAGAGGCAGGTGTGTGAACTCGGTTACTGCGGCCTGGACCGACCTCTCAGAAGCCGGGTGCGTCATTATGACTATGATGGCAGTCTGAGCGGCAGGGTCGAGTTCCTTCTGTATGACTGTGGAAATGCTGATGCGGTGCTCGCCCAGTACACGCGAGATCTGGGCGAGAACGCCCGGCTGGTCTGCAACAGCCAACCTGAAGTAGTAACTGGTTTCCACGTCGAGCATGGGCATGACGGGGATTCGTCTGTTGAGCTCGATGCGAGGTCGGATGAGTCCCCCGTTGGCGATGTTTCTCGCGATAGTCAGGACATCCGCAACCACCGTGCTCGATGTTGGCTGTCCTCCTGCCCCGCGACCGAAGAAGACCAGTGTGCCGACGAGGTCGCCTTCGATTTGAACAGCGTTGTAGACCCCGTCGACGTTGGCAAGCTGACTGTCGAGTGGCGTCAGTGCCGGATGAACGCGGGCCTCCAGGGCTTCCCCCTGCCGTTTGGCTATTGCCAGGAGCTTGACCGCGTAGCCGAGCTCGTTTGCGTATGTGAAGTCCTTGGGGTTCAACGCGGAGATGCCCTGCCTGTAGATTGCGGACGGTCTGACTGGCGTGTGGAATGCCAGGCTGGCGAGTATCGCAAGCTTGTAGGCCGCGTCAATCCCCTCTGTGTCGTTGGTGGGATCAGGTTCGGCATACCCGAGGTCCTGTGCCTGGCGGAGCGCGGTGGCGTAGTCCAGGCCTTCGTGTGCCATCTTGGAGAGGATGTAGTTCGTGGTGCCGTTGACAATCGCGCGAATCGCGCTGATCTCGTTGGCAGCAAGGTCCTGCTGGAGTGGCGAAATGATGGGAATACCGCTACCGACGCTTGCTTCGTACCGCAGGTCGACGCCATGCTGGGCCGCGAGCGAAAGCAGCCGGTACCCTGCCTTGGCGATAATCTCTTTGTTGGCCGTGACTACGTGCTTGCCGTTCGAGACCGCCCTGCGTATGAGGTCAAGCGCAGGTTGTTCTCCTCCGAGGAGTTCCACGACGATGTCGATGTCGTCAGCCGCAAGAACATCGTCCGGGTTGGTGGTCAGCATTTCCGGGGGAAGTGGGTGCGAGCGCTCCTTGGAGACATCTCTCACCAGGGCCCGACGCAGCGTGACCGCGGCGCCCACCTGCTCCGAAAGCCTGGTTGCCCGGTGCAACAGCACGTGAGCGACCTCACTCCCGACCACACCCAGCCCAAGCAGTCCTACGCCGATTTCTCGCATTGACCTAAGCCGCGTCTACGCTACAGCGCGTTCGATAGCCCAGTTCTTCTGTTCCGGTGTCAGGTATTCTTCAATGAACGCCGCATCGAGATTGGCTGCGTACCAATCGTTGAACGCTTTGGACGCAAGCCCGTCTGCGGCCTCGGCGCTGACTTCGTGCAATTCCCTGCCGAGAAGATTGACTACCCAGTATCCACCCAGTGTCTGTACTTCCTCGTCGAATACGGGCTCGCTGACGGTGTTGGGCTCGAGAGAGAACGCCACTTCGTTGAACGCCTCAGTTACGGTGTCGTCCAGACCGACCCAGTCGAGTTCGGCATTCTCGTCGCCACCCATGAACTGAGACAGTTCCGCCGCGACGGTTGCGAAGTCCTCGCTGTCGAGTCGTGCTCTTGCGGCAAAGGCTTCCTCGAGGCTCCCGAGTAGCATGGCGCGCGGCTTGATGGCCCCGTTGTCATCCTTGTCAATCACCTCGAGCAACCAGTAGCCACCGTACTTCGCGGCCTGCTCGTCCTGAATGGAGACTATCTGCCCCGGGTCCAGCGTAGCGCATGCCCGGGCGACGTCCGCGTTGGCGAGCAACTCCAATGGCACCCAGTCCTGCTCAACGGGGATATTGGGATTCGAGGAATACTGCTCCGCAAGCGTAGTGAGAGGCACCCCGTTGCCCACGCTGCGCTTGACTTCGTCTGCGACGGAGCGGCTTTCTACGAGCATGATCTCGAAGCGCGCCTGTTCAAGTTCTGGAGGGAGTGCCTCCAGGACTATTTCATGCAGCGCCTGAACAGACAGGGCTGCCGCGGCTGCATCCCGATAGACCTCGCTGTCGGGCAACCCTTGCATCTCCATCTCCTTCTCCACATCCTCCGGAGTTATGACTATTCCTTCGGCACGGGTGCCTTGCCGGATGACCGCGTCACGTGCGAGCTGCGACGTGATGGCATCTGCGACCGTGCCCATTTGGGAGGGGTCCACGCCCTCCGAGTACGACTCAAGCAATTCGACATAATACCCCATCTTGAATGACCTGTCATTCACCTGGAGAATCACCTGGTTCATAGGCCGCACGTTGTCGATGTAGAGGCCAACACCAATAATGACGGCTACGACTGCGAGGAAGGTAGAGCTGACAATAATGATGATGCGCCGCGTGCGGTCTTGTTTCTGGATGCGGGACTGCTCGTGCCGCGAGGGGAGGTGGAGCTTGGGTGGAGCGTGGTGTTTTCTACTCATGCTGGAACGGCCTCACATGCCAAATCGTAATTGTTGCGCGAACGGCGATATGATAGCATACTCACGAACCGTACTCGCGGGGTGTAGCGCAGTCTGGTAGCGCACCTGAATGGGGTTCAGGTGGTCGGAGGTTCGAATCCTCTCACCCCGATTCTGAATCCTTCGTCAACCAGCCCTTTTCACCTCCTTTCTGTCGCGCTCAGAATCCTCATTTGGCAACATTCCTCTCAACTCGTGGTTCTGGAACGAGGCTATTCACCCGCTGCCCACCCGCTGCTCGCAGGCTATTGCGGGCAGCAAGGACGAGTACTACACTGGACACAGGGGGAATGAGGATGGGTATGATGCTGGCACTCCTGCTACTTGTGTCTGGTGGGGTGCTGGGCTTCTGGTCTGCGCAGCAGTACCGCAAGGACCCAGCAGAGAGGCCGCCTGCTTTCATGGGCAGGCAGGGTCGAATGTTCCTTCTTCTCGTTTCGTTGCCTGCGCTCCCGCTGTTCATCGTCGGCGCCATCTACCTGGCCCTCACGCATTGGGTCCTTTGCCTCATAGCTGTGCCTGTTACGCTGTTCGTTCTAGGCCCTCTGCTCTCCCCCCTTGTTGTGGGCATGTGGGTGCGTCCGCTGTATGCCATCTACAACCGCCTTCGCGACCACACTCACAGCGAGTAGTCAGGGGCATTCACGCAGCTGTCGGGTCGGGCAACCGAAATCCCGTCATGTCTCCCAGCGGCCGCTGCCGCTTGGCTACGGGTGAAGGATTGGTGAAGGACTGGCAAACGATTTAGAGAGTGCCTTGACACGTTTGAGAGGGTCGCGCAAGACAGAGCAACAAGCCGATGGCCCCCTGGGGCCTCCGGAACAGCAAGTGGGAACTGACGCGTTGACCAGCCAACCATTGGGGCCGAAGAGCTAGACCCTGCGATGACTACGCGCTGTAGTCCGTCGGGTCGTGGACGCTATCGTAGTCCGCCCGCTTCAGCCAATGACACCACACATGCGCCCCTTTGATGCTCAATCGTCTGGCAGCCGTAGAGCTGTCCCATGCGGCAACTTCAACCCTGCAGGAGGCAGAACACTTGCGATGCACGTACTCAAGCGCAGGCCGAAGGTCAGTATCGGTGGACACAATGACGCCGACATCGAATAATTCGTCAATAGCGTATGCTACGTAGTCGATTGCCAGGGCCACATCGATGCCCTTTTCCTGGGGCTTGGAGGAAGGATAGTCAGGGGGATAGCGCAAGGCTCGTGCTACTACGGTCACGCCTGAACGAGTCCATGCAGCGCACTGCTTCATGTGTGCCGCGTACGTGTTCGGGGCCTTGCTGGCGTCCGGCCGGCCCGTGTAGACGCGAACCTCGGAGAGGTCGCGGGCCGCACCCTGTGGTCCACCGCGGGCACAGATCAATCTTCGAAGCGCAAGCGGGTCCACTTGTCCAACAACGTGGGAAGTTGTTTCCGATTCGCCTGGGGGTACAAATGCATGTCGTGCCCCACGATAGAGGTTCTGGGCATCAATGAAGATGACGAGTCGATCTGCCAAGGCGTGCCCTAACGAACAAACCCCGCCAGTTTCCCCCTTTCGGAGGGAACGACGGGGAAGATTACTTGTATCTTAGGTGTTGCAGTTGCAGCATGTCAACACGAAAGACGCGCTCATTGAGGACTATGGTACTAGAGACCTTCGACTCCCTGGCATGATGCTTGACATGATACCACGGGCCTCGACACCACGAATGATGCCGGGGTCTATCGGATAAGCAGTTGTGCTTGCTTCCCTTGAGCAGTCTCGAAGCGCTCTTGCGGGACACTCGACAGATGTGGCACCGAGGCGCCTGTGAGTGCGACATTTTCGCGCGATTCTGGCGCTGAAACCGTGATTGAGTTGCGTAAGAGGTACAAGCAATACGCAGCGACCTGGCGGGACGGCAGACAACTCAAGGTGGTGTACAACGAGAAGAAGGATTGCGTGGTTACTGCCATGTGGCTCCCCTGACCAGGAGGGAAAATGATTGGGCCTATTCGATACGATGAGATGGCTGATGCCATCTACGTCCGGCTTTCCAACGCGAAATGTGCGTACACCAAATCCCTGGGTGCCCTGCGCAACGTAGACTACTCAGCAGACAATGAGCCTATCGGTGTCGAGTTGCTCTGTGTGAGCGATGGTGTTGACCTTTCCGACCTGCCGTACGCAGAAGATATCGGACGCGCGCTTCAGGACTCCCAATTCAAGGTTCTTGCCTGACACCCTCTGACCATAGCTGCCAGTCTTCATCACTTCAGTGGCCCTCCTCTTCGCTAATCCCCTCCTACACGACTTCCTGGGGCTCTACTCGCGCATGTGAACCATCTGCCCGTCGGAGAGGCATCGCTGTGTTAGCACTGGAACGTGGTTGGAGGACAGTATTCTCTCGAAGAACGAGCCATCAAGCGGCATCCCGAGCTTGCGAAGGATCTGAAGCAACTTGGCAAGAAGTACCCGTCTGTCGGGCAAGACCTGGTATACGTCGAACGCCTGTTGGCGATAGGGCACAGCTTTCCCCATACGGATGCTTACAAGGGTTTCGGGGCAAGGCGACTGTTTAAGACAAGGGTGGAGAACACCTCGGTCTCGCGCGGAAAATCGAAGGGATACCGCCTGATATATGAAGTGGTCGTGGAAGAGGATGACGAAGGCTGCGAATTGCTTCTGCTATACGACCACAATGCGTTCAAGGCGGAACTGGACGTCAGGAAGGAACTACGCGCTCGCCTTGGTCTGTGAATCAGCCGACAGGTATAGGCTCGTATCGAGGCTCGGACTCGTAGTCAGATTCGGACTCGTCGTACTTGCCTCGGTAGTAAGCAAGCGCGTACGGAATTTCCTCGCCCTTCCTGGTCGCAAGCCAAGGGGCCTCTCCATGACTGGCGCTCACTATTTCCTTGGCGGTGTGTGCCCCCAATTTGGATGTGATGGAACGGAGCATGTCGATTTCACTGTCTTCAAATACAGTAAGGTTCGGTTCCTCCGTCGGCTGGAGGCTATGTCTGACATAGTCAAACACAGGCTGAAGAAGCACGTTGAGCTTCTTGTCGCGAACCATCTCCTCCAGCATGTCTTGGGTGTGCTGTGGGACAGGACCCAACTCGTTGTTCACGTAGGTATCGCCCGTGATGGGTTCCCCGTACTTCTCGAAATGGTCGAAGTCGGCGAAGTATAGGAGTTTGTTGAGCTTCGCCGGGCCGAGACCTGATACGTGGTGAGCGAAGAAGAGGATTGCGTTCTCGTACTTTGCGTTGTCCATTGGTTCAGCACCTCCAACGCGTCCTGCCAACAACGGTAAGGACGAAATGCCAGGGTTTGTCAGAGACCGTGGGAGTCTGCAGACGTCTATGTTAGCACGGCGTGGCTGGGAGGCACAGGCCGCTGTTTTCGTTCATATCATCGGTGACACATCACCTCCTTCCCGTTGTGACAGTTGCGCAGTCAGAACGCTCCTTTCATCAGCAGGCGAGGTGCTTGGTGAGAATGGGGGGGCGAAGGAGAGGAACCACTCTGGGACCAAAACCCGAAGGACAGAGATAAGTATGGTGTCCCCCGAACTAAGGCAGACCTCGCCCGGGCCCGAGACCGTATCCTCGCCGATTCCAACCGGCCCCGCGTCCGACGGGCCAGCCCTCCGCGGCCCAGAGCAAGTAAGCTGCGGACCGGGTCCTGGGATTCCGAGGGACGATACATCGACGCCGCCGGCCGGATCTGGGACGTCGACCCCCGGACCTGCCGGACGGTTTGCGTCGGGCACATACGGAAGCCTGGCCCCCATGCCCTGCGGGAAACGACCCCAAGTGTAGGCTGCGGGACCGCGCGTGCTGTGCATCCAGCCCCCTCCCATGACCAATCGCCCTATGCCTGTGCAAACGCCTTGCACCCTTTCGGCACATAAACCTTTGTTTGGGGGCAACCTTGGTCTGCAGGGCATGACTACGGTGGTCTCTGCACATCACCCATCGCGCAATCTGATTGCTCTGTCTTGTAGTGTTGGTCTGTCTTGTAGTTGACAGTTGCTAGCACATCATCTACATTGTGGGGGCAAGTTCTCACGACCGGTCTATCGGTCGTGGCAATCTGTGTGATAGTCTCATGCGTCGTATGCGGCCAAGCCTGCGCAAGTCGCGCCTGACAGCGGTGCATTTCTCGTGCAACCTGTGTCTCCCCCCCTATGTTGTCGAAGAGGTGTGTCGCATGACCCCACCAGACGCCGATGGCGACTGCATGTTCGAGCAAGTCTACCGGGGTGTGAGCGGATCCGCGATGGTGACTCCTCAGAACGATTCGGCAGGTGCCTTGGAAGTGCCCCGTTCATACATCGGATTCGCGTTCAGGTCCGTGGTGCCATCGCCGTATTGGGAGCAAGAACGTTCTATTGATGGTCTGGTTCGCTTGCTTGAGCCACTGGGACTTGAGGACGACTTTGACTGCCAACTGAGTTACTGGTACTCCGGTCGGAGGCGAGTGCGACCGGTGGTAGCACTCCCAGCTCGTCTCCCAGAAAGCGCGGCTCTCCCTTTCGACTCAATAGAGGGCGTGCGAGTTGTGAAACGGGAAGGGAAGAAGATACGATATTCCGCCGTCATAGACCTTGACCCTCCTCGCGGTTTTGTGGTCAATCTGCAGTTTGGCCTCAGGGCGGTCTTGAACTCGGCAGTGGCAGAAAAAGTCATCGAGCTTGGAAATAGATACGTATCGCTACTAGTTCGTGAGGGGGACCAGAATGGAGAGCAGGCCACGGCTTCTTGAACCAAACGAGAAGGCGTCGCCCGACGCGCTCTGGGAGGACGTCCTGGTCATTTCCGGTGGCAGGTTTGCCAAAGGTGGCCTGTTTGAAACACCCCTGCCTCCGAAAGGGCGCACCGCGCGGCGCAGCGAACTGTACTATTCGGTGGGAATAGTGCGCGAGAACTCTTTCGAGGTTGTCCTAGAGAACGCTGCAGGGTTGATGGCGGACCGAATTGCCAAACTTGAGGGTCAGGTAGCGGAGCTCCATCGGCAGCTCTGTGACATTGGCGGAAGGCCGTACTCGGATCAGAAGGTGGAGCCGCCAGTCTCCGACTATCTGGAGGCAGTTCGGTCTATTGAGTGTGTGAGTGAGGTTCTCGTTGATGAGCACTGCGAGCGCTGGACCATTTGGACTCTCATAGAGGCTCCGCCATTTGAAGAGGAACTGCAGTTGCCTGTGTTTAGGGAGCAAGTGAACTTCGTGCGGAGCTTGCCGGACGGGGCTTCCGTTGACTTCAGAGTCCTCAACCTGTGCGAACTCGCAGAGGGTGTAACCAAGGATGAGGTTCTGCCCGGAGGCCTGCAGACCCTTTGGAGAAGGGATTCGTGAAGTCGGCGAACGCCCACGTATACAAAGCAGAGCGCAATCAGGCTTTCTACGCCAGCCACAGGATTGACAACTCCTCATATCCGGAATGGGGTGTTGTTGTGTTGTTCTACATCCTTCTTCACTACGTAGATGCAGTATTGGCGAGTGATAAGAGCTTGGAGGCGCGGCTGCGCGACCCGCAGAATCACTGGGACCGACGTGAGGCCGTGTCGAAATGCTTGCTACTGGACCCATTTGCAGACAGCTACGGACTTCTGTACAACCGCAGTCTTCAAGCGCGATACAGCGAAGTCCTGTTCGACTCCAAGACGTTCAAGAAGGTTCGAGATAGGATATACAGCCCTGCACTCTTAGGTGTGCAGAGTCTGCTCAAGTAGCACCCTCCTCGGTCTGTGTTGTCCCAAGCGCAATCACTGCTTCTGCACATAACACTACGGAGAGTGGGTTTCCTTTTGTGGAGGGGATGGCCGTCCTCGTTGTCCGCCGCGTTTCCCGATTGCGGACGGACATGCCGCGCATTTCCTGCGGAGTTACCCAATACGGAAGACGGGGGTGGCCTTTGGGATTGGTGAATCAAAACCGACACGTCGGCCTACGAACAAAACACGAACGGGCTCTTGCCAACATTTTGCCAACATTCTGATTAGTACAGGCTGGCACTGGATGATACTCCACGAAGAGAGTGACGGCGGGGGAGTAGTCGTAAAATGACCAGTTCGTACGTGCTGATACCCCTTCTCGATGAATGGGGTTCAGGTGGTCGGATGTTCGAATCCTCTCACCCCGACCAGAAACCCTTCCCGTTCAGCCACTTCTTGGCTGCTTCTGTGGCTGTGCGACTCGCCCTTTCGCAGCACTCTGTCAAGATGCTTGCTTTCAAGGAGGTTTCCGGTATCCGGATAGCCTGACTCGTCCCGGTGAAATCTTGAGCCGACTACAGGTCGCCTGTTTGACCCGGCGCCTTTCGAGTCATATAGTGGAATCTCGGGTACATTGTCGTTGCTGGGGCTATCGGTTGCTGGCCCCGGTCTCGCACTACTCAAGCGACTCAGTAGCTATTGTGGACTATTGGAGGGACGTGTCATGTCAAAGACGGAAGTTGCGCTCGTAAGGACACAGGAACAGCCAAGTGAGCAACAGATAGAGGCTGCTGTCAGGAAAGCCGTGGAACTCGCAGGCGGTCTGGCCGGGATCGCTGCAAGAGGCAAGACGGTAATCATCAAACCCAACCTTGTAGCTCCAAAGCCTCCAGAGAGTGGAGCGACTACCAGTCCCATCATCTGCAGAGTAGTTGCCGACATGGTGCGAGAAGGTGGGGGCCGCCCCATCATAGCTGAGTCTTCGTTCGTGGGACTCGATACCGAGGAAGCGATCCGTATGGCTGGCTACGATAGACTTCGGGCCGAAGGCTATGAGGTGGTCAACCTGAAGCAGAAAGGGACTGAGCTTGTCACTGTCCCGGTGCCGCACGGAGTGGCATTGAAGGAGGTATCACTGCCCAGGCTGGTGGTTGAAGCGGACGCTATAGTCAGCGTGCCGAAGATGAAGACACATGACCAGGCGGGGGTGACGCTCTCCATCAAGAATATGAAGGGTGTGCTGCCGGATGCGTGGAAGCGCAAGTTCCATCACACTTACGGCGTGTTCCAGAGCACAGCCGACCTCCTGACGGTGGTCAAGCCGTCTTTCGCAGTGGTCGATGGCATTGTCGCCATGCAGGGGCTGGGGCCTGCTTTCGGCGAAGCTCTGGAGATGAATCTGATCGTGGCCGGACGAGATGTAGTTGCAGTGGACGCTGTTACGAGTGCGGTGATGGGGTTCGATCTCCATGAGTGCGGTTGCATCCGAGAAGCGGCTCAGCGGTCGCTCGGTGTTGGGGATCTGAGTGAAATCGAAGTGGTTGGTGACACTATTGGCAATGTGCAGCACCGCTTCAAGCGCTCAGAAGAGGCGATTACCGAAGCTATTCCGTTCCCACCTGGCCTCAACATCGTCGTGGGCGACAAGACGTGCAGTGGCTGCAGAAACCAGATTCTCAGTACGCTGTTTGATCTCAAAGAAGCGAACCTGTTGGAGAAGACGGCTGGGTGGACGGTGGTGTGCGGGAAGGCCGAGAGTCTCCCTGAAGTATCTCGGGATCGATTGCTGCTCGTAGGGAACTGTCTTGCGAGATTCAGAAAGGAGGCTTGTTTTGTTCAGGGGTGTCCGCCAAACAGCCGTGATGTCATCAGGGGCTTTGGCTTGACGCAAAGCATTGGCATGGTGGATGTTGATGCGATAGAGAACGAGGAATCCCGGCGCACGTAGAGCCGGGCGGTTCCTTGAGGCGCAACCGTCAGACGCCCCCGGGGGACTGTGCAACGGTCAGTGTTGACTGGTCCTCGGCCTGGAGCGGGAGGGAGTGGTGCTGGATAGGGACGAAGCTGGGGTAAGAAAATGCGCCGGACAATATCGATGGTGCTTGAAGTGGACTCTGTTGTAGGGTATGGTGAGGGGAAAAGGAGGGGGAACAATGAGTCTTAAGATACTGTCCAGAGACGAAGTGTTTTGCAAGGCTCCCAAGTGGCGCGAGCCGGGTGGTTCTAACTACCTTGCCATGTACTCCAGTGTTTTCGGTGGAGTTGTGACAGACCCAGCCTTGATGGTCATACCGATAGATGACCGTGTAGTGAATCGTGGCGATGCAATCTTTGAATACTTCCCTGTTGTCGGTGGCCACGCGTACTGCTTCGAGGCCCACATGGCAAGACTGAAGAGATCGGCAGAGATAATATCTCTGGACTTGCCGTTTGACCTGGACACAATCAAGCAGATTACGCTGGAGACCATCGCCATTTCGGGTGCCAGGGACGGCGGCGTGCGCATGTTCGCCACTCGCGGAATCGGGAGCTTCGCCTGCGACCCGACAACAACTGATAGGAGTCACCTGTACGTTGTCGTACTAGGGACGACGGTGAACCAGAACTTTCCGTCTCACTTCCTTGACGAAGGAGCATCTGCGGTAACGGCCCATGTGCCGCTGAAGTTGGGCTTCTATTCTCAGGTGAAGTCGACTGACTATCTACTCAATGCCCTGGTGGAAATGGAGGCTCATCGGAACAACGCGGATTTCGGTATCTGGTTCGACGAAAAAGGACGCATGACCGAGTCGTCAACCGAGAATGTAACTATTGTCAGCCAGGAAGGCGTATTCAAGTATCCAACGTTTGCGCGCATGCTGAGGGGCACTGGCCTTGTCCGAGCGGCCCAACTCGGCAAGGAGTTGATTGCCAGTGGAGAACTGCAAGGGATCTGTCAGACAGATATCACACAGGATGAGGTCTATGAGAGTGCGGAGATTATCCTCTTGACGAGCGGGTCGGTGCTGCCCGTTGTCAGATACGATGGAAGGACGATAGGCAACGGAAAGCCGGGCCCGGTCTCTCGTCGCTTCCGCGAGCTGTTTCAGAAAGACATGGCACAAGGCCCTATTGAAGTTCGCACTCCCATCAGCTACTAACGCGTGAGTATTGCAGGTCGGCAGGGCCGGACGCTTGTCCGGTCCGGCTGGCCTGTTCGTGTGACTGTCAACTACTTCATCGGCGATTGGACTGAATCCCTGAAAGCTGGAGTAGGCGTTGTCACCCAATCGGTGGCTGGTAGAACCTAAGGCTGTCGGGAAGCGTCACTGGCCTTCTGGTCTGCACAGCAGTACCGGAAGGATCTCGCGGAAGGGTCGCCTGTCTTCATGGGGCGGCAGGGTCGAATGTTCCTTCTTCTCGTTCTATTGCCTGCCCAGAAGCCGCCTTCTACGAGACGGGCCTGGGAGTCAGCAAGGTCACTTGGCGGACAGGGAGTGGTGGTCGTACGGTCGCCCGGAGGAGGGTATTGCGTGGAGTCTGCTGCCCATCTCTCAATAGCACACGCGAATGCGGGTTGTCCCTTCCGGCAGACTGTCAGCATTAGCCCGTGGAAGTCCCTAGAAGTCCTTAGATGCCTGTCAAAAACAATGCCTGTCAAAAACTTGACACCGGCCCTTTTTCGGTGTTACGTTTGTAGCATCACGATGAGGGGGAAGGTTGTAAGGTTCCGTCCTTACAGTGTTTCCCCTCGATTCTTTTCAGCCCCACTTTGACGCTCGCCTCGTCCACGTAGATTACCCGCTGTTCCGCCGCAACACGAAGCAGTCGCGAACAGTTATCGCGGCTTGAAGCTATCAGTCTCTTGAATTGGCCGCGCCCCTTCCAATAACGAATCAGGCACGTGAAGTCTCCGTCATTGGAAACCAGCACTCCTTGGTCATAGGAGTCGAGCGTCGTTGCCGCCGTCAGAACCAGTTCTGTGTCGCAGTTGCCCTTGACAAGCCCGCTCGCAAGTTGGAGAGTCGGCTTGGTGACGAGAGTGTACCCTGCCGCTTGCAGGTCCGCGTACAGTCCTTCATTTCCTCCGACATAGCCAAGGAAGTAGTATGCCTTCGTGACGCCGAGCTTCTCACGAAGGTATTGGCGAAACTTGGCATGGTTGATTTGCAGGCCGCTGCGTTGAAGGGATTTGTGCAGATTGGTGCCGTCGATAAACGCATGGTTGTTCTGCCGGGCGAGCATGAGTCCATTCTAGGAACCTGTCGGAGAAACAGCCCCCTCAGCATTGGTACGAAGGGAGTAGCTCGGCCATGGGGCGCAGGTGAACTGAATGCGCACCCCCGGCCTTCGTGGAGTGGCGCACCAACCCTGCCCTACGCTGTGTAGCCTCAC
>JAUVZB010000004.1 GCA_030602785.1 Dehalococcoidia bacterium
CGGAATTCGCACGAAGGGAGCTGCTCGGCCACGGGGGCAGTTGAACTGGATGCGCACACCCCCGGCCTTCGTGAATTCGCGCACCAACCCCACTCTACGATGTGTAATCCCACCGTCAGTGTGGTTATTCCGACAGGCTCCTAGCAAGGGCACCGTACGACATTGTAGCAGGTCGGCGCACTACAGGATTGGCAGGTAGCGATTGATCTCGTATTCCGTCACCTGGGTACTGTACTCGTGCCACTCTATCTTCTTGTTCTGAATGAAGGCTTCGAAGACGTGGTCACCGAGAGCCTTCCGCAGGAGTTCACTGCTTTCGGCCACCTGGATTGCCTCGTACAGATTCGCAGGCAGCGTCGCGATACCTCGGTCCTTTCTCTCCTGTTCCGTCATGAGGTAGACGTTCTCTTGGACGGGTTCGGGACACTCGTATCCCTTTTCGATGCCCTCCAGCCCTGCAGCCAGCATCACAGAGAAAGCCAGGTACGGGTTGCACGCCGGGTCGGGAGACCGCAGTTCCAGGCGCGTGGCGTTCTCGTTGCCGGGCTTGTAGCCTGGAACGCGGATGAGGTCAGCCCTGTTGCGGCGAGCCCACGACAGATACACCGGCGCCTCGTACCCGGGGACAAGCCGCTTGTAAGAGTTCACCCACTGGTTGGTGACTGCAGTGAATTCCGGCGCGTGTCTCAGAAGACCCGCGATGAAGCTGCGTGCTGTCTCCGACAGGTAGTACTCTCCGTTGCGGTCGAAGAACGCATTTCGGCCATCTTTGAAGAGCGACTGGTGAACATGCATGCCGCTCCCGTTGATGCCGAAAACCGGCTTGGGCATGAAGCTGGCATGGACTCCGTGGGCCAACGCGATCTGCTTCACCACCAGCCGGTAGGTCATCACGTTGTCCGCCATCGTCAACGCATCCGTGTAGCGTACGTCAATCTCATGCTGGCTTCCGGCGACTTCGTGGTGCGAGTATTCCACGCCGATCCCCATCTCCTCGAGCGTCAGCACCGTCTCGCGCCTGAGGTCCGTCGCCAGGTCGAGCGGTGTCATGTCGAAATAGCCGCCCTCGTCGAGCCCTTCTGTAGAGTACTTGTCCTTGAAGTAGAAGTACTCCAGCTCGGGTCCGACGTAGTAGGTGTAGCCAAGGTCGGCCGCTCGCTGCAGGTTTCTCTTCAGCACGAAACGCGGATCACCATCGAATGCGGTCCCCTCCGGTTTGATGATGTCACAGAACATCCGCGCAACAGCATGCTGCTCCTTGGGCCGCCAGGGTAGTAACTGGAACGTCTCCGGCTCCGGCAGCGCCATCATGTCGCTCTCGTCTATCCGTGTGAACCCCTCGATAGATGAGCCGTCGAACCCCATCCCTTCCTCAAGAGCGCCTTCCAGTTCCTCCACGGTAATCGCGAAACTCTTCAGAAAGCCGAGAATATCGGTGAACCACAGGCGAATGAACTTGACGTCGTGCTCCTTTGCCGTCTTGAGCACATACTCATTTGCTTCGTTCCTGCTTCTCATGGCCGCCTTTCCTCCTTCATGTTGTGTGTGCGTACGTCGCAGCACATTCTTCAATCTGTCCACATTGTCGGACGCCAGTGTTACGGATGCGTTACACAGGCATTGCAACTGTGTGAAATACCTGGCCCGCCGCACCCGCCTCTGCTCGGCTTCAGGCCAACTCACGCTGCAGCAGATCGCGCGTCAGGCCGGGATTCGCCCGCCCGCGCGTCAATCGCATCACTTGACCTGTCAGGAACATGATGGACTGCTCCTTGCCGGCCTTGTAGTCGGCAACGGCCCCGGGGTTGTCGGCAATTGCCTGCCGCACCGCGGACAGAAGTTCATCGGACCCGCTGATCTGATCGAGGTTCTGTTCCTTAATGATCTCGGCAGGCGCCTTGCCTGACCTGAACATTTCGTCCAGCACGGACTTCGAGGAGGGACCGCTCAGCACGCCCTTCTGCACCAGGTCCAACAACTGCGCAAGCCCCTCCGGCCAAAGATGGCTGTCGGAGATATCCACGTTGGCGGTGTTGAGCAGGCGGCTCACGTCACCCAGTATCCAGTTCGAAAGAGCGTGCCCGTGGCTCGCGCCCGCGGTCGTAACGGACTCCTCGAAGAAATCGGCGAGTGTCCTTGAAGACACGAGTGTCCCCGCGTCGGGAGGGGGGACACCGTACGTCTCTATGAATCTTGCCTTGCGTGCGTCCGGCAGTTCCGGCAGGCGTGCCCTGACTTCCTCTACCCATTCCTGGCTCAGCACCAGCGGAGGCAGGTCTGGTTCAGGGAAGTAGCGGTAGTCGTCCGCGTATTCCTTGCTTCTCTGTGAAACGGTTACGCCCTCAGCCTCAAGCCAGCCCATGGTCTCCTGCTTCAGGCTGCCCCCGGCCTGAAGGACCTGCACCTGTCGCTGCTGTTCGTACTTGAGGGCTCGGTAGACGCCGCGGAAGCTGTTCATGTTCTTCACTTCCACCTTGGCGCCAAGCTCTGTGGAGCCGATAGGGCGGAGACTGATGTTTGCGTCGCAGCGGAAGCTGCCCTCTTCCATGTTGCCCGTTGACACACCGATATACCTCAGGAGTGTCCGCAGTTTGACGAGGTATTCACGCGCTTCCTCGGGAGACCTCATGTCGGGCTCGCTGACTGTCTCCATGAGGGGCACTCCCGAGCGGTTGACGTCTATCAGGCTGCAGCCCTGCATGTGAAACGACTTGGCCACATCCTCCTCGAGGTGGACGCGCGTGATACCTATTCGCCTGGCCTGACCATCGACTTCGATATCGAGCCAGCCCTTGTGTCCGATAGGGGCGTCGTACTGCGAAATCTGGTATCCCTTCATCAGGTCAGGATAGAAGTAGCTCTTCCGGTCGAAGCGCGTACTGGCGGGCAAGTCGCAATGCAGCGCCAGCGCGGTCATCATGACGTACTCGATGGCGTGCCTGTTTGCTACCGGTAGTGTCCCCGGCATCCCCAGACAGATCGGACACACATGAGTGTTCGGCGGGCTGTCCATGTAGTCCGTCGAGCAGCCGCAGAACATCTTGCTCTCGGTGACCAGCTGCGCGTGTACTTCCAGACCGATTACCGTCTCATATCCGCTACTGTCAGTCATGCAACAGCCTCTCCGAACTTCATTGGCGCCTGCACTGCGTCCGTACCGGCTTCGCCAGCACGAATTCCTGGCAACCTGAGGTCAACTTGCCCCGCATTCTCAGGCAGGAGGCCGCCGGTCTCTTGCTCACAGCCGGGCCCACGGGAATGCCACCGGCGAGCGCTCACATATCGAGGAATTCGTGCACACTCAGCTTCCTGCACGGGCGGATTCAATAGTAACACACGAATGTGGCCACGGCGCTCGTGCACGACCACTTGAGCAGCAAGGCTTCAGAGGCTACGCCTGCTTGCGAAAACGGTAGCCGATGTTGCGGACAGTATCGATGAATGTATGTTCGGCATCCTCGATCTTGCTCCTCAGCCTTCTTACATGCACATCTACGGTCCGGTCGCCGCCGTAGTAGTCGTAGCCCCAGACTCCATCCAGCAGGGACTCCCGGGTATGCACACGTGCAGGGCGACCCGCGAGGAACTTCAGCAGTTCGTACTCCTTGTACGTAAGCTCTATCAGTCGGCCGTCCAGTGTCACCTCGCAGGTGGCCGTGTTGATTACGAGAGCGCCACGACGCATGACATCCGGGCTATCCGCGCTGGCGCTGAGCAGGCGGCGGATACGCGCCCTCAACTCCGGGCCTGATGCTGTTGTAGCTGCGAAATCGTCGGCCGCAAGATGAGGCCCGACGGACTCCAGCAATTCGGCGCTGACGACAACGAGGACGGGACACCGGACACGCCTCTTGACCTTCGATAGCAGGTCCGTCAGTTCGTCTGCGGCGATGGCCCTGACAACAACCGTGGAGGGAGCAGGGCGCGGGAGAGACTCAAGGCCGTTTTCTCCTACCAGGACCTCTCCAAGACCCGGGTCGAGCAACCGGAGTTCGCGCACAAGGTGTGGATCCGAGTGGCGCTCACGCGCAACAAGGACGATGTGTGGTGAATACCTGTCGCTCACTGTCTACGCACTAGTAGGCGTACAGTCGCCCATACGGTCGCAGATGCAGGGGGTACAGCTTCGTGAAGTCGGCAGCGAGAATGTCCCCTGCCGGCATTTCAAAACTGGTTGCGTAACGTCCGACGGCATCTTCGAGAACCCGTCTGTCGTCTGCGGCCAGCGAGGCAACGCCCACTTCCTTTCCAAGCTGGTGGCTCTCCACGCTGCCGCGCAAGTAGATAACTCCACCATGCATTCCTGTACCAATGAAACGAGCATGGCTCCGGGCAACACGTGGTCGCATCAATCCTAGCACGACCAGGACGCCACCTGCCATGTATTCCCCGAGGAAATCCTGCGCCGCACCGCCGATGACGATGACAGGGCGCCTGTCCTCGTATTCTTTCATGTGAATGCCCGCGCGATAGCCGGCGCCATCACGCACCAGAATGATTCCACCGCGTGCGGCAAGGCCGAGCGCATCGCCCGCATGTCCATGCACGATGATCGAGCCCTGATTCATCGTGTTTCCCACTCCGTCCTGGCCGCTGCCTCGCACGGTGATGGTCGGGCCGTCCATGAATGCCCCCAGATCGTTGCCCGGAGTTCCCTGGAGTTCCAGGTGCACATCGCCGCGCAGGTTCGTTCCAATATAGCGTTGACCGTTGACGTTCCGCACGGCGATCTGCTTCACACCTTCCTGCGCAAGCCCGGTCAATGCCGTGTTCAATTCCCTGTAGGACAGGCCAAGAGCGTCAATCTCCATGAATCCCTTGCTTGTGAGCTCTGTATTGTCCATATCAGCTACCTGCCATTCTCACGCCAAGAATGTCCAGTTCAGTATCCGTCAGGCCCACACCTCTGAGATGCAGCCGGTTTCCTCTGAGGCTTTCGATGGCGTTGACCCCCATTCCTCCGAGAATGTCCTTGATCTCGAGGCTCCAACCACGTACCAGATTGACGAGCCTCTCTGCGCCCAACTCCGGGTTGATGCGCTTGGTCAACGCAGGATCGCTGGTGCAAATGCCCCACGCGCATTTTCCCGTATGGCATTGCTGGCACACGTGGCACCCGAGAGCTATCAGCGCTGCGGTGCCAATGTTGACGGCGTCGGCGCCAAGTGCAATCGCCTTGGCCACATCTCCGCTGGAACGTATGCCACCCGACGCCACGATGGAAGCCTGGTTGCGTATCCCTTCCTGGCGAAGGCGGGTATCGACCGACGCCAGGGCGAGTTCAATCGGAATGCCTACGTTATCACGTATTGCCTTGGGAGCTGCGCCGGTGGCGCCCCGTAGCCCATCGATGACGATGATGTCCGCGCCGGCACGCACCATGCCACTCGCGATTGCTGCCGTGTTGTGAACGGCCGCGATTTTCACTGACACCGGCTTTGTGTACTCAGTCGCCTCTTTGATGGCGTAGATGAGCTGCCTGAGGTCCTCAATTGAGTAGATATCGTGGTGCGGTGCGGGCGACAACGCATCGGTACCCGCCGGAATCATTCGGGTCCTGGAGACATCATCCGTCACTTTCTCGCCGGGAAGATGCCCTCCGATCCCCGGTTTTGCACCCTGGCCTATCTTGATCTCGATAATCTGCGGCGCTCTCAGGTACTCGGAGTACACTCCGAAGCGTCCGGACGCCACCTGCACGATGGTATTCGGAGCGTACTTCGCCAGAGATGGGTGGAGCCCACCTTCCCCCGTGTTCCACAGCGTCCCGAGTTCCGTAGCAGCTCGGGCCAGCGACTGTTGTACGCGGAGGCTTACAGCTCCGTATGACATGGCGGAGAACATGATTGGCGTCTCAATCTTGACCTGTGGCGCGAAAGGAGTCTTCACGCGCCCGGAGGCGTCGAACTCGACCCGCTCCGGCTTGCGACCGAGGTAGGTGCTGAGCTCCATCGGTTCCCGCAGAGGGTCGATTGAAGGATTCGTGACCTGACTCGCATTCAAGAGTAGATGGTCAAAGTAGATGGGGTAGGGTTTGTCACTGCCCATGCCTGTCAGGAGCATGCCCCCTGTCTCGGCTTGTTTCAGGATGTCTTCGATGACCTCTGCTCGCCAGTTGGCATTGGTCCGGTATTCGAGCGGATTCCGCCGAACAGTGAGAGCATTTGTTGGGCAGAAGGCTACGCACCGGTGACAGTCAACGCAGTTCTCCTCGCGGCTCTTGACGACCCCTTCTTCCTCATCGAAATAGTTCGCATCGAAGGTGCACTGGTTGACACACACCTTGCATTGAATACATCGATTCGGGTCGCGCTCGACCACATAGACTGATGGAAGGTAGCTCTTCATTTGCTTTATCCTATAGCCTCACTGCGACGTTCCTGGCCTGCAGGAATAGCTTGATGTCCTGGATACCAGTCTCACGATAGTGAAAAATGCTGGCTGCAAGTACTGCATCGGCTTTGCCCAACTCCAGAACCTCATACAGGTCCTGTGCTGAACCTGCCCCCCCGCTGGCGATGACGGGTATGGAGACACTTGTCGAAACGGCTCGAGTCAGATGCACGTCGTAGCCCGTCTTGTGCCCGTCGGCATCCATGCTTGTCAGTAGAATCTCACCCGCGCCAAGTTCGGCTGCCCGCCCTGCCCATTCTACGGCGTCGATGGCTCTGGCCACACTACCACCGTATGTGTGTACCTGCCACCGCAGTGGCTCGGATCCGGCCACTCTCTTCGCGTCGATGGCCACGACCACGCACTGACTGCCGAACCGGTCGGCGGCACATCGAATGAGGTCCGGGTTCTGCACGGCGGCTGTGTTCACGGACACTTTGTCCGCTCCGCTCAGCAGCATCCGCCGCATGTCCTCCACCGTTCGCAGTCCTCCACCAACCGTCAGGGGGATGAAGACGACGTGCGCGATTCGTTCGACCACCTCCGCCATCGTCTGCCTGTGTTCCTTGCTCGCAGTGATATCAAGGAAGACCAGCTCGTCTGCCCCTTCGTCGTAGTAGCGCTGCGCCAGTTCGACAGGGTCGCCCGAGTCCCGAAGAGACTCGAAACTCTTGCCTTTCACCACCCGTCCGTCCTTGACGTCCAGGCAGGGAATAATGCGCTTAGTGAGCACCAGCGAACACCTCGGCACCCTGCCAGGTCTCTCCGCCGGTGGGCACCTGTCCGAGACGAGCCACCACGGGTTCGCCCCCGACAGGAATCCATGTCTCTTCCAGGTCGGGGCACACAAGACGCATGGCGGATTCCTCCGACGAAAGGAGGACCTTGTTGCCCTGCGTGCCGACAACGAGAGGCCTCAACCTTATCCGGTCGGTAAGCCCCACCATCTCACCCTTGCGTGCAATGATAATGGTGAACGGTCCGTTGAGAAGCAGCCCCCCGTAGGTCAGCCTCAGCGCTGTTACCACCTCACGCTCATCTGCGCTCATCTGCTCCATATCGCTCCAGAACGGAGCCGCAAGAACCTTGGCGGCGACCTCGATGGGCAGCCCGTGTCTTCGGACCAGGAGGTCCACCGCGTAGGTGATTACTTCCGTGTCGGTCTGCAGCGAACACTGGTAGCCATACTGCTCAAGGAAGCGCTGGTTGATGCCATACGATGAGATTTCCCCGTTGTGGACGACCGTCCAGTCGAGAAGACCAAATGGGTGAGCGCCGCCCCACCATCCGGGAGTATTCGTTGGGAACCTCCCGTGCGCCGTCCAGATGTATCCACTGTATTGCTCGAGACGGAAGAACCTCGCAACGTCGAAGGGATGCCCCACCCCTTTGAAGACACCCATGTTCTTCCCCGAGGAAAAGACGAAGCTATCCCCGATGGACGTGTTTATCCTCATCGTCCTGTCTGACACATATTGCTCAGGGTCTCCGCCTCGAACTTCGTTCGGTTTCGGAGATGCGAAATACCGGTACATGGCAGGCGGGTTTGGCAGAGCAGATGGGTCGACATCCATCGGTTCGGCCTTCGCGATTGTGAACCACTCGCCCAGATACTCCTCGGTCTCTCGTTGACCGGCGTGGTTGCTGTACATGATGTGGAACGCATAGCTGTCCTCGTGTTCCGGATAGAGACCGTAGGCAGCGAATCCGCCCCCGAGTCCATTGTCGCGGTCACGCATCAGGTCGATAGCCCGTATGGGCACATCAGCACCGATAAGTGCCCCGGAGGTATCCATGACTCCGAAGATGGAGCACCCATCGGATACTCTGTCGTCGCCGTACTTGTTGTTGAGCAGCCTTAGATCTCTCATTCTGTCACCTTCCACAACGCTGCGTGCTCGCGCCCGGTGCCTTTAGAAGCCGGCCGGAGGCGGAGGGTTATCCACGACCGGGTCGAGTGCGACCTCGTCATGCCACAACTCGTCGGGCAGAGACAGCAATCCGAACTCGTCACGCACCAGGGCCTCTTTCCACTCACCCACGTGTACCTTGCGCCTCATCAGCATGTAGATAAGACCACACTTGGTTGTGTCTCCTGCGAACACCATGCCTGCGACTACTCCGTCACGAAGAACGACCTTCCTGTAGAAATCCCTCCCGCGCGCGACCACCTCCTCCGTCGTCGAGGAATCGCCATCGACTACTCCCGCAGAGCCGACGGACAGACCGAAGTATGGAAGAGAATTGAGGGTTGTGCTTCCTGCGTAGGCGTGGTCCAGTCCCGTCATGTTCGCCCCGGCCACGGCTCCTCCGGACACCGCGTTGGGCCAGACCGCAATAACGGACTTCTCGCCACGAACGAAGTCGCGGGTTTCGCAGACGTCACCGCATGCGAAAACATCATCGCATGATGTTCTCATCCCGGCGTCAACGATGATTCCCCGGTTTACGGACAGAACCCCTTTAGTCAGCTCTATGCGCGGCCTGACCCCGACGGCCATGATTACCATTTCGCACGGAATGAGAGAGCCATCGTCCAGCGTGACGCCGGACACGGTTCCCGGCGACAATACGTCACTGTCTATCGAGACCACTTGTCGGCCGGCAAGGACACGGGCTCCCGCGGCGCTCGCGGCATCTTCGACCATTGCCGAGGCGGTCTGGTCCAGCATCGCGCTCAAGAGCCTCGGCAACATCTCAACAATCGTTACGGCAACTCCGCGCTTGCGCAGTGCGTCTGCGGCACTCAGCCCGATGAAGCCTCCTCCGACAACGACTGCGTGCTTCACGGCAGGGAGCCGTCGCGCAATCTCGTGCGCATCGCCGAAAGTTGCGAACGTGAATACGCCTGATTTCTCGCGTCCCGGTATAGGGGGCACTATTGGCCTGCTGCCCGTGGCCAGCAGCAGCCGCTCCCAGCCGACCCTGTGCCCACCGCTCGTCTCAATTGTGTGCTGCCTTGTGTCAAGCGACAGCGCACGAGTGCCTAGGCGAAGCTCGATGGCCCACTCGTCATAGAACTCAGGTGGCTGAAGATGCATCTCGTCGATGCCCTTTCCTTCGGACACTTGTTTCGAAATCAGCGGTCGGGAGTAGCCGGCATGCTCCTCTTCGGACAGCATGAGAACCGGGGCGGAGCCATCCGCCTTGCGCAGTTGGCGCGCCGCGGCCAGGCCGCCGGCCGAGTTCCCAACAATCACATACGTATACTTCTTCATGCTCTGACCGCCATCGTGATGGGAAAGGCCTAGTGGAGGGCGTCCCTCAGGAAGTTAGCGTACACCCTCAAGCCCAGAGGGCCGCTCTTCTCGGGATGAAACTGCGTTGCCACCAGGTTCCCGCGCTGGATCGCGCTGCAGAACCGTGTGCCGTACTCGGTCTCAGTTGCGATGACCGAGTGGTCCGTCGGCTCTGCCACGAAGCTGTGAACGAAGTAGAAGTCGGACCCCTCAGGAATGCCGTCGAAGAGCGCGATGTCCCGGGTGTAGTGCACCTGGTTCCATCCCATGTGCGGGACCTTCATGCCCCGGGGCAATCGCCTGACGCGGCCGGGGATAACTCCAAGGCAGTCCTGGCCGCCCCCCTCCTCAGACTCGGTGAACAGTACCTGGAGTCCCATGCAGATTCCCAGGAAGGGACGGTCCGCGCGAATCCAGTCGACTATGACATCCGCAAGACCACGGGAGCGCAGGTTCTCCATCGTGTCGGCGGCCGCCCCCACACCTGGTAGAATCACGGCGCGGGCGCTACGCAAGTTCGATGGCGACTGAGCCACGGTCGCGTGGCACCCGACGCTGCGCAGCGCAGACAGCACGCTTCGAATGTTGCCCGCACCGTAGTCGATGATAGCAACATTCACGATTCACCCGTCTTGCACTCTCAGTTTTGAACTGCCACACGGACGATGTTCTGGCGGGTGATAGCACTCTGAGTGGCGCCTTCTTTTACCACCACGCACATTTGCTCGAGCATCTCGTAGTCGCCGTTCTCGACCGATGTTGAGTCCCAGAGTATCGGGAAGTTCGAGTCCTTTTCGCCCGATGTACCGACTTGCAGCCATGTGTCCTGCCCTACCCTGCGGATGTACCGGTCGTTCATTATCCCCACGATGGGGCCGGAAAGTCCCATTGAGTCGAGATCCCTTCTTAGTAGCGCTTCGTCGATCTCAGCCTTGAACAGGGTCCGGCCGGACAGGACCCGAGAGGTGTCAGACGTTGCCGTGTAATGAAGTCCCCAATTGATAGACATGACTCACCTCCTGTAGTTGGCGTGTGCTCTTGACGAGGCTTCGGTCAAACCGCTGCAAGCGAGTACCTCCTCGGCAGGAATGTCGCCCGGCAGAGGCGGACTAGCTGTCGAGTACGGCTAGTGCCTCCTGTCGGTATGCATCCATCAGGTACGGAATGCCGCTAACCCTCGCACACTCCTCCGTCAGCGACATGAGGTCGTTGCGGCCGATGGCTGCGACGTTGAAGTTACGGTTGCCGGCCATGAGCTGCTGCAGGCCGACCTTCAGCTTCTGCGCGTAGCTGTAGAAACCGATAGCGCCGAGCGGGATGTTCTTCATCTCGCCCGCACCGACTATCTTCTTCACTTCCTCCCAACACACGAATATCTCCTCCGGTGTTGAGCCGTACTGGCCGACCGTCTTCGGAAGCTTTCCGGCCTCTATCCACTGGGCGATATTCTTGCCGACCATGCCGGGAATCATCAGAGCGCGCCCCATGCATACGGCCTTCACGAAAGGCGCGCCAAGAGCCAGCGCCTTGAAGATGCCATCCTCACTACTGAACCCGCCCGCGAAGGCGATATCCGGCACGCGCTCTCCCTTGTCTGCAAGATGCTTGCAGAAGTCGTAGGCGGCCGAGTGCAGATACAGGCTTGGCATACCCCATTCTTCCATCATTCGCCACGGGCTCATGCCCGTGCCGCCGGGTGCCCCGTCGATGGTCAGCAAATCGATGTGCGCCCTCGAGCTCCACTTGATGGCCATAGCCAGCTCGCGCAGGCCGTAGGCGCCTGTCTTCAACGTGATCCTCTTGAAGCCGACATCGCGAAGTCGCTGGACCTCGTTGAAGAAGCCCTCTTCGCTGACGAACCCAAGGCGGCTGTGTCGCTCGAACTCCTTCAGGGCGCCGCTCTTGAAGGCTGCCTGGTTCATCGGGTCGGACGGGTCCGGCGTCACGATATAGCCGCGTTCCTGCAACTGAAGTGCGCGCTCAAGGCTGGCTACCTTTATCTCGCCGCCGATGCACTTGGCACCCTGACCCCACTTCAGCTCGATTGTCTTGAGTCCATGCTTCTTGTGGACATACTCGCCGGCGCCCAGACGGGTATCCTCCACATTCATCTGAACCAGAATCTCGCCGTAGCCGTCGTGGTAGCGGCGATAGGTCTCGATCCTGCGGTCCATGTCAGGAGCGGCCACGGCCTTGCCGTTCGAGTCCCGCTCAAGTTCGGGGTCGATGCCACACACATTCTCGCCGCAGACCAGCGTCACGCCGCTCAGTGCAGCACCAATCGCGAAGTGCTCCCAGTTCTTGCGCGCAATCTCGGTGGAGCCGAGAGCTCCTGTGAACACAGGGACCCGCATCTTCACCTTTTTCTCCCAGCCGTACTCGGTCTCCGTGTTGACCGCGGGGAATGTTGCCGTGTCCGGCCCTGCAGTCACGCCCTCGGGGAGTCCCTTTGCACCCATGGCATAGCCCTGGATGTTGAGGTGCGAGTAGTCGATGGGGTAGTCCTTGTCACCGCCAGCGGTTATCTCGCCGAACGGGTCTGGGTAGATGAGTTCACGCCCACGGAAGCTGGCCTTGAAGACCTCGCAGTTGCCGGTGCATCCGTCAAGGCAACGCGAACACAAGCCACTCATCGGCACAACATCGCGTGATCGATTGGCAGTTCGCGTTGCATCATTGGAGTTGGGACTTCTGAGATTCACAGTCGGACCTCCTTCGTCAGGTTATGAAATATGTCACACGAGAACCGGCTCTCTCGTCGGACTGCCAGCGATGTCATCGGCAGCCTCCTCTTCCTTCGCCGCGAGGGCCCCGTTGGGACAGACGCTTACGCATCGTGGAATGTCACGGTCAAGGCAGCCGTCGCACTTGACCATCGTGCCTGTCTCGCTATCCTTCGTAATCGCGCCGAAGGGGCAAACCAGCGTGCAGGTGCCGCAACCGATGCATCGCTCGCGGTCAAGCAGGACAAGGCCGCTGTCCGCGTCCCTGTACAGGGCGCCGGTCAGACAGGCCTCGATGCAGGGCGCGTCATCGCAGTGGTGGCATCTGACCGAGATTGCTCGTGTCCCAAGAGTCTCCACACGAATGCCGCCGGCCGGTGGAGCCCATCGTTTCTTGAACGCCTTCACGAGGTCGTCCTCCCCCGTTTGGTGCGCCTCACAATGCACGCGGCAGAGTCCGCAACCTATGCACAGCTCCTCTCTGACGTACACTCGTCTCATTCTCGATGACCCCTGATGGAAGGGGTGCGGCGAACGGCCACCACTTGCCGTTGTGACGTTAACATGCTGTTGGCACCATGTCAAGCACCCACCGTACTGTGTGCCCATATTGTGAGGCCGGCACGCCGTGGTCGGAGGAGTGTTGAAGCGGCAATGCCGATTCGTGTAGCTTGCCGTCACGGTTGGCAGCAAGACCCCATATCGCCAGGCTGCTTGCGATTGACACCGTAAGCGGCGATTCCTATAATGGGGTGAGTCCTGTTCCCTTACAGCCGCGCAATATGGCCAAACACATTTTTGTAACGGGCGGTGTTGTCAGTTCGGTTGGCAAGGGAATAACCGTCGCTTCCATCGGCGCACTCCTCAAGGCCCGCGGAGTCAACGTCGCTGTCCAGAAACTCGATCCCTATCTCAACGTGGACCCCGGCACGATGTCGCCCTATCAGCATGGGGAGGTCTTCGTTACCGAGGACGGTGCTGAGACAGACCTCGACCTTGGCCACTACGAGCGATTCATCGGAGTGGACCTGACGGCGGACGCCAACGCTACCTCTGGAAAAGTCTACAGTTCCGTTATCAACAAGGAGCGGGAGGGACAGTTTCTCGGGGGAACCATCCAGGTAGTCCCCCATGTAACCGACGAAATCAAGAGAACCATCTTGGAGTGCGCCGCGCGCATCAACGCGGATGTGTTGATAACTGAGATAGGTGGCACCGTCGGCGACATCGAGGGACAGCCCTTCATTGAGGCTATCCGCCAGATGCGCAAGGACGTGGGGCGTGAGAACGTGACGTATATCCACGTCACATATCTCCCTCACCTTGCGTCAACGGGCGAACTCAAGACCAAGCCCACACAGCACAGCGTTCGAGAGCTGCGCAGCATGGGAATACAACCGGACATAATTGTCTGTCGCAGCGACTTTGACATGCCGGACGAGCTGCGCGACAAGATTGCGCTCTTCTGCGATGTGCCGCGTGAGGCAGTCATACCCCTTCCCACAGTCGACAGTATCTACGAAGTGCCTCTCGTGCTTGCGGACGTGGGGATGGGCGAACTCGTGGCAGCCAGGCTCGGCCTGTCCGAAGCACGGGGAGACCTTTCGGTGTGGGAGAACATCGTGGAGCGGTTACGCAACGCCCACGAGCCCGTATCGATTGCGCTGGTCGGCAAGTACGTTGAGCTTGAGGACACATACCTGTCGGTCCGCGAGGCCCTCAAGCACGCGGCCCTTCTCCACGGAAAGTCCCTGGACCTCTTCTGGGTGCACTCAGAGCAGCTTGACGCCGGGAACGCGGCTTCGCAGCTATCCGGCGCGCACGGTATCGTGGTTCCGGGAGGGTTCGGAATACGCGGCATAGAGGGCATGATTGCTACTGCGCGGTACGCGAGGGAAAACTCAATACCATTCCTCGGGCTCTGCCTGGGAATGCAGGTGATGGTGATAGAGTTCGCTCGCAAAGTGTTTCAATCGGACAGCGTCAACTCGACCGAGTTCGAGCCCGATGTCGAGTATCCTGTTATCGACCTGTTGCCTGAGCAACGTGCGGTGGAGCAGATGGGGGGCACAATGCGCCTTGGCAGCTACCCGTGCACGCTTGTTCCCGGCACACGCGCCTTTGAGGCGTACGGAGCGGACGCCACCCGGGAGCGGCACCGTCACCGGTATGAATTCAACAATGACTACCGTGACGCTCTGTCGTCCGCGGGGTTGCAGTTCAGTGGTATCTCGCAAGATGGCCGGCTTGTGGAGATTGCTGAGGTGCAGGACCACCCGTGGATGGTCGGCTGTCAATTCCATCCCGAATTCAGATCCCGGCCGGACTGGCCACACCCCCTCTTCGCCGCATTCATTGGCGCCGCGGTCGAGGCCGTGCCTCCCGGCGAGCAGTCCCAACTGCCCCTGTAGCTTGACGACTCACCCCACGGCAGACTAAGCTATGCAGTCAATTCCTACAGTGGCGCATTCGTCTAGGGGTTTAGGACGCCGCCCTCTCAAGGCGGAGATCACCGGTTCGAATCCGGTATGCGCTACCAACTTTCTCTGTCCACGGGAGTCATAATCACATGGCGAAGCGAGTGTTTTCCGGAGCCCGCCCCACTGGCCGACAGCACATAGGGAACTACTTCGGCCACATCATGAACCTCATCGCTCTCCAGGAGGAATACGACTGCTTTGACTGCGTTGTTGACCTCCATGCGCTGACCACACTCGAGAGCACTGTAACCCTGCAACAAGACATCAGCGACATGGTACTGGACTGGTTAGCCGCAGGTGTCGACCCTGAGAAGAGCGTGATCCTTGTTCAATCACACGTTCCTGAGATAACCGAGCTTCACCTGCTACTCAGCATGGTAACCCCGCTCAGCTGGCTACTGCGGGTGCCAACGTTCAAAGAAAAAGTCAAGATGAACCCTCAGAACGTCAACTATGGCCTCGTAGGGTATCCGGTTCTCATGACAGCGGACATCGTTCTCTACAAGGGTGAGGTTGTTCCTGTGGGAGAGGACCAGTTGCCTCATCTGGAGACGGCTCGCGAGATCGTGCGCCGATTCAACTCGACGTTCGGCGACGTGTTTCCCGAGCCACAGGCGAAGTTGACCGAGTTTCCGATGATAGTGGGCCTCGACGGCAGGCAGAAGATGAGCAAGAGCGCTGACAATCACATCGAGATTGCCTCAAGTCCGGACGAGATTCGCAAGAGGGTGAGTAGCGCCTTCACGGACCCGCAGCGGGTGCGCAAGTCCGACCCCGGCCGCCCCGAAATCTGCAATGTCTACTCACTGCGGCGAATCTTCACGCCCGACAAAGTCGAGGAGGTTGCAGCGGCGTGTCGTAGCGCTGAAATCGGCTGCGTGCAGTGCAAGAAAGAGCTGGCAGAGGCTATCGCGGACTACTTCGGGCCGTTCCGCGAGCGGCGCGAGCAGCTTGCACAGCGGCCGGAATACGTCCGCGAAGTCATTGAGGACGGCGCCCGGCGCGCTTCGGTTGCAGCACGCGCCACAATTGAGGAAGTGAAGACTGCCATGCACCTCAAGTGAGGCGCCCTACGCGCGTTCCTTCATCGCCACTATCTTTCTTGCGGCTATCTCTGCTGCAACAGCACAGACCAGGGGACACTTGTCGGCATCGTGTCCCCCTGCCTTGAGGAATGCTTCGCGTCCGTCATCGCTCGCAAGGTCGTACGCTCGCCCGAACACCCGTACGTGTATGTCCCTGCAGAGTGTTGTGGCCAGGCTGTCCGTGAAACCGAACCGGTGTTGCAGCTGCGTCTTGAAATCATCAACAACTGACTGGGCCTCTGTGACGGCTCTCCCGTACGCGGCAGTATCCTGTATGTCCTCTCTCCCGCACACCAGGCCAATGCCCATCAGGGCGCCCAGCAGAGCACCGCAGGTTTCTCCCCGCCTCGCTACACCACCGGATAGAATGGTCGCGGACCTGAACGACTCCGCGTCGCCGATCACAAACTGACGCTGCAAGGCGTCCAACACTGCCTGCGCGCAGCCGCTGTATCTGTCGTTTTCCTGTGCAGCTCTCCCCACGGTTCTGGCAATCTCATCCACTGACATGGTCGCCTCCTTGTGATTGGCCAACACCCGACGGCCCAGGGAACTGAGCCGAACAGAATGACAACAGGGCACCTGGAGCGGTGACCGCACGGAGCGACAGTGGTGGAGGACCGGGCGCGAAGGGCTAGAGCGCAGGCCTTCGCAGGTGCCACTCGGTCGCCTGCTCATACGCGTGTGCTACACGTAGCAGGGTGTCCTCGCGGAACCGGTTGGCCATGAGCTGCAGTCCCACAGGTAGCCCCGACACATCGCCTGCCGGCACGGAGATGCCAGGTATGCCGGCGATATTGACGGGCAGTGTGAACACATCGCTCAGGTACATCTGCATCGGGTCATTGAGTCTTGACCCCAGTGGGAAGGCCACAGTAGGCGACGTGGGAGTGGCCAGGACATCGTACTTCCGGAACGCCTCATCCAGCTCCTGCCGAATGAGATGTCTCACCTTCTGAGCCTTGAGATAGTAGGCATCGTAGTACCCGGCGGAAAGAGCGTACGTTCCCAGCATGATGCGCAGTTTGACCTCGTCTCCGAAACCCTGACCTCGTGTACGTACGATGGCCTCCTCCGCCGTACTTCCATCGACAGAGAGGCCGTACTTCACGCCGTCAAACCTTGCAAGGTTTGCAGAGGCCTCCGAGGGAGCAATGATGTAGTAGGCCGCAAGGGCATGCTCGGTCGACGGCAAAGAGACATCCCTGTCAACGTGGGCGCCAAGCTTCTGGAGCACCCTGATCGCCTCCTCAATGCAAACCCGTACCTCGGACTGCATGCCCTCGATGAAGTACTCGCGGGGCACGCCGACTCTGAGTCCCCGGATGTCATTCGTAAGGCACGACGTGAAATCGGGGACTTCAACGGGAGATGAGGTGGAATCCATCTCGCAGGGACCCGCAATCGCGTTCATTACGAGTGCGCAATCCTCAACGTCTCTGGCAAATGGGCCTATCTGGTCGAGGGAACTCGCGAACGCTACAAGCCCGAAGCGGCTCACCCGGCCGTAGGTCGGCTTCAACCCCACAACTCCACAGAAGCCTGCGGGTTGCCTGATGCTGCCCCCCGTATCCGACCCGAGCGTAAACAGGGCCTCACCGGACGCCACGGCGGCTGCGGAACCACCGCTGCTGCCACCGGGAACGCGGTCCAGGTCCCACGGATTGTGCGTCGGAAAGAACGCCGAATGCTCGGTCGAGGACCCCATGGCGAACTCGTCCATGTTGGACTTGCCAAGCAGCACCGCCTGTTGGGACAACAATCTCTTGATCACAGTAGCGTCATACGGTGGCACGAAGGATTCGAGTATCCGCGAGCCGCAGGTCGTCTTGACCCCCTCGGTGCACAGCACGTCCTTTGCAACGAAGGGGATGCCGGTCAAGGCATCGCCTTCACCACGGGAGAGCACACGGTCCGCTTCATCAGCCTGAGAAAGGGCGCGGTCAGCGCATATGGAAAGCAGGGCCCGCACCGCAGGCTCAATGATCTCGATGCGTTGAAGGCACGACTCCGTCAATTCACGAGAAGACAGCTCCCGTGAATGGAGGAGCCTCCGAGCATCGTGAATGGACAGCGCGCAATGTCTGCTGGAGGTGTCCATAAGCTAGAATCGCCAACAACCCGCGGTCATACGAAGCAATCTCAACGCTATTCCAGAATTGGCGCCACGCGGAAACACGAATCCTGGCTGTCAGGGGCGTTGGCGAGCACGGAGTCCTGAGGCAGCGAGGGCCTTGCCGTGTCGTCACGCGTGACGCTCTGCAGCAGGCTCGCGTGTGGCGCCGCCGGCACACTTGCTGTATCAAGTGCCTGGAGGACGCTGAAATGATCGAGGATTACGGACAGTTCGACGCGGAACCGCTCGATCTCGTCTTCGCTCACGCCAAGCCGTGCCAGCCAGGCAATGTGTCGCACTTCTTCAGTAGAAAGAGCCATTTGATGAACAGGAACCGAGCGATTATAGCACCGGCCCAGTGCACTCGCAATTGTCTGTACCTACCCGTCCATGTCATTGTTGCGAATGCTGCGGCACTGCACGTATAATCACGGGCAATCCGCCCTCCCCACTACAGAGCAACGGAAGGAGTACTGCCGTGGAGTCCTACGCGCCGGAGAAGATACGCAATGTGGCCCTGATCGGACACTATGGGTCGGGAAAGACCTCCCTTGCAGAACTGATGGCGTTTCGTGCCGGTGCTATCAAGCGCCTTGGCAGCGTCAACGAAGGCTCCAGTGTGTCTGACTATGACCAGAGCGAAATCGACCGCAACATGAGCATATCCCTCGCGCTCCTTCCTGTGGAGTGGAAGGGTTACAAGCTGAACCTCCTGGACACTCCTGGCTACGCTGATTTTGCAGGGGAAGTCAAAACAGGGCTCCGTGTCTCGGACGCATGCGTCGTTTTCGTATGTGCCACCAGTTCGGTTGAGGTTGGCACCCAGCAGGTGTGGGCATACTCGCGCGAGCTTGACCTCCCTGCGGTTTGCGCCATCAGCAAGATGGATCGCGAAAACGCCGACTTCCAGAAGACCCTCGCGGATATGCAGTCGAAGTTATCCAGCCGCTGTGTGGCAATCCAGATGCCGATTGGCTCACAGGCTGGTTTCAAGGGAGTGATAGACCTGGTTACCATGCGTGCGCACGTCGGTGAGAGCGAACAAGATATTCCATCCGAGTATACGGATGAGGCACAGGGCCTGCGAGACAAGCTTGTTGAGACCGTCGTCGAGGTAGACGACGAGCTATTGACGAAGTACCTTGAAGGTGGCGAGCTCTCCGTCGAGGAGATTGTCGACGCCGTCCGGCGCGCAACGGCTCAAGGCATTGCGATTCCGGTCTTTGCGACCTCCGCGACGTTGGCTATCGGTGCGGACACGCTCTTGGATTCCATGTGCTCGGTATTGCCGTCCCCCGTGGAGCAACAGGCGGCGTCTTCTGAGCTCGTTCCCTCCCCATCGGCACCGGCACAGGCTCTTGTCTTCAAGACCACGGCTGACCCTTTCACAGGCAAGATAAGCTACTTCCGTGTGTATGCGGGAGAGATTGACAGCAACTCACAGGTGTGGAATGTGAATAAGAGTGCCGCAGAGCGCATTGGCCAGGTCTTCGTGCCTCTCGGCAAACACCAGCACACCGTCGCCCGGGTATCGACGGGGGACATCGCCGCAATCGCGAAACTCGGCGTGACCTCGACCGGCGATACCCTCGGCGCCCGTGATTTGCAGTCGCCTCTGGAGGGCATCGCATTCCCGAAAGCCAGATACAGCATGGCGGTCCAGCCTGATTCGAAGGCCGATCTTGACAAGATGAGCACGGTCCTGCCACGTATGGTTGAAGAGGACCCATCACTGGTTCTCAGACGTGACCCTGACACGGGAGAGACGCTGATGTCTGGCCTCGGCGACACCCATCTGGAGGTCGTCAAGGAAAGGATGAGCAGGAAATTCGGCGTCAAGGTGGTGCTTGGCACTCCCGCCGTCCCGTACAAAGAGACGATTGCCGTGCCCGCCAAGTCCGAGCACAAGCACAAGAAGCAGACGGGTGGCCACGGACAGTATGGCCACGTCCTCCTGCGGCTTGAGCCGCTCCCCAGGGGCAGTGGCTTCCAGTTCGAGATAAAGGTTGTCGGCGGTGCGATACCATCCAACTACCTTCCCTCCGTAGAGAAGGGTGTCAACGAAGGTGTTCACGAGGGAGTACTGGCTGGATATCCGGTGGTGGACGTCAAGGTCACCCTCTACGACGGCAGCTATCACGCCGTGGACTCGTCGGATATCGCGTTCAAGGTCGCAGCTTCTCAGGCTCTCAGGAAGGGCTTCCAGCAGGGACAGCCGGTGCTTCTCGAGCCAATCATGGACGTCACGGTTAGAGTGCCTGAGGGAATGACCGGTGACGTGATTGGCGACCTCAATACCAAGCGAGGCCGCGTGCAGGGCATGAATCCGGAGGCAAACTACAACGTCATCACGGCGCAGGCACCGTATGCCGAGCTTCTTCACTATTCAATCGACCTTCGCTCGATGCTGCAGGGCAGGGGAGACTTCGACATGGAGTTCAGTCACTACGAAGAGGTGCCTGCCCACATCAGTCAGCGCATTGTCGCGCAGCACGCTGCGAAGGCAGAGTAGCGGCTAACCTGAACCGGGACAGAGAAAAGGACTGCGCGGCGATGAGCCGCGCAGTCTTTGTTTCACAGACCACCCAAGGGTGTCAGTCCGTCAGCAGTTCCCGGAGTTTCTGAGTGAAGGCGGGCAACACGTCTTCGAACTTGCCGACGACACCGTAGTTGGCTTCCAGGAAGATATTGGCCTCAGCATCCTTGTTGATAGCCACAACTGTCTTGGAACCCGAACAACCCGCCATGTGCTGGCTGGCGCCTGAGATAGCTACCGCCACGTAGAGGTCCGGCGCCACTATCTTGCCGGTGAGTCCAATGTGCATGGCCTCGGGCGCCCATCCGTTGTCACAGGGAGGGCGCGACGCGCCGACTGCCGCGTGCAGCACATCGGCGAGTTCTTTCAAGACGGTTCCGAAAGGCTCGGCCCCACCTGTCCCCCGGCCACCACTGACAACGACCGAAGCGTCCTCCAGCTTGACGCCAGTGACCTCCTCCTGGACTCGCTCCAGCACCTTGACCGGTTCTGTCGCCAGCTCGGCAGCCAGCTGAATGGTTTCCGCCAGATGCGAAGGATTCGGTTCCCCCGCGCTCATTGCCTTCGGGCGGACTGTCGCAATCTGCGGCGCTGCCCGGGCTGCGAACTCGGCGAGAGCATTCCCACCGTACACCGGTTTTGTCATTACGAGCGTCTTGCTGTCAGGGTCGATTTGCAGGTCGATGCAGTCCGTGGCTACGGCCGCTCCGAGGCGAAACGCCAGGCGAGGACCGAGTTCTCTGCCAAGTGCGGTATGGCCGATCAGTACGACTGCAGGGGCTGCCGCAGCAATCGCCTGGGCCGCCAGTGCGACATGCACGGCGGCGCTG
Organism: Dehalococcoidia bacterium; assembly: GCA_030602785.1. Lineage (GTDB taxonomy): Bacteria > Chloroflexota > Dehalococcoidia > GIF9 > AB-539-J10 > SKVJ01. The sequence continues at coordinate 21,403 of JAUVZB010000004.1, forward strand.
CCGGCGGCATCCTTCGTGAGTTCCGCGGTGTATACGGCATCGGCGCCTCGCGCGCCCGCCTCTGCGACGCTGTCGCCGGGCGCGTCGCTCGCGACAACGCAGACAACGTTCTGTCCGAGCCCATCGGCCAGCTTGCGGCCACACCCGAGGAGCTCACACGTTGTGCTGGACAGTTTTCCACCAGCAACCTCTCCGTAGATAAGTACTCCCTTGTACTCTTTCATCATGTCCTCCTGTGTGTCTCCGCCCTAGATGAGCTTCGCTTCGCGGAGCCTGATTGCGAGATTGGCGCCGGCTTCGGCAGCGTTTTCGCCTTCCACCATTTCGCAGTGGGCTTCCTTGACCGGCTGGAAGAGGCGGTTCAGCTGAAGCCGTCTCCCCGGTGCCCCAACCTCAGTGGTTTCAAGTCCAAGGTCAGCGGGAGTCCAGACGATGGGCTGCTTTCTGGCTGCCGCCATGATGCCCTTCAGAATCGCGTATCGCAGGTTGCCGAGTTCGCTTGTCACCGTTACTACGGCAGGCGTGTCGACCTCGATAACCTGGTACCCGTCAGGAATCACCTGCTCAATGCGGAGCTTGCCATCGACAGCCTCGACTTTTCGCGCGAGCGTCACCAGAGGAAGGCCGAGCAGCTCTGCAAGTCCCGCCCCAACCTGCCCTGCGTCCCAATCCGAGGACTGGCGACCGCAGAAGATTACATCATAGCCGTCGAGCTTCTGCACGGCCTTGGACAACGCGTACGCGGTCGACCAGCTGTCGCTGTCCTCAAACGCCGCGTCCTCCAGCAGAACGAGTTCATCCGCCCCGACGGCGAGGGACTTCTTGATCACATCTCTAGCCATGTTGTTGCCCAGGCTCAAGACGGTGATATTCCCACCTGCCTTGTCCCTTATCCTGAGCGCTGCCTCCAATGCGAATTCGTCATACTGACCGATGACCTGCTTGATGTCCGGTGGCAGAGTCATCCGCATTGTTTTCGCGTCCACTTTGAAGGAACTCGGGGTGGCCTCCGGGTCAAGCACCTGCTTGCAACAGACAACCATTCTCAAATCCGACATTGGAGCAACCTCCTTGCCTTACGTGCCAGTCCCGCTCGCCAATTCGGGGTATTGCCGTTCGATTACTTGAACGGCGTGTGCCAGGCGGGACATGCATCGTTCTCGTCCCAGGACTTCCATCGTCTCGAACAAAGGCGGCGCTGCGGTTCGCCCTGTCATGGCAACCCTCAGCGTGCCGAACAGCTGCTTGGTGGACACGCCCATGTCGTCGCTTAGAGGCCTTACCGCTTCCTCAAGCGAGACGGCGCTCCAGTTCTGCTCCGTCGGGACTACAAGCGAGACCCGATTCAGGATCTCTTGCGCCAGCGCTGCCTCCATTCCCTTCACGAGCAGGTCTTCACACGGATATGAAAGCTCGTTCCGGAAGAGGAATTCGCAAAGGTCTGCAATCTCGTCCAGCTTCTTCGCTCGTTCCTGCACGAGTCGTGCCACACTGGCGACGTAGTCGATGTTCAGGGGCCGCCCGATGTCGGCCGACAGACCGTGCTCGAGATAGGGCAGCGCTCGCCGGGCAAATTCCGCGGGGGACAGAGCGCGTATGTATACCCCGTTCATCCAATCCAGTTTCGGCTTGTTGAACACGGCTGCGGTCTTGCCGATGCGCTCGAGCGAGAAGTTGGCAACGAGTTCCTCACGTGACAGCAGGTCTGTCTTGTCGTCAAGTGACCAGCCAAGAAGCGCCAGGAAGTTGACCATCGCCTCCGGCAGATAGCCCTGGTCGCGGTACTCGGTGATAGTTGTGGCGCCGTGTCGCTTGGACAGTTTCGCCTTGTCAGGCCCGAGAATCATGGGCAGATGGGCGAATTGCGGAGGCTCCCAGCCAAAGGAGTCATAGAGCATGACGTGCAGTGGAGTGCTTGAGATCCACTCATCCGCTCGCATGACATGGGTGATGCCCATGTCGTGGTCATCCACCACATTGGCCAGATGATACGTCGGATAGCCATCGGACTTCATGAGGACGTAGTCGTTGAGGGTTGCGTTGCTGAAGACAACCTCGCCTCTTATCAGGTCGCTGACCCCCGTCTCTCCGGAGAGAGGGGTCTTGAACCGAACGACGGCCGTCTCGCCTGCAGCCAGCCTTCGGTTGACCTCGGCCTGAGTCAACTCCCGGCAGTGACCGTCATATCGGGGGGGGAGGTGGTTGCGTGTCTGTTCCTCCCGCACAGCCTGCAGACGCTCGGGGGAGCAGAAGCAATGGTATGCCTTGCCACTGCGGACCAGAGTCGCAGCCCCGTCACGGTACAGTTGCAGTCTTTCCGACTGGAAGACAGGGCCCTCATCCCAGTCGAGTCCTAACCAGCGCAGTCCATCCTGTATGCTCTCTACAGCGCCCTCGACACGCCGGGCCGTATCGGTGTCCTCGATGCGCAGGATGAAGGTGCCGCCGTACCGGCGCGCGAACAGCCAGTTGAAGAGGGCTGTGCGGATGTTGCCTACGTGCGGAAAGCCGGTAGGGCTCGGCGCAAACCGGACTCTGACCTGAGAGTGTGTATCAGTCACCATGCTGCAAGGCGCCGAATGAGCAGGCAAGACGGCGTAATAGCGGTCGGTTCACCGGGCTGACAAGGGCTCACTTCGACAGTACCTTCTGTAGACCCTTCAGCCGCCCCAGATGTTTCTTGAGCTTCTGAGAGAGTTGCTCGGTCTGGCGAAGGGCCATCTCTGTGTCTTCCATCTCCGCCTGGATCGAGAACAGTAGTCTGCTCTGCCGTTGTGCAAGATCGGCCTCGTATGCAGCAAGGTTATCGAAACCGCTGTCACCGAGAAGCTCAGAGAGCAGCTTGCCCTCCCGACTGTGCTGCTCGCCGGCAAGTCGCTCAACCGAAGCGGAGTACTGTCTGTTCTCCATAGAAACGCCCACGGACTATAGCATTTTGAGTGTCCCCGGGCAAGGTTCATGGCTGCGCCAGGCTTCTTGCCGAGGCAAGCGCGCTGGTGAGCTCCGGAGGCAATGGCGACATGAATTCCTGCTCAGTCGCGGAACCCGGCAGTCTGAAGGCCAGCCGGTGCGCGTGAAGAAACTGGCGTTTCAACACACCGCTCAAGGCCTGCCTGCTGTTCTTGCCGCCGTACGTGCGGTCCCCCGCGACGGGGTGACCTATCGACTCGAAGTGGACTCGGATTTGATGTGTGCGTCCCGTCGCGGGCATCGCGGAGACCAGCGCAAAGTCACGAATGTACTCACGTACCGTGTAGTCCGTTCTCGCCGGCTTGCCAGTCGCAACAATCGCCATCCTCTTGCGGTGAACCGGGTGACGCCCGATGGGTGCATCGATGGTCCCGCATTGCGGCGGACTGCCGACGACAAGGGCAAGGTACTCCTTGTGGACCTCTCCCTCCTTGAATTGCCGCACTAACCACTCACGCGCCGGCTCAAGCTTGGCTACCACGATAAGCCCTGACGTGTCTTTGTCCAGCCTGTGTACGATTCCCGGGCGAAAGACCTCGCCGCAGGCAAGCGCCGGACAATGGCCGAGAATCGCGTTCACCAGCGTATGCTCGGAGTGGCCGGGGGCCGGATGAACCACCACTCCCGCAGGCTTGTCCACAACCAGCACGCTCTCATCCTCGTAGACGATACTGAGAGGGCTCATCTCGGCTTTGGGAGCGGTCTCAGCAGCCGGAAGGCGGAACTGAACGATATCCCCGATACGAACGCCCTGGCTTGCCTTGCATGTTTCGCCGTTGACGACGACCCGTCCCTCGCGTATCAGACGGTGGGCCTGTGCGCGCGATAGCTCTTCGACCCTTTCGCTCAGAAACTGGTCGAGCCTCTTCCACGCGATGTCAGCGCACAGCTCAACGAAACAGGAATCGCACTCAGTCGCCCGGACCGTCGGCAGCAACGAACGTACCTCGCTTGAAGAGGATTGGAAGAAGGACAATGGTTCCCACGACTATGCACGAGTCGGCGAAGTTGAAGAAGGGCCAGTGGACACCGGGAAGGAGTTCGACATCAATGAAATCGGTGACGCATGAGAGAACCACTCTGTCGATCAGGTTCCCGATTGCGCCACCCGCGATGAGAGCGATGCACGCCGCTTCGATGCGCGATGGTATGTAGCCATACCGCAAGCGGAGATGGCGTAGAGCGATGGGAATCAAAACGAGAACAACGATACTGACCGCAGTCGGAATCAGGATGTGGCCCTGCCCGATGCCGAACACCGAGCCGGTGTTCTCAACCCGGGTCAGGCTCAATGGACCCAGTACCCGGACGGACTCACCAACATCAAGCGCCGCCCTGACCCACGCCTTGCTCAGCTGGTCAACCAGGATGACAGCTACGATGATGGCTGCGGGAATAGCTGCGCGACTACGACGCACCGGTGGGATTCCTCAGCTGCTCCGCCTTGCACCCCATGCAAAGGCTTGCCTGGGGGCGAGCCTCCAATCGCTCCTGTTCAATATTCCAGCCGCACTTCTCACACTTGCCGTACGTACCAGCCTCGAACTTCTCGAGGGCATGGTCCATCTCGGCCAGGGTGGCTCGAAGACTGCTTTCGAGCACCATTCGCTTCTCGAACTCAAAGGTCTCGGTTGCCTCTTCCTCTCTCTTGCCGAAAGGGCTGCCCTCACGGGTTTCACCCGCGTCCTCGCTATCGGCCCGTAGCAACTCCATGCGCTCCAGGACCTGTGCCCTATCATGCTCCAGCTTCGTACGCAGATGCTTAGACCTCATCATAGCCGTCAATCCTCACCTTCTCGGCGATTCGAGTCTATTGTACCGCCGATGTGAATATGTGCCAACGACTTCCGCGTAGCACCCGGTCGGCCGGGCCCTTCGCGGACGCAATACGGAAATCAGTCACAGGCGCTTGCCTGCTGTTGTCGTCTGACTACGCCTATCGAGCGAACACTCCTCGGATCGCAGGGTCAAGCCCGCTACCGAGCTGCTCAATGGCCTCACATCTTACATGGTTCAGCCCTTTCTGGTTCTCTTCGAACTCTGCACTCGTGAAAAGCTTCTCGGGATGCAAATAGATGTCGTCCAGGTTCCGCACCGACCTGGGTACCTGGAACCCCGTCGGCGATTCCTCCCAGTCCTCGAGACCTCCCCGCAAGAGAGAGTCAAGGATGGCCATCGTATGCTCCAGCTTGATATCCCTGTAGCGGCTGTCGCCCGCCTCATCCAGGTCACTCGACTCGGCCCTGAATACGCCGATGTTCCCGGTGTTCAGCAGATAGTAGTCCATGTTGGGAAGACCTTTCAAGATGTCGTAGAAACGATTGGCGTGAGCCGCCCTGTCGCCGGCAACGAACGGGTCGTAGAAGAACTCCCTCTTGATCTTGCCCGCGAGTGCAGGATTGCCGGCCGACGATTCCATCGCCTGGCCAAGCACCATCAAGGCAGCGGCTTGCTCCCTGTTCAGACGCGAAATCGCCGGAATGAGAGGTCCGCGGGTTATCAGCACGAAGTTGTCCACACGGTCGACGTCTATGAAGGCGCTAGCATGCATGAAGTTCTCACGGCGAACCACCGCGCGACCGTTGGAGGTTCGCTGCAAGTCATAGAAGTCGAACTCCCCGTTCTCATCCACGTAGACGTTCTCGCACGTGGTGGACGGCTTCAGAAGCCCATAGTAGATTTCGGCCTGGTTTCCGGGGTTCACTCCTTCAGTCTTCACAAACACGCCGCCGCCCTCGAATCCGCGGAATGAGCCATCCGGCATCAGCGTGCCGCCATCGTCCTGGACCAGCCATGACTTCTCGCTTCCCTTGCGGGCAAGAATCCTGGACGTGGTCGTCGTCTTTCCATTTGCGCTCAGTGCCACGAGCAGTGTTCTCACGGTTTGGTAGTCACCGTGTGCTGACTGGAGTCGGTCCTCGCGGCAACCGGCGTGAAGGAAGATACCTGGTCCGTACGTCTTGGCCGTCCAGTCCGACGCGGCGAACACGCCTTTCTTGTATTCGCCAATGTAGTTGCTATTGCGCACCACCTTCACCACTCGCCCGTCATCCAGCATTGCCAGCCGGATTGCGATGTCTTTCTCAGAAAGCGGCAGGCTCTTGTTGCGTTCGAAATTGTCATCACCGTACATGAGAATCTCGTACGTCGGTTCCGCTACCTCTCCGAGAGGCGGCAGGAACAGATTCTGTCCTCCAGCTGCCACGTGCGCGAAGTTCTCAGGCAGCGTCAGACGAACAGTTGTGCTGCTGTCCCTGTTGCCAACCACACGGTCGACCGATATGAGCCGCATGGTCGACATTGCCTTTTCACACTGCGACAGCAGACGTTCTTCTTCTTCGCCGAACTGGGAATCCACACTGTTCTTGGTGTAGCTTGCTGCCCGTGAAGTCGGCTCGCTATCAGCGACGTAGTTCCCGTAGGCAGTCATTCGTGCGCCCGGCTGGCACCCCAGCATCCCCCTGAGTGTCTCCTCGTCGGGGTTCTCCGTGAGTCGTCCTTCTGCCTTGGCTCGCTCGCGTATCCTCGCGGCTGTGCGGGCAAATTCCTGCAAATCCATTGTCATCTGCTATACCTCTCTAAAGTCTCCTTCGACAGTTCCGTCGTCAGCACCCTGTTCTTCCGTAGCAGGGCCTTCAGCATCGGGCTGCTGGCCAGGCTGTCCGTAGACAGCGGCGCCTGCTTTCTGCACGGCATCGGATAGCTCCTGCATGGTACTCTTGATTGCCGCGACGTCCTGGCCTCCAAGGGCAGAGCGCACGGCGGCTGTCTTGCTCTCGATCTCCTGCTTGACGTCCTCAGGGAGCTTGTCCGCGTGTTCACGCAGAGTCTTCTCAGCCGTGTAAGCCATACTATCAGCAGCGTTGCGCGCCTCAGCTTCCTCTTTCCTCTGTGCATCTTCGGACGCGTAGCTCTCGGCGTCCTTCCGCATCTTGTCCACCTCGTCCTTGTTGAGGCCACTTGAGGCAGTAATCGTGATCTTCTGTTCCTTCCCCGTTCCCTTGTCACGAGCGCTCACGTTCAGGATACCGTTCGCATCTATCTCAAATGTGACTTCCACCTGGGGCACGCCTCTCGGGGCCGGTAGTATCCCGTCCAGCATGAACCGGCCAAGAGTCCTGTTGTCCCCGGCCATCGGCCGCTCGCCCTGGATTACATGTATCTCGACGCTCGACTGGCTGTCGGTCGCTGTGCTGAAGATCTGGCTCTTCTCCGTCGGAATAGTCGTGTTTCGCGGTATCAGAGATGTCGCGACACCGCCCAGCGTCTCGATTCCCAGTGTCAGGGGGGTCACGTCAAGTAGCAGGACCTCGCCCACTTCTCCCTTGAGGACGCCGGCCTGAATAGCGGCGCCCAACCCAACGGCCTCATCGGGATTCACTCCTTTGACGGCCTCTTTGCCGAAATACTGGCGAATGACTTCCTGCACCTTGGGCATCCTTGTCTGACCGCCGACAAGAACGACATCGTTCACCTGCGAAGGCGTAATGCCGGCATCATTCATGGCCTGCCGCACTGGTTCCAGTGTGCGCTCGATAAGGTCACCTACGAGTTGCTCCAGCTTGGCCCTCGACAGGGTGGTGTTCAGGTGCTTCGGCCCGCTTGCATCTGCGGTAATGAACGGGAGATTGATGTCAGTCTGCGTGACTGTCGACAACTCCTTCTTGGCTTTCTCAGCAGCGTCTTTGATGCGCTGGAGAGCCATCCGGTCCTGCCTCAAATCAATCCCTGACTCCTTCCGAAACTCGTCACAGACCCAGTCCATTATTCGCTGGTCGATGTCATCGCCCCCGAGGTGGGTGTCTCCGTTCGTAGCTTTCACCTGGAACGTCCCGTCGCCGATGTCCAGAATAGAGATATCGAAGGTTCCACCGCCCAGGTCGTAGACCGCGATGGTCCTGTCCCCTGTCTTGTCCATGCCATAGGCGAGCGATGACGCAGTGGGCTCGTTGATGATTCGAAGCACGTTCAAGCCAGCGATGGTCCCGGCATCTTTGGTCGCTTGCCGTTGACTATCATTGAAGTACGCGGGCACAGTGATGACCGCATCCGTGACCTTCTCTCCCAAGTAGGCTTCCGCATCGGCCTTCAGCTTCTGGAGTATCATCGCGGAAAGCTCTTGTGGACTGTACTCCTTGCCTCCCATGAGAATGCGGCAGTCGCCGTTCGGCGCCTCTGTTATCTTGTACGGCAAACGCTTGAGGTCAAACTGGACCGCAGGGTCCTGCAACTTCCGCCCGATCAGGCGCTTTATGCTGAATATCGTGTTCTCCGGATTCACGATTGACTGGCGCTTGGCGATCTCACCAACAAGGCGCTCGCCGTTCTTGCTTATGGCCACAACGGACGGCACAAGATTGCCGCCTTCGGCACTCGGGATGATCTTGGGCTCTCCACCCTCCATCACCGCTACCACGCTCAACGTAGTGCCAAGGTCAATACCGATTGCTCTCCCCATATTGTTCCTCCTTACAGGTGCTCCTCAGAAGCACCGTCTTCACCTGTTCCAACCACGACCATACTGGGACGCAGTACCCGGCCATTCAGTGAATAGCCCTTCTGCACTTCCTCCACCACCATGCCATCGTCACCAGAGCGCCTCATGATGGCCTCGTGGTATCGCGGGTCAAATGGCTTTCCCAACGCATCAATCGGACTCAAGCCCTCGCCCTCGAGTGTTGCCTTCAGTTTGTTGAATCCAAGCCGGGCACCCTCGACCCACTCCTTCTTGCGCATCTCGCTTGGCGGTCGCGCAAACGCCCGCTCCAGGTCATCCAATGCCCCCAGCAGTTTCCTGAGCAAGGCGCCGCTCGCCAACTCCAACGCCTCGTTCCGCTCCTGTTGGACGCGCCGGCGGTAGTTCTCGAGATCCGCCTGTGTGCGCTGCCAATTGGCGAGGTAGGATTGCGCCTTCTCCCGCTCGTCTCTCAGTTCCCGGGACAATCCCTCGATGTACTGCTCGTGGTCTGTCGTCTCCTCTTCAGGGCGATCGACGTTGTCGTTTTCACCTGGAAGCACCTCACACTCCTTCCCGATAGCTACTTTCGCAGAGAGACTCGGTCAACAGCGAGGCCAGGTAGTTGACGGAGGAGATGGCACGTCGATAGTCCATTCGCTTGGGACCAATCACACCGATTACTCCCTTTGACTTGCCGCTCGAATCATAGTTCCCCACCACGAGACTGAGGTCCTGCAGCGCCTCTTCGCGATTCTCCTGGCCAATTATAACGCGTATGCCATTGGCCTCTATGTCCGGTCCGAGCGCCGATTCCATCCAATCGTCGCGCTCAACCAGTCTAAGGAGTGTGAGCGCGCGAGGGTTCTTGGCGAAATCCGGCTGGCTCAACATCAGGTGCAGGCCCTCAATGTACATGTGCCCCAGTTCCGGCTTGTCCTCATCGCGCATCATGTCCGCAATCTGGGCCACGATGTCGCGTTCCGCCACCACTCCTTCGATCTCGGCCTCAACTTCGTCCCTCGACATGCCCTCCAGGCGCGCCGTCATCCGGTTGGATACCTGCGTCAGGGTGTCCTGAGATACGGGCACGGGCCAGACCACTGTCTTCTGCCGGACCACAGTAGGTTCATACAACACCACAATCAGCAGGCTCAGCATCTCATGTAGAGACACAAGGTGCAGATGCTTCAGGCGGGCCCGGGAAGCCTTAGGTTGTGTCACGATTGCAGCATTGTGAACGAAGTGAGCAAGCAGAGTGGCTATCAGCCTCAATCGCTTGTCAAGTTCCTCTCCTGCATCGTGGCATACATCAGCTATGAGAAGCTGGTCCGTCAGCGGGAGCTTCACGTCGCGGTCAATCGATTCCACATAGTAGCGATAGCCTCTGTCGGTGGGCACAGCCCCTGCCGAGGAATGAGGTCTCGTGACGTAACCTTCCTCTTCGAGGCAGGTCACATCGTTACGTATCGTCGCGGGGCTGACGCGTATGTCGGTGAGGGCTATTGCCTTCGACGCGACCGCGCTACCGGCAGCGATATACTCGCTGACGATGGTGCGGAGTATCGATTCCCTTCTTGCCGTGAGACTCATTAGCACTCTATCCCGTCGGCTGCTAACAGAGGCAAATTTAGCACGGCCAACTCGTACTGTCAAAGCAGGAGTAGCTATGATGTGGCCAAGTTGACCGGTGACAAGAGCGCATAGTATATTACGGCGGTATGGATTCCTACTCCTCACTCGAACCACTTTCTGCTGTTGACCCTGAACTCGCCGAACTCATCAAGAACGAGCACCAACGCCAGGCGTCCACGATCGACCTTATAGCGTCCGAGAACCACGTCAGTCGTGCGATTCGTGTCGCGCACTCCAGTCTCTTGACTGACAAGTACGCAGAGGGCTATCCCGGGCGACGCTACTACAGCGGATGCTCGGTGGTGGATGAGGTGGAGCGAGTGACGGTCGCGCGGGCCAAAGTGCTGTTCGGGGCCGAACACGTCAACGTCCAACCGCATTCGGGGAGCCAGGCGAACTTCGCTACGTACCAGGCTCTGATCAAGCCGGGAGCAACAATCATGGGAATGGACCGCAGCCATGGCGGCCATCTTACCCATGGTGCAGAGGTGAACTTCTCGGGCAGACTGTTCCGGGTGGTTACGTATGGGGTCGACAGGGAGACCGAACTCATAGACTACGACGCGGTGCGGGCGCTCGCCCGGCAGCATCACCCGGCACTCATCGTTGCTGGCGCTAGTTCCTACCCCCGCATCATTGACTTCGCGGCTTTCTCCCGCATAGCCAAAGAGGTTGGCGCTTTGCTCATGGTTGACATCGCGCACATAGCAGGACTGATAGCAGGAGGAACGCACCCGTCGCCTGTTCCCTACGCCGATGTTGTGACAGGCACGACACAGAAGACGCTTCGTGGACCTCGAGGTGGATTCATCCTGTGCACGACCGCTCTTGGAAGTAGTATTGACTCGGCTGTCTTTCCAGGCAGCCAGGGCGGTCCGCTGATGCATGTGATTGCCGCCAAGGCCGTGTGTTTTCAACAGGCACTGCAGCCGGCTTTCCGCCGATATACCGAAGCCATCGTCGCCAACGCCCGCGTGATGGCGGAAGAACTGTCCGGCGCCGGCCTTCGCGTCGTGAGTGGGGGGACCGACAACCACCTTGTACTGGTTGACCTGGGGCAATTGCACATCACGGGAAAGCAAGCCGAGATTGCGCTCGAACGAGCAGGGATTCTCGCGAACCGGAACAGCATTCCGTATGATACACAGCCACCGCTTATGGCGGGCGGTTTGCGCGTCGGTACTCCCGCCATCACCACGCGGGGTTTCACGCCCGATGACATCCGGACTCTGACAGGCTTGATTTGCCGGGTACTGCGGCAGCCTGACAGCGACCAGGTGAGGGACGAGGTGCGTAGCGTTGTCGCCGAGATGTGCGTGAGCCACCCTCTCCCGGAGTCGTACTGAGCCCGCAAACTCTCTTGCGCTATCTCGCGTAGCGCGGTCGTACGCCAGCTAGCGGTGCTATAATCTTGGGGCGATTCTCTTCCGCACGAGGAGTATGTCAGATGGATGAACTGAAAGTATTCACGGGCAACGCTCACCCCCGGCTTGCGGGAGCAGTCTGTGACTATCTCGGTATTCCCCTCGGCAAGTGCGAGGTATTCGAGTTCTCCAACGAGAACATATTCGTCCGCATCCTTGAGAACGTCAGACAGCGCGACGTGTTCGTGGTCCAGCCGATCTGCAGCCCCGTGAACAAGAGCCTCGTCGAGTTGCTTGTCATGCTCGACGCATTCAAGCGTGCGTCGGCTGGCCGAATCACCGCCGTCGTGCCGTACTACGGCTATGGCCGCACGGACAAGAAAGACCAACCGCGTGTACCGATTACTGCTCGCCTGGTCGCTGACCTGCTGACAACAGCAGGAGCCAACCGCGTGCTCACTGTGGACCTTCACGCCCCCCAGATACAGGGCTTCTTCACCATACCGGTTGACGAGCTGACCGCTGTCTCCATAATCTGCCAGTATTTCCGGGGCAAGCGCCTCGCCGATCTCGTTGTGGTCGCCACAGACATAGGCATATCCAAGCGGGCGCGCGACGTCGCAGCAAGTCTCGGCGCGGCACTCGCGATTGTCGAGAAGCGCAGGATTGGCAACGCGGACTCCACCGAGGCCCTCAACGTTATCGGCGATGTCAGCGGACGAGTCGCGCTTACAGTCGACGACGAGATTGACACGGCCGGTTCCCTGGTGGGAGTCGTGGATGCCCTGCTGGCACGTGGTGCTACAGAGGTCTACGCCTGCGCGACTCACCCGATACTCTCCGGGAAGGCAGTCGAGAGGATTGCCAGCAGTCCCGTGAAGGAAGTCGTCGTTACGGATACTGTTTCTCTCAACGGCGACAAGAAACTGGACAAGATTACAGTGCTGTCGATCTCTTCGCTTCTTGGCGAGGCCATTCATCGCATCCACACAGGCCTGTCTGTGGGGGCTATGTTCGAGTAGGTCGTGCGCACGCGGTGCGCATGCTGAATGCACGTGGTTCATCTTACCGGTCGCCTGGGACGCAAGTTCGGCGGGCTCTTCGACTCCAACGACAAACAGTTGAAGAAGCTCGGTCCTATTGTCGACCGCGTGAACTCCCTCGAGCCCGAACTCCAGTCTCTCAGCGACGAAGCTCTCCGCGCAACTACTGAAGGCCTGCAACAGGAACTCGGACGTGGGGCTTCCATGGACGACATCCTGCCACAGGCCTTCGCTGCGGTTCGGGAGACATCGTGGCGCAAGCTTGGCCTACGGCACTTCGACGTTCAGTTGGTTGGTGGAATCGCCCTCCATCGGGGGCAGATAGCCGAGATGAAGACAGGCGAGGGCAAGACGCTCGCCGCTACGCTACCCCTCTACTTGAACGCGCTTGAGGGAAAGGGTTGTCACCTCGTTACCGTCAACGACTACCTCGCGAAACGCGACTGTCTCTGGATGGGCCCGGTCTATCATTCACTCGGTCTCTCAGTTGCCTGTATCACGGGGCGGCAGGATGACGGGACACAGCGCCCCTCGTTCATCTACGACCCCGAGTATGAGGACCCCAACGAGCGATGGTCGAAGCTCAGACCCACCACCCGACTGGAGGCCTACGCCGCCGACATCACGTACGGCACCAACAACGAATTCGGCTTCGACTACCTGCGGGACAACATGGTCAATGACCTGTCTCAGTGCGCCCAGAGAGACCTTCACTACGCTATCGTCGACGAAGTGGACAACATACTCATTGACGAGGCGCGAACCCCGCTCATCATCAGCGCTGCGTCAGAGGAGGCGGCCAACAGGTACGTCATCTTCGACCGCGTGGTATCCAGGCTTGTGAGTGACACCGACTACGTGGTGGACGAGCGCACTCGCTCGGTCCATCTGACCGATGACATCGGCATCCCGAAAGTGGAGAGCATGCTGCAGCAGCAGGGAGTGCTCAAGGGACCGAGCCTCTTCGACCATTCCAACTTCGTGCTCACCCACTACCTCCAGAGTGCACTGCGCGCCCATGCCCTGTTCCGTAGGGACCGCGACTACGTGGTCAAGAACGGACAGGTGATAATCGTTGACGAGTTCACAGGACGCCTCATGCCCGGCCGCCGCTACTCGGAGGGTCTGCACCAGGCAATCGAGGCCAGAGAACACGTACAGGTCCAACGCGAGAGCGTCACGCATGCCACGATTACTTTCCAGAACTTCTTCAGGATGTACGCCAAGCTTGCAGGCATGACGGGCACTGCCGCTACCGAGGCCGAGGAATTCAGTCGCATCTACAACCTCGAAGTCTTGGTAGTACCGACGAACATGCCGATGATCAGGGAGGACCTGTCCGACAGGATTTACAGGGACGAAGCGGTCAAGTTCACGGCGGTTGCCAACGACGTGGCACGGGCCCACGCAGCAGGCCGCCCCGTCCTAGTGGGCACAACATCCATCGACAAGTCAGAGGTCCTCGGCGACCTGTTCACGCGACAGGGCCTCCGCGCCCAGATACTCAACGCCAAGAACCATGAGAAAGAAGCCAGCATCATTGCTGAGGCAGGTCGCCTCGGGGCTATCACCGTCGCAACGAACATGGCCGGCAGGGGAGTGGACATAATCCTGGGCGGCAATCCGGCGAACCGCCCACCCGAGGAATGGCAGAAGGAGCACGACGCAGTCGTCGCGACGGGAGGTCTCTACGTTCTCGGCACCGAACACCACGAGGCCAGACGAATTGATAACCAGCTTCGCGGGCGCTCGGGACGACAGGGCGATTCGGGAGCTACGTGTTTCTTCGTCTCTCTTGACGATGACATCATGCGTCGCTTCGGTGGGGACCGCGTGAAGTCAGTCATGGAGTGGGCGGGTATGGATGACCAGACCCCCATCGAGCACCCCGTTGTCACCAGGGCAATAGCCAACGCCCAGGTCCAGACTGAGGGCTACCACTTTGACACGCGGAAGCACCTTGTTGAGTACGATGATGTGCTGAACAAGCACCGCCAGGTCACCTACGATGAGCGACGCAAGGTGCTTTCTGGCGCCGACCTGAGGGAGAACATCTTGTCCATGCTTGACGAGGAGATCGAGATCGCGGTCGATACGCACCTCGATCCGGACCGTGAAGAGCTGAATGGGGACGCTCTTTCCCAGGACCTCAACTCTTTGTTCCCCGTTTCCTCCGAGTTCGCCCAGGAGACATTCCAGCATCTTCCTCCGGCTCACATGCGTGGAACCCTTGTCGACAAGGTCACTCAGTATGCCCACCGGACATACGAAGAGCGAGAAAGCGAACTTGGTGCCCAGTCCATGCGCTTCGCCGAGAGATTCGTCATGTTGAGGGTGATTGATAACCTCTGGATGGAACACCTCACTGCGATGGAGCACATGAGGCATGGAATCGGTTTGCGGGCGGCAGGCCAGCAGAAACCAATCGACGTGTACAAGAGAGAAGGCCATGCGCTGTTCGAGGGCCTTCTCGCCGCCATCAAGCATGACGTTGCAGCCGGGATGTTCCGCGTCTCCGTCAAGACTCAGCAGCCTTCTCCTGCCCTCAGGCCGCCTTCGGTGAAGCGAGTCGTCGCTCCAGGTGGGAAGAAGGTTGGACGCAACGACCCCTGTCCGTGTGGCTCCGGCCGCAAGTACAAACAGTGCTGTGGGAAGTAGGAACCCATATGCGGTCTGTGTTGGCGAGGGCAAGGTGGCGATTCGTAATGTAGGGCAGGGCTTCATCCCTGCCCTGAGTGGGGAGTGGTCTATCTGTAGGGGCCATGGCATGCCTGGCCCGTTGCTCCGTCGTCACACAACGCCGCAAAGGCCGACACAGCCCTGAATGGCACACAACCCGACGGACGACGCATGCTTTCTTCGGCTGTTGGGCTGGATTAGTTCGGGCACGGATTACCGAACTGCCCGCTGCTTGTCACACGAGCCATCTATCTGTAGGGGAGGGGCATGCCCCTCCCGTAGCCGTGACGGTGCTAAAGGCTGGTGCCGGCACCGTGTCCGAGAATGAGCAACGGGACACCGGAATTCCGTCGGCCCATCTTTCTATCACACGAGCCATCTATCGGTTGGGGCGCGGCGTGCCGCGCCCGCGGGGGAGTGTGTCGTTCGGGCCCGTGTTGCCTCCCTGCGTTGGATTCGACTCCCGTCACGACGGTCGGGCTAAAGGCCAAACCTGAGGTTCTGCCTGTTGTCTACGCCGGCCCCCTGCGCGAACGCCCGGGGCCATTTCGTAATATACTGTGACGTTATGGCTGACCCCGGCGTTGAACTCATCATCTCCGAACTCCGCCAGAGTGTTGCGGACGGCCATGACTGGTACAGGGCTGTGCTCGTCGCGATAGGGCAGTGGCCTGTGCAGGAGGAGGAGCTGGATGGTGAGCGGTTCGTCTACCTGATTGATGGAGAGGCGCTCGACCTCATGCGCCTGTGCGAGCGCCTGTGTGCGACCATCGCTGACCTCGTGCCGGAACAGCAACTCCTGGACCTTCTCGCCCACGACCGACCACCGAACGAAGTCACGCGCGAAGAACTCAAATCACTCATCGGGCCACAGAAGTATCGCGCCTACCTTACGTACCTCTATGGGGTACTTGTCGAGGAGATGGTTGCGCTGGCCGTCCTCGAGGAATTTCGCAAGCAGAGGCGCGCAGCCGGTCTGACCCGCTGCGATGCAGACATCGATGAGGCCTATGCTTATGTGTATGGCAGTGGGAGACAGGAACTGGTTGCTGCTTTCAGACGAGAGAATGGCCTCGCCCTGCGGCGAAGCATTACCCTGACCGAGCTCAAGCAATTCGCGTACTGGCTCTTCAAGCTGCGCCTCAAGTCCTCCGACAAGTCCCGGGTCGCAAGCGACACGAAGCGCGCGCTGATGGCGCTTCACCGCCAGATGGGAGCCAGGGGAAAGCTCGGTCTCTAGTCCAGCTGGCCCAGCTCCGTCTCCAGTCGCGCAAGTTTGTCTCGTAGACTTGCAGCCAACTCGCGCTGACGTGCCACCACGTCGGCTGGTGCTCGTGAGCGAAAGACATCGTCGGCGAGCCGTTGTTCCACGCCCTCCAGCCTCGCCCTCGTGGATTCGGATTCCTTCATAAGCAGCAGCCTGATCCTCTCAGCCTCCGCTGGGTTCACTCCGGCGAGCGCTATCTCCGCATCGGTCAGGATGATAGTTCCCTGATTGTCGCCTCCGTCCAGCTTGCTCTCACGGTCCTGGACACTGATGACATGAGTGCGCGAAAGGCGCTCAATCAGAGGCACCAGCGTCTTCATCTGTTCAAGAATGCTACCGGCGTAGATTCTTGCTTCCATCCGGACCGAGGCCTCGATTTTCCGTTCCGCTCTCGCATTGCGCAGCGCCCGAATCACGTCGATTGCTGCGTTCACTGCACGTTCCGAATCCGCATCAGTTCCCTGGTCGTCGCAGACCGGATACGCCGCCACCATAATCGACCCGGGAACATCGCGCTCCGGGACGTCGTGAGGCCGGAGTGTCTGCCACAACTCCTCCGTGACAAACGGCATGAATGGGTGAAGAAGGCGCAGCGAAGTCTCCAACACGGAGACGAGGTACGGGAGTGGAGATATGGAGTCGGATTCAGTTCCGGAGGCACCGTCCTTCAGCCGCAGCTTGGCCATCTCGATGTACCAGTCGCAGAACTCGGACCAGAGGAAGTCGTGTATCTGCCGTTCGGCCTCGCCCAACTGGTACTGCTCCATGAGAGTGTTCACAGAGGCCACCAGGCGATTCAACCGGCTGAGTATCCAGCGGTCCTCCAATCGCACGGGCGGGCAGACCTCCCCTGTCGGTCCCCACGCGGCCGTCACATCAGCGGAGCTCTGCAGGACGAATCTCGTGGCATTCCACAGCTTGTTGACGAAATTGCGCGAGGCCTCGAGCTTGGCTGCGCCGAACGACAGGTCGTTCCCCGGAGAGTTGCCCGTCGTCAGTGCGAAGCGGAGCGCATCCACTCCGTACTTCGCAATCACCTCGTCCGGCCTCATGACATTGCCGCGCATCTTGCTCATCTTCTGTCCGTGCTCGTCACGGATCAAGCCGTTCAGATAGACCGTGTGGAACGGGATTTTCCCTGTGTCCTCCAGTCCCATCATTATCATCCGCGCAACCCAGAAGAACAGGATGTCGTAGCCTGTCTCCATTACTGCTGTGGGATAGAAGTAGCGCAGGTCCTCAGTGTCGTCAGGCCAACCCAGTGTGGAGTGAGGCCACAAGCCGGAACTGAACCATGTGTCAAGGACATCCGGGTCTTGCTCTATGCGGTTGCTCCCGCACTTCTCGCAGCCTCCCGGTGTCTCCACGCTCACGGTAAGGGCCTCGCAGTCGGCGCAGTACCAGACCGGTATGCGATGTCCCCACCACAGCTGCCGGCTGATACACCAGTCCTTGATGGACTCCATCCAGGAGTAGTAGACCTTCGTGAAATGGTCCGGGATGATACGAATCTCGCCTTCCCGCACTACGCGGATCGCCGCTTCCGCAAGTGGCTTCGCGTCAACGAACCACTGCAGGCTGACCCGGGGCTCCACGGACGTGCGGCAACGGCTGCAGTGCCCCACCATGTGAGAGTATGGCTCAGTGCGTTCCAGGAGGCCTTGCTGCGCGAACTGCTCGACGACCCTGTCCCTGCATTCCATGCTGCCCATGGCCTCGCACGCCAGCGCATTCTCGTTCATTGTCCCATCTGCATTGAACACATTGAGATGAGGGAGGTCGTGGCGGTTTGCAATCTCGAGGTCCGTTGGGTCGTGGCTGGGAGTTATCTTGAGCGCCCCGGTTCCGAACGACGGCTCAACCGCCTCGTCGGCGATTACCGGAATCTCTCTTCCCGAGATGGGCAGGACAACCATCCTGCCAACGGCACTGGCGTAGCGCTCGTCGGCTGGACTCACGGCCACTGCCGTGTCGCCGTAGCAGGTCTCAGGCCTCGTAGTAGCGATGGTGATATGGCCCTTGCCGTCGGCGAAGGGATAGCTGAAGTAGTAGAGCTGTCCGTTCGTGTCGTGGTGCTCAACCTCAAGATCCGACAGGGCGGTCTGGCATCGAGGGCACCAGTTGACCATGCGCTCGCCCCGGTAGATGAGACCTTTGCCGTAGAGTCTGACGAACGCCGTGCGTACTGCCCGGCTCGGACCTTCGTCCAGCGTGAACGTGTCACGCGTCCAGTCGCATGAAGCTCCCAGCATGTGGTGCTGTTGTTCGATGGCCGCGCGGCTGCGTCTCGCGCGTGCCCACGCGCGCTCGACAAACTTCTCCCGACCGATGTCCTGCCTGGTGAGTCCTTCTCTGGCAAGGTCCTGCTCGACAAGCACCTGTGTCGCAATACCAGCATGGTCGCTACCCGGAATCCAGAGGCTCGGCTCGCCAAGCATCCGGTGCCAGCGGATCATGATGTCCTCCAGTACCATGGTCAACGCATGACCTACGTGCAGTTCGCCTGTCACGTTGGGTGGAGGCATGATTATGACGAAGGGTTGTCGTTCGGGGTCGATACGTGGAGTGAAGTATCCCTGTGACAACCAGAACTGATACCACTTCTCCTCGATCTTGCCCGGTTCGTATGCCTTTGCAAGTCCTTCAGAATTCAAGTGTCAATACCTCGCTTTCCTGGGAAACGGCGCAACCGTACACGGGATTGAGAGACGGGCACGGCGCAACTGTCGTCGTGGCGTCAACCAAGCAATTTCACGACCCGGTTGACTATGTGGTCCGCCACATCGCGCTTGGACAGAAGCGGAAGACGCTCAACACTCCCCTTGCGGTCGATAATCGTAACGCGGTTGTCGTCGGAGCCGAAACCGCTGTCTCCCGAGGTGATGTCGTTCGCGGCAATGAGGTCGAGTTCCTTTTCTTCCAGCTTGTGACGTGCGTGTTCCTCAAGATCGTTGCTCTCAGCCGCGAAGCCGACGCGGACGAAATCGCCCCGAAGTGACCCGAGTATGTCTATTGTTCGCTCCAGTGAGAGGACAAGCGTGCCGGGGCCCTTCTTTATCTTCTCATCCGCAGTCTGCGTAGGCCGGTAGTCAGCGACCGCTGCCGCCATGATAAGAGCAGCGGTGTCCCGTACCGCGGTCTTTGTTGCCTCGTACATCTCCTGGGCGGTCAGCACCTGCACGAACTCGACACCGGCGGGAGGACGAAGCGAGGTTGGTGCGCTCACGAGCACCACATCCGCGCCACGGTCGCGGCACGCCTCCGCAAGCGCATAGCCCATCTTGCCGGAGGACCGGTTGGCTATACAGCGCACGGGGTCTATGGGCTCCTGGGTACCTCCGGCAGTCACCACGATCTTCCTTCCGGCCAGGTCTCCCTGCCGCCCGAGGACCTTCAGAGTATGCTCGACGATGTCGTGCGTATTGGACATCCTTCCTGCGCCGGTCCTTCCTGACGCGAGAACCCCTGATGCAGGCCCCACGACCACAGCGCCTCTCTGCTTGAGAACCGCGATGTTTGCCTGCGTGGCGGCGTTAGCATACATGTCTTCATCCATGGCCGGCGCTACGATTAGCGGCCGCGTACAGGCAAGCACGGTGCAGCAGAGGATATCGTCGGCCAAGCCGTGCGCAATACGGGCGATGGCGTCAGCGCTCGCCGGCGCCACCAGCACCGCGTCCACGGCCCCGGCAAGTGAGATGTGTGGTATCGCGCCGACGGGTCCTCCGTCAAACAGCCCGGTTGTCACAGGCCGACCCAGAAGAGCCTCAAACGTCAGGGGACAGACGAACTTCGTGGCTGCCTCGGTCATCACGACGTCCACAACTACTCCGCGCCGCGACAGCTCCCGTGCAAGCTCGACCGCCTTGTAGGCTGCGATGCTTCCTGTGACACCAAGCAGTACTCTCTTGCCATTCATCAGATGGTCCCTCTACCCCTCTGTCATGTTCATCTCGTAGATGAGTCGCAAACCTGTGAGAGACAGGTCAGGATCGGATACCTGAATGACCGGGATTTCCCGGGTGAACATATCCGCGTATCCGCCGGTGGCGACGATTTTCGGCTCACCCTCCAGTTCGGCGCTGATTTCCGCCACTATCTTCTCAATGAGCCCGATATACCCGAAGACGATTCCGGATTGCATGGCGCTCACCGTCCCATGTCCGATTGCATGTTTCGGCCTGAGCAGTTCGATGCGAGGCAGCGCTGCAGTGCGAGAAAACAGGGCCTCACTCGATATAGTGATGCCCGGCGCAATGGCGCCCCCCAGGAAGTCGCCCTCTTGCGACACGACGTCGAATGTCGTTGCAGTTCCGAAGTCGATGACGATGAGGGGCTTTCCGTACAGCTTGGTTCCTGCCACGACGTTGGCAACCCGGTCGGGCCCGAGTTCCCTCGGGTTGTCAACCAGGAGCCTCAGTCCGGTCCTTATGCCGGGCTCAAGAACCAGCGCGTGTGTGTCCAGATACCTGGCGCATACGTCCTGGAAGACCGGCACAAGGGGAGGCACAACACTGCACAGGACGGCGCCTCGTATGGCCGATGTCTGCACGCTGTGCCGCTGCAACAAGCTGAACACAAGTGAGCCGTACTCGTCTGCGGACCTGTCTGTTCCAGACATGAGACGCCATGCATGTACGAGGCGTTCCCCGTCGAACAAACCCATATTGATGCTTGTGTTACCTATGTCTATGGCGAATAGCATGCCGCCTCCGCTGATACACAGACTCCCCGATACGAGTTGCCCTCCATGGACACCCGTCGGAGCTCAAATCCAGCGGCGATGTCGCAAGTATGCGAACACGCTCAACCCGACTGTCCCCATGGCGCCAAGAATCAGGCCAAACGACAGGAGTCCTCCTCTCTCGATGCCACCCGGAAGAAAGACGTTCATCCCGAATATGCCCGTGAGCAGGGTAAGGGGTGCGAGAACCACCGTTATGATAGTGAGAACCCTCATTATCTCCTGTATCCGGTGTGACGTGAGCCAGTTGCTCGTCTCTGCGAGCCCGTCGACGACCTCCTTGCAGTCTTCCAGGCCGTCCCAGATCTTCCGCACATGGTCTGCGATGTCGCCGAAGTATATCTCCTGCTCTTCTTTGAAGAACGGGTAGTCTTCCTGTTCGAGAGTCTCAAGCACGGCTATCTGCGGCCGTACGACCCGCCTGAAGGAAATGAGGTCGCGTCGCAGCAGCGAGATGCTGCGCACGGTCGCAGGAACAGCTTCGGTGAATATGACGTCCTCAATGTCGTCGATGTTGTCTGTGATCCGGTTGAGTATCGGGAAACAGTAGTTCACGAGGCGGTCAATGATGTGATAGAGGAGGTAACCTGAGCTGCGACCCAGATATGCAGCCCTGCTCTCGTCACGAATCCGACACTCCTGAAAGAACTTGGACAGTGGCTTCAGGTCGCCACTGCAGTGGACCGTAACCACGTAGTCTTCCCCGATGAACACATCGACCTCACTGGGCCGCGTGATGCGGTTCTCTTTGTCGAAGACAGGGAACTGCATGACGATGAACAGGTGGTCGTCGTCTTCGTCGATCTTCGGCCGCTGGGCGCGGCTCAGGACGTCGTCGATCTCCAGGGGGTGGAAACCGAACCTGTCTGCGAGGTATTGTCCTTCGGCCTCCGTGGGCTTCTCAATGTATATCCATGTGAGCTTGCCCTCGGAGATGCTCTGAACCCTGAGCCCTTGCACCTCTGTGATTGACATGTGTCGTCACCTGATATCGAATGGGGAATGAGCCATTGTACCACTGGCAGCCTGACCGCACTAGGCAGCAACAGAGGTCGAGAAGCGCGCGTGGCGCTTGACAGCCATCCCCCCGAGACTGTAGTATACATTTCCTCGCACCTTAACAGTTGAATAGTGGAAGGAAGGTTCTTTTAAAATGAGAGCTTGATCCTGGCTCAGGATGAACGTTGGCGGTGCGCTTTATGCATGCAAGTCGTACGAAACCATGGTTTTCGGATTATGGTTTAGTGGCGGACGGCTGAGTAACACGTAGGTAACTTGCCCGCGAGCGGGGGATAACCTGCCGAAAGGTAGGCTAATACCGCATGGTAAGGGTTTGCGCAAGCAGGCTCATTAAAGCCGTAAGGCACTCGCGGATAGGCCTGCGGCCGATTAGCTTGTTGGTGGGGTAACGGCCTACCAAGGCTGTGATCGGTAGCTGGTCTGAGAGGATGTCCAGCCAGATGGGGACTGAGACACGGCCCCAACTCCTACGGGAGGCAGCAGCAAGGAATATTGGGCAATGGGCGCAAGCCTGACCCAGCGACACCGCGTGGGGGATGAAGGTTTTCGGATCGTAAACCCCTTTTCCCAGGGAAGATAATGACGGTACCTGGGGAATAAGTCCCGGCCAACTACGTGCCAGCAGCCGCGGTAATACGTAGGGGGCGAACGTTATCCGGATTTACTGGGCGTAAAGGGAGCGTAGGCGGTTACTTAAGTCGGGTGTGAAATCTCCTGACTCAATCAAGAGGGGCCATCCGATACTGGGTGACTTGAGGGCGGCAGAAGGAAACGGAATTCCGGGTGTAGCGGTGAAATGCGTTGATATTCGGAAGAACACCAGTGGCGAAGGCGGTTTCCTAGGCTGTTCCTGACGCTGAGGCTCGAAAGCGTGGGGAGCGAAGCGGATTAGATACCCGCGTAGTCCACGCCTTAAACGGTGAACACTAGATATGGGGAGTATCGACCCTTCTCGTGTCGAAGCTAACGCTTTAAGTGTTCCGCCTGGGGAGTACGGCCGCAAGGCTAAAACTCAAAGGAATTGACGGGGGCCCGCACAAGCAGCGGAGCGTGTGGTTTAATTCGATGATACACGAAGAACCTTACCAAGGCTTGACATGTTGGAAGTAGAGATCCGAAAGGACGACGACCTGTATCCAGTCAGGAGCCATCACAGGTGCTGCATGGCTGTCGTCAGCTCGTGCCGTGAGGTGTTGGGTTAAGTCCCGCAACGAGCGCAACCCTCGTGCTATGTTGATTTCTCATAGCAGACTGCCTTGTACAGCAAGGAGGAAGGTGGGGATGACGTCAAGTCAGCATGGCCTTTATGCCTTGGGCTACACACACGCTACAATGGGTGGTACAGAGGGCTGCTACGCAGCAATGCGACGCGAATCCCTTAAAGCCATCCTCAGTTCGGATTGCAGGCTGCAATCGCCTGCATGAAGCCGGAGCTGCTAGTAACCGCAGGTCAGCTATACTGCGGTGAATACGTTCTCGGGCCTTGTACACACCGCCCGTCACGCCATGGGAGTCGGAAACACCTGAAGTCGATGGGCTAACCATTTATTTGGAGGCAGTCGCCGAGGGTGGAGCTGGTGACTGTGACGAAGTCGTAACAAGGCAGCCGTACGGGAACGTGTGGCTGAATCACCTCCTTTCTAGGGAGTCCTCGGGGATTATCCCCGGATTCCTAGGTCGGTCGGCGAACCTCGGTTCGCCGGTGTCTGAATGCATACAATCCTTCCTTCCACTATTCAACTGCTAAGGTGCTTTTTTTGTAGCAGTTGGTCTTCCATACGCTCTCTACGTTCATTGCCGTACGCGGCCGTCCCGTCGGTTATTGACCTTCCATTGCCGAAGGTCGTAATATTCGGTTAAGACGGGGTTTCCCGCAATGAGGCAATCCAATGAGAAGGAAATATGGACTACGTATATGTACTGGTCGGGCTCTCCCTGCTTCTGGGAGGTCTCGTTGGCTACTACGTGCGGCAGATTGTCGCCAATCAGCAGATACTCGGCACTCGCAAGCAGGCTGAGAGACTCCTAAACGAGGCCACCACTCGCCACCGCGAGCTCTTGCGCGATGCGCGCGAAGAGGCGCGTAAGCTCCGCAACGCTGCCGAATCCGAGAACAAGGAGCATCGCCTCCAGTTGCAGCGCCTCGAGAACCGCCTTGATCAGAAGGAAGCTTCTATTGAGCGCAAGCTTGCGGCCGTGGGGCGGCGCGAACACGAGCTGGATGACAAGTCCAGGGAACTGCAGCAGGCGTCGGCTGAGATAGATGACCTCAAGAAGAAGGAACTCGAGAAGCTCGAGCAGATATCGGGCGTAACGTCTGAGGAAGCCAGGCGCTTGCTTCTTGCATCCGTTGAGGATGAGGTGAAGGAGGAAGCTGCGCGGCAGGTCCGCATGTGGGAGGCGCAGGTACGCGAGGAGTCTGATCGCACTGCCCAGTACGTCCTGGCCACGGCCATCCAGCGCTGGACGGCCGATGTGGTCTCAGAGACCACCGTCTCTACCGTGGCTCTGCCATCCGATGAGATGAAAGGCCGTCTGATTGGCCGCGAGGGCAGAAACATCCGGGCACTCGAGCAGGCGACCGGTGTCGACCTGATAATTGACGACACGCCGGAGATGGTCACTATCTCCAGCTTCGCAGCGGTGAGGCGCGAGATAGCCCGCATCGCTCTCAACAAGCTCATCCTCGACGGTCGTATCCACCCGGCGCGCATCGAGGAAATCGTCGAGAAGGCCAAGGCTGAAGTTGACGTCGCAATCAAGGCCCACGGCGAGAGCGCATCGTACGAAGCAGGCGTTCCCGGCTTGCACCCCGAGCTGGTCAAACTCATCGGACAACTCAAGTACCGCACGAGCTACGGCCAGAACGTTCTACAACACAGCCTCGAGGTTGCTCACTTGGCCGGCATGATTGCGGAGGAGATCGGGGTTGATGCAGCAGTTGCACGCAGAGCCGGGCTGCTCCATGACATTGGCAAAGCGGTCGACTTCGAGGTCGAAGGGTCTCATGCGGCAATCGGCGCCAACCTCGTGCGACAGTGGGACAAGTCTGAGGAGATAGCTCAGGCTGTTGCCGAGCACCACGGTGAAGCACCAACCACGAGCACTCTCGGTTTCATCGTCGCGGCCGCCGATGCCATAAGTGGCTCCCGGCCGGGCGCGAGGCGCGAGTCTCTCGACCAGTACCTGAAGCGAATCAGGGAGCTTGAGGATATCGCCACCGGCTTCGAGGGTGTCGAGAAGGCATACGCCATCCAGGCTGGCCGCGAAGTCAGGGTTCTCGTCAGGCCGGAACAGACGGATGACCTCGGCGCCATCCGCCTCGCCCGCGATATCTCCAAGAAGATCGAAGAGTTGCTCACCTATCCGGGCCAGATCAGGGTTGTGGTTGCGCGCCAGACAACCGCGGTCGAGTACGCCAGGTAGTAGCAGTCGCAAGCCGCTGTGAAAGTACTTGCTATCGGCGACGTTATTGGGAGACCCGGGCGTCGCGCTCTGGCTCAGGTTGTGCCCCGACTTCGCAGGGAATACTCGATTGACGTCGTGGTTGCCAATGGCGAGAATCTTGCAGGTGGCCTGGGCATTACCGCCGACACCCTCGCCGAGCTACATGCGACCGGCGTCGACGTAGTCACTTCAGGGAATCACGTCTGGCACCACAAGGAAATCGTCGCGTATCTGGAGGACGACCGCCCTGTCATCCGCCCACTGAACTACCCCCGGCGGTGCCTGGTCGTGGCTTCTATCTCATTGACGGACTGCTGGTCGTCAACCTCATTGGGAGGACGTTCATGGCCAGCTACGATTGCCCGTTCCGGACTATGGATGCGCTGCTGAGTGAGCCTCCCACAGGCACCAGGGCAGTCCTGGTCGATTTCCACGCCGAGGCTACTTCGGAGAAAGTCGCCCTGGGCCGCTACCTGGATGGAAGAGTCGCTGCTGTCTTTGGCACTCATACGCATGTTGGCACGATAGACTCGCGCATTCTGCCCGAGGGGACGGCCTACGTGACTGACATTGGAATGGTGGGGCCGGTCGACT
This sequence comes from Dehalococcoidia bacterium, assembly GCA_030602785.1. Classification (GTDB taxonomy): domain Bacteria; phylum Chloroflexota; class Dehalococcoidia; order GIF9; family AB-539-J10; genus SKVJ01. The sequence goes on from JAUVZB010000004.1 coordinate 47,621, forward strand.
CGGTCATCGGCGACGATATCCAGATGGTGATACAGAGATTCCTCACCCAGATACCGGAGCGCCTCTCCGTGGCGAAAGGCCAGGGTCCCGTTGAGTTCAACGCGGTCCTTGTCACGATAGATCAGGGGTCAGGGCAGGCGACGGAACTGACACGCATCCGGGAAGTCGTGGACTAGCCCCCGCGCCATCTCGCTACAGCTTATGCTACAGGCTGGACGGCTGCGAGTCGGTGCCGCTATGCCTCCCCAGCACCACACGTCCCACTCCCGCGAGGTCGCAAACGGTCTTCACATCCGTCCAGCAGCCGGCCTGTCTCATCAAGGTCTCCACCGGGCCTGACTGGCCCTCGCCAACCTCGAGGAGCAGCCATCCGTTGCAGACCAACGCTTCCGGAGCCTGGTCAATGACCCTCCTGACTTCCCGAAGCCCGTCAGGCCCTCCGTCCAGCGCCAGCTTCGGTTCGTATACACGTACTTCCGGGCTTAGCTCGGCGAACTCCCCGCTTGGCACGTAGGGGAGGTTGGCCACCACGGCTGCAAATCCCCTGCGGAAACCTGACAGCAGGTCGCCTTGCACCAGTCGAACCCTTTCGCGCACGCCATGACGGACGCAATTGGCGGCCGCCACCTGCAGTGCCTCTCTCGACGTATCTGTGGCCTCGATTTCCAATTCAGGCGATTCGCACGCGAGCGTGATAGCAAGCGCCCCACTGCCGGTGCCGACATCAATCACGCGCAGTTGCTCTGCGTTGCGTGAAAGCCCGGAGAACAGCCCGGCGAACTGCTCTACAAGCAATTCCGTCTCCGGTCGTGGAATAAGCACCCGCGAGTCGACATAGAAGTCCCTTCCATAGAAGGTGGCACAACCGAGGATGTATTGAAGGGGCTCACGACTGAGCCTTCTGGATAGAAGTCTCTCCAGCTCCGCCAGTTCGGTGGCGGCAGGAGCCCGCTGGAGCTGACAGAGGAGGTGAGTCAGTGATTGACCGGTTACTTGCTGCAGCAGCAAGGCAGCTTCGTGCTCCGGTGATTCAACTCCGGCATTCGTCAGAACGCCGCGAGTGCGGAGTAGACAGGTTTGAATACTGTCATTAGGAGGCAGATTCGCGTTGGGCTCCGGCGTTGAGTGCATCAATAATGTCATCCATCTCACCAGCAAGCAGGCGTGGGATATTGTGGAAGCTCTGGCCGATGCGGTGGTCAGTGATGCGGTCCTGGGGGAAGTTGTACGTCCGTATCTTCTCAGACCTGTCGCCACTCCCCACCTGCGCCCGCCTGTCGTTCTCAATTCTGTCCGACTGCTCACGGCTCTTGAGGTCATACAGGCGGGCCCGCAGGACCGCCATCGCCTTCAGTCGGTTCTTGAGCTGCGAACGCTCATCCTGACACACGGCAACTGTTCCCGTCGGAATGTGGGTCAGCCGCACCGCCGTGGTTACCTTGTTCACGTTCTGTCCCCCTGCACCACCCGAATGAAACAAGTCTATTCTGATGTCGTTGGGGTTGATCTCCAGGTCTATCTCTTCAGCCACGGGAAGCACGGCAACTGTCGCTGCCGATGTGTGAATCCGGCCCGATGCCTCAGTCAAGGGGACGCGCTGTACCCGGTGCACGCCACGCTCATACTTGAGCCGACTGTACGCCCCGGAACCCCTCACCTCAAAGACGGCCTCCTTGAGTCCTTTCGCCCCACTCAGTGTGTTATCGATGACGTCGACTTGCCACCCTCTGAGCTCCGCGTAGCGCGTATACATCCTGAACAGGTCTGCCACGAAAATCGAGGCCTCCTCGCCTCCGGTTCCTGCCCGTATCTCGACAATGACGTCCTTTGAGTCATTAGGGTCGGCGTCAACGAGAAACTCCTTCAATCCGCCCTCGAGTTCTTCCAGCCGTGACGTAAGAGACGTGAGTTCTTCTCTCTCGACCTGCCGCATTTCCGAATCAGTTGTTTGTTCAAGAAGTGTGCGTAGTTCCGATACCTCACGTTCTGCGTCGTGATACTCCACGTATTTCGTCACAGCTGGCTGCAAAGCGGCGTGTTCCTTGCCGAGCGCCTGAATCCTGTTCCTGTCTGCTGCGACGTCAGGCTCAGCCATCTCGCGCTCGATTTCGCGATACCGCTCCTGCATTCGTTCCAGCTTCTCGTACGTCATGGTGTGAACCTCTTCAATCCGGAACAGCGATTGTAGTACAGACAGGCCAGGTACTCAAAGCATGAGTGATGAAATAGCGTCAGGCGCACGCGGTTGGCTAGTCAACTGGTGAACTCCGGACGGACGCAACAGCGCGACCATATGCCTCGAACGTGGCCGTATCAAACAGCACAAAGACGACCCGCGTGACTGAATCCGCCTCGGCGCGGAGGAAATTCATCACGGTCCGGACAGCCAGCGATGACGCCTGCTCAACGGGATACCGGTAGGCGCCCGTGCTGATTGAGGGAAAGGCTACGCTCTTAAGGTGCAGCGTCTCAGCTACAAGGAGCGACTCCCTGTACGCACTCGCAAGCACTTCCGGCTCGCCACTGCGGCCTCCATGCCACACAGGTCCGACGGTGTGTATCACGTGGGGAGCGGACAGATTCCCGCCGCCGGTCGCGACCGCTTCTCCGGGCGGCAGACGGCCGCGTCGGGACACGATTGCCTTGCACTCCTCGAGGATGGACGCGCCTCCGCCGCGGTGGATTGCCCCGTCCACACCTCCGCCTCCCATGAGGCTGGAATTGGCTGCATTCACGATTGCGTCGGTGGTCTGTCGTGTGATATCGCCTTGCTCGATAGCAAGGACTCTCTCTCCGACTGTGAACTGCATCCAGCTCCTCCATCCGAGCACACGAGGCTCGACGCTCGGACCAGCAGGGGCTTTGCCCCGCCACGCGACCGAGACTATAATACTGCAGCAACACCCGTCAGCATAAGGAGGTACGCTGCCGATGGCACTCAAGACCGCACAGGAATACATAGACAGCCTTCGCGCGCTCAAGTCAGATGTGTGGCTGTTCGGCGAGAAGGTCGAGAACTTCGTCGACCATCCCGTCATCAGACCGTCTATCAACGCTATCGCGATGACCTACAAGGCAGCACACGAACCGGAATGGGAAGACCTGGCGACGACCACCTCAACACTCACCGGTGAGAAGATCAACCGGTTCACTGCACTCTTCATGAGCCAGGACGACATGGTCAAGAAGGTAAAGCTGCAGCGGATGCTCGGCCGGCGCACAGGCTGTTGTTTCCAGCGCTGCGTCGGCATGGATGCAATCAATGCCGTATACAGCACCACGTTCGAGATTGACGAGAAGCACGGCACGGAGTACCACAAGCGCTTCAAAGAGTGGTTGAAATACATTCAACAGAACGACTTCTGTGTCCAGGGAGCTATGACTGACGTCAAGGGAGACAGGTCGCTTAGACCCCATCAGCAGGAAGACCCGGACATGTACGTGCATGTTGTGGAGCGTCGCGACGACGGAATTGTCATCCGCGGAGCGAAAGCCCATCAGACCGGCAGCGTGAACTCTCATGAAATGCTTGTCATGCCCACGCTGACGATGCGCGAGGGGGATGAGGACTACGCTGTATGTTGCGCCTTTCCCTCGGACTCAGAGGGAGTGCATTTCATCTATGGCCGGCAGTCCTGCGATAAGCGCAAACTCGAAGAAGGCGATATCGATGTCGGCAACTTCATGTTTGGCGGGCAGGAAGCCCTCACAGTGCTTGACAACGTGTTCGTTCCTTGGGAACGGGTGTTCATGGATGGCGAAGTCGAGTTCTCGAATCCTGTGGTTGAGCGTTTCGCCGGAAATCACAGACAGAGCTACGGTGGGTGCAAACCTGGCATCGGTGACGTTCTCCTGGGAGCCACCTCCTCCATGACGGAATACAATGGCGTGGCGAGGGCTTCACACGTTCGCGACAAGATTGCCGAGATGAATCATCTCGTGGAAACGTTGCATGCCTGTGGACTGGCGTCATGTACCCAGGGCAGTAGGACGAAGGCGGGAAACTACCAGCCTGATATCCTGATGGCGAATGTGTGCAAGATGAATGTCACCCGCTTTCCATACGAGCTTTGCCGCATTGCCGAGGATCTCGCGGGTGGCGCGCTGGTCACGATACCTTCAGAGAGCGACCTCAGGAGCCCGGAGGTTGGAAAGTACGTTGAGAAGTACTTCAAGACTTCGAACACGGGTGCTGAGGAGCGCATGCGTATGCTGTCCCTTATCAACAGCATGACGTTTGGCCTCACAGCCCCGAGTTATCGTACCGAGTCGATGCACGGCGCTGGCTCACCACAAGCTATGAAGGTCATGATTGAGCGGCAATCAAACATGGAGACCAAGAAGGCGGCTGCGCGAAAGCTGGCGGGCATCGATGCGAGGGAGGACCTCTCTGACTAGGACCGTTTGCCTGCGCGCGTCGGGCGATACTCGCGCAGTATCACCGAAACATCCGGGAACGGGCGGCGTCAGCCGCCCGTTCCCATGTACAATGAAGGGGCAAGCCTTCACAAGCACCAGAGACTGGTAGTACAAGCGTATCGTACAGGGAGGACCAATGAGCGACACGTACGATGTTGAGGTGAAACTGCTTGCAATAACGCCGGACGCGGAGACGTTGATTGAGACGGCCGGCCGGTTGTGTTGGAACACTCAAGACCGGACGGGGACAGTACCTGACCGTATCCAGCGATGGATTGAGATTGGCCACGAGTCGATGATCGAACACGCGTGTGCCACCTTCTTCGTTCGAGGAAGCAGGGCAATGACACACGAACTGGTCCGCCACCGGCTGGCAAGCTACAGTCAGCGCAGCCAGCGATACGTGCGTGAATCAGAGCCTGCCTATATCGAGCCTCCCGAACTGCAGGTGTCCGGGGCCGCACAGGAAACATACCGGCACGCCATGGATGGCGCCTGGGAGGCGTACAGGCAGCTGCTCGAAAGCGGACTCAAGCCGGAGATAGCCCGCTATGTCCTCCCCAACGCCTGCTACACCGAGATAATCTGTACGTGGAATTTCCGCGAACTGCGCCACATTATCAAATTGCGACGCTCGCCGCGGGCGCTTCCTGAAATCAGAGTGGTTGCGGAGAAGATACTCGACATAATGAAAGAGCAGGCGCCGCAGGTCTTCGAGGTCCTGTAGTCGCTCGTTAGCGGCACAACTGCGACACAGCCTTGCGGGTCACACTTCAGGCGTCCGTTATCGCGATGTCGCACGCATGAGCGCCGCTGAGGCGCACGATGTCCTCCGTGCGCAGGCGTACAAGCCGTGTCCGGGTCCCACCTCCACACCAGACGCGCTCCTGCAGCAACACCTCATGGTCCACATAGACCGCTATGCTCTTCCTGTGCCCCACGGGAGGAATCCCTCCAGAGGGAAAGCCTGTCGCCTTCTCAGCGGCGTCATCGGGTGCGATTCTGAGGCGACGGGAGTCGGAGCAGGCCTCCAGCTTGTGTCTGCTTACCATGTGGTCGCCGCGAACAACGCCCACGACGGGTCGACCGTCATCGTCAATGAACACGATGGTCTTCGCGATCTCGTGCAGTGGCAGGCCGCTCGCGCGCGCCGCCTCGCTTGCGTGGTGGGTGGAAGTCTTCTCGATGAACTCGAACTCGGCATGGTTCGCCTTAAGGTACGCAGTGAGATTCATGATTATCCTCAGAAGCACTCTCCGTGGGCGTGGCGCATGTGCGCCGCCGGCCAATGGTAGCAGACTGCCCGGTGCACGAACATGAAGCGGGGTGTGCGCTTTTCTCCAGACAGGTAGTGGAACAGAGCATTTCGCGAACGGCGCACCGGTCTCCCGGAACCGATGCCCATTGACATCGTGAAGTTGCATTACATAGACTAGAACCGTCGGCAGCACTGAACGTAATCCGCCGCGCCTTGTGGAACGGACAAACGGAAGGAGGATTCTGACACATGAGGGAGTCATTTACCTGAAGCCGCTGTCTATCCGCTGGTCGGCGGTCTTCGGTGCCAAATCCCTTCCACGCTAGCCAGTTCATTCCCGCGCGTCGCCATATTCGGGCACAAACACGCTTTGCTTGCACCTAGTTGTGCGTCCGCGACGGTATGCATCGGGTGAAAGCTGTCCTGCGTAACGCTTGACAATCAAGGAGGATATCGAAAAATGAAACTTGGGAAACGCTCTTGGAGAGGACTCGTCGTTCTCTCGATGGCCCTCACGCTGTTGGTGCTACCGGTGCTGGGATGTGCACCGGAGGAGAAGGAGACAGTCGTGTTTGGAGACCTCAGCTGGGATAGTGCGCAGGTGGGCAACCGCATAGCTGCGTTCATCGTTCAGCATGGCTACGGCTACGAGGTTGACTATGTCCCGGGCGACACCATCACGATTCTTCAGGCCCTCCGCTCCGGTGAGGTCCAGGTTAACATGGAGATCTGGGTTGAGAATCAGATCGAGCCGTACAACGAGGCACTCGATGCTGGTGACGTCATAGACCTGGGCAACAACTACGGCGACAATTACCAGGGATGGCTTGTTCCAACGTACATGATTGAAGGCGACTCTGAGCGCGGCATCGACGCAACGGCCCCGGGCCTGAAATCCGTGTTCGATCTGCCCGACTACTGGGAGCTCTTTAAGGACCCCGAGGACAAGTCGAAGGGTCGGTTTACCAACTCAATCCCGGGCTGGATGTGCACCGGGATCAACACCCAGAAACTCGCTACATATGGACTGGACGAGTACTACACCGATTTCGTAGTAGGCTCGGATGCTGCTCTCTCCGGCTCTATGGCAGGCGCCTATGCGAAAGGTGATTCCTGGCTCGGCTACTACTGGGCGCCGACGTGGGTATTGGGTAAGTTCGACATGACCTTGCTGGAAGAGCCGGCGTATGACGAAGATCTCTTCACCGAAGAGAAGGGGTATGCCTGCGCCTACCCCTCGAACAACGTGAACGTCGCTGTGAACGCCGCGTTCGCAGACGCGAATCCGGATGTCATGGAGTTCCTGAGTAACTTCACCACCACGACCGCGCTGCAGAACGAGGTCCTCGCGTACATGCAGGAGACCGAGGCATCCACCGACGAAGCGGCCATGTTCTTCCTGGCGGAGTACGAGGATCTGTGGACCAAATGGGTCCCGAGCGATGTGGCGGACGCAGTCAAGGCTGCCCTGTAGAAACGAATCCCCGAGGGGTATCACATGGCCCATAGCGGCAACGGCAACAACAGCCTCGACGCAGACCGGGAGGTCTGCGTCGAGGTCAGTAACCTGTGGAAGGTCTTCGGCCACGAGCCGGAGCGCGTCCTCGACGACCCGGAACTTCGCGCTGCGACGAAAGAAGTAGTCCTGACCAAAGCAGGATGCATCATCGCGTTGCGCGATGTGTCGTTCAACGTGCACAAGGGCGAGTTCTTCGTCCTTATGGGGCTGTCCGGAAGCGGCAAATCGACTCTGATTCGCTGCATCATAAGACTAGCCGACCCGACGGCGGGCAGTGTGTTCATCAACGCCGAGGACATCTGCGCGTTTGATGAAGAACGGCTTGCCGAGGTGAGGCGCCATACTACTGGAATGGTTTTCCAGCACTTCGGGCTTCTGCCGCATCGTTCCGTGCTTGACAACGTCGCCTACGGCTTGAAGATCAGGGGCGTGCTCCGGGAGGAGCGCTACGAGAAAGCTCGAGCCTGTATCGAGAAGGTCGGCCTCAAAGGCTGGGAAGGCTATCTTCCCTCTTCGCTGAGCGGGGGCATGCAACAGCGTGTGGGAATCGCGCGGGCATTGGCCGGCGACCCCGAGATACTGCTGCTGGATGAGCCATTCAGTGGTCTTGACCCGCTTATCCGACGCCAGATGCAGGATGAGTTGCTGGAGCTTCAGGTGGAAATACAGAAGACCATCCTGTTCGTGACGCACGATCTGCATGAGGCGCTCAAGGTCGGGGACCGCATCGCCATCATGCGTGACGGCGAGATTATTCAGACGGGCACGCCGGAAGACGTCGTAATCAACCCGAGCGACTCGTACGTGCGGCAGTTCGTGCAGGACGCGTCGCCGACGAAGGTCCTGACGGCGCGCACAGTGATGGAGCAGCCGCCTGTCCTGCTCTACTCGTGGCAGGGCCCGAAAGCTGCGCTCCAGATTCTCCGGGATGCGAATGTTGACAGCGCGTTCGTAGTGGCACGCAAGGCGCGCATTCTGGGGCAGGTTACGGTTGAAGGCCTTGTCGCTCTCATCAGAAAGCGGGACACCTTTCTCAAGGACGCGCTCAATCCGGACATTCAGACTTGCCACGCCGACTCGATTCTGGATGACCTTGTGCCGCTTGTTGCCTCCACCCGCTACCCGGTGGCGGTCATTGATGAGGACAACCGCTTTCTCGGCGAAGTGTACGTCAGCACAATCATCGCAAACATGATCCAGGAGCAGGGTCCCGAGGAGGATGAAGAGGCAGTGGAAGAGGCGCAAGACGGACTTGCTGAGGGACAAGAGGACACGGAGGAGAACGCGAAGGCCCTCGAGGACGGTCCGTCAGAAGGAGCAGAAGAGGCATGATGGAATTCCCGCAGTTTCTCGAAATCCCACTTGCCGACCTGATTGACGGCATCATTTCCTGGATATTGGACAACCTGGGAGGAGTTCTTGACGCCATCGGAGCTGGTCTCCTTGGTGGACTGGTAGCGATGGAGCGGCTGCTCCTCTGGGTGCCGTGGTTCGTCATAGTCGTAGGCGTCGGCTTTGTCGCGTGGAGGGCACTGCGCCGCTGGTGGGCCGGCCCGCTTATGGGGGGATTCCTCGTATTCATCGGCATGCTCGGATACTGGGACCTCGCAATGATGACGCTCGCCCTCATATTTGCGGCCGTCCTCATCTCCCTTGCCATCGGATTGCCCACGGGCATCCTGATGGCCCGCAATGACCGCTTCGCCAGTGTTCTTAAGCCCATGCTGGACGCAATGCAGACGATGCCCAGCTTTGTCTACCTCATTCCGGCTCTCATGTTCTTTGGCCTGGGCAAGGTGCCGGCGGTGTTCGCGACAATCATCTATGCTGTGCCCCCGGTTATCAGACTTACGAATGTGGGAATTCGCGGCGTGCCGCAGAGCGTGGTCGAAGCCGCTCAGGCATTCGGCGCAACGTCGCGACAGGTTCTGTTTGAAGTGCAGCTCCCACTTGCTTTCCCGTCCATCATGGTTGGCATCAACCAGACCACGATGATGGCCCTCGCCATGGTTGTGATTGCCTCGATGATCGGCGCACGCGGGCTTGGTATGGAGGTGCTCCTGGCAATCAATCGAATCGAGGTCGGAAGAGGCTTCGAGGCGGGTCTGTCAATCGTCCTGCTGGCCATCATGATTGACCGGATAACGCACGCGTTTGCGGCACGGCAGCAGTATACTAAGAGTTCATGAATTGACAGGGAAGGGGGATGAGGGCATGGCAACAGAGAGAGTCGCAATCTTCATTGACGGCAGCAACCTTTACCACTCGCTTGAGTCGACGATGAAGCGCCATGACCTCAACTTCGCCGAGTTCGTGAAGAAGCTCTGCGGGGAGCGCGGCCTCTTTCGCACTTACTACTACAACGCTCTCCAGGATGCGGGCCAGCGCCCGGATGCCTTTCGTGAGCAACAGGAGTTTCTTGAGACCCTGAGGAAGACGCCGTACCTGGAGGTGCGTCTTGGAAGCATCAAGACCGCCCAGGGCACACAGATAGAGAAGGGCGTCGATATCATGCTTGCGACCGACCTTCTCTACTTCGCGTGGAACAACTTCTACGACACCGCGGTGCTCGTCAGCGGTGACGCGGATTTCGCGTATGCATTCCAGGCCGTGAAGAACATGGGGAAGCATGTTGAGGTGGCCTACTTCGAGGGAACCACGGCGCGCGACTTGTTGAATGTCGCCGACGCCCGCCATCAATTGAACCGCAAGTTCTTCAATGGCCTGTGGAGCGGAAGACGGAGCCGTCGGCGCCGCTCCTCTGCGTCGTCATCTCAGGCAACTGTAAGCACACCGCAACCTGCAGCGGGGCCGCCCCGGCCGCCTGCGGCGGCCCCTGTCAACCGTCATGCCGGCTGAACACCAGGACCGCATTCATCCCGCCGAAGCCGAATGACTGGGAGGTTGCCGTCTTCACGCTTGCTTCCCGCTTGACGTTCGGCACGTAGTCAAGGTCGCACTCGGGATCGGGTGTATCGTAGTTCACCGTTGGCGGTATCACTCCCCGGGAGAGAGTCAGTGCGGTGAAAATCGCCTCAACGGCTCCCGATGCACCCCACAGGTGGCCCATCATAGACTTGTTGGAACTGACCATCAGTCTCTTGCTGTGCTCGCCAAACGCCTTCTTGATTGCCTTCGTCTCCGAAATATCCCCCAGCCAGGTTGCTGTTCCGTGGGCGTTGATGTATTCGACTTCTGCCGCCGAGACCTCGGCGTCCTCGATCGCCAGCCTGATGCAGCGCGCCTGGCTCTCGAACTCGGGCTTCGTCGCGTGGTACGCGTCGATGTTCGAGCCGAAGCCGATTATCTCCGCATAGATGTGCGCCCCCCGTTCCCTTGCTCGTTCCAACTCCTCCAGAATCAAGACACCCGCTCCCTCTCCGCTCACGAAACCATCACGATGTAACTCAAACGGTCGGCTCGCTGCCTGAGGCTCATCGTTTCTCGTCGACGAAGCCTGAAGCCTGGCGAGGCTGTCGATGAAAATGGGCACAATCTGGGCTTCCGCTGCTCCGGCCACCATGATGTCTGCCTCACCGTACTGTATGAGGCGCATTGCGTCCCCGATGGCGTGTCCACCGCTGGCACACGCGGTGCTCACTCCGCGGCTCGGCCCCTTTATCCCGAAGGCCACGCTGATGTCATTGGCGCCCGCGCTCGGGATGTACATGGACGCCAGCATTCGAGTGATATCCTCGAAGCCGTCCTCGGATGCCGTCCGCATGCTGTGGCACAGTGTTCCAATGCCTCCCACGACGGTTCCCAGGATTACGCCGGTCCGCCAAGCGGTTGCTTCGTCCAGTACCAGCCCGGCGTCGTCAAGGGCCATGCGCGTCGCCGCCGTGCCGTATTGAGCGAACAGGTCAGACCGCCGGGCGTGCTTCTTGCTCATGTAGCGTTCAGCTTCGAATCCGTGCACTTCGGCGGCAATCTGAGTGGCAATTCCTGTCGGGTCAAATCGCGTAATCCTGCCCGCACCGGAAACACCCTGACACAGGGCCGTCCAGGACTCCTCAACGCCTATGCCCAATGGTGTCACAGCGCCGACTCCGGTGATAACCACTCTTCGTCCGTTCTTCATCTTGCAGTAAGCTCCTTCAGGCCTTGCGCTCCTTTGCAGCTAGCGCATGCCATTCCCATGGTCTGAGGACTGAACTCGCGCCGTGCCTGCCGTCGTCACGGCGCCGTCCTGGTTGGGACCCCACACTTCACAGTCAGCATCCGACGTCGTTCCGGAATGCTGCACAGATACCACTCTTCCGCCGGCGGTCAGCACGCTGCCTGCCACATCCATCTCCCTATGCCGAACACTGAGCTGTCTTACGGCCGTACCGTCGCCGGCGTAGTTCTTGAGCATCTGTCCGATGATGGCCGTCTTGTACAGTCCCTGCACAATCGGCCCGGGAAGTCCCATCGAACGCGCGTAGTCAGCATCGTAGTGGATATCAACGAACTCCGCAGTAGCAGTTGCGAACATTGCCAGATAGCGCACGGTGACAGGCCCCACAGTGTATTCGCGCATGCTGTCCTGCTTCTCAACTGGAATCCCTCCGGCAGGGGCCCCGCATGCGGAAATCACCGGGCGACGCTGTCGCGCAGCGCAGAATATCTTGCGTCGAAGGAGCAAATCGCCCTCTGCGTTTGAGAAAGTCTTCTCGAAGGTGTAGAAGAGGAATCTCCCGCTCCTCCCTTGCCTCTCATACGCGTCCACGAACTGCTCCCGACATGTGAGCGTCATGCCCGGCCGCACAGGCGCAAAGAAATCGAACTCGTCGCAGGTTGCCACGGTCAGCCATTCCGCGGGCAACGGTAGAACCAGATCGAACATTGTACGTGGGTCGCCGGCAGGAATGCCTCGCAACCCGATCGCACCTCCAAAGAAGGTTGGTGGGGCTACGATTCCTCCGTGCTTCGTGCCGCGGGCGTATTCCTCTTCCCGGTAGAGGGGATCAGGGTCCATTATCGAATCGGCGTAGTACTTCACCGACCCCGGGTCAACAACGTACGTGGTCGGTGCCGATTCCTGCCCTATGCAGCGCTTCAGCGCGGCAAGTTCTTGTGACACGCTCTCTCCGTGTGCTGTGATCAATGGGCCACCCATCGTCCATCGCGGCATCACTGTCACCCGGAGGACAGGGCTCCCGCCGGTGATGCACCTCAGCCTGTTTGGGGATGATGGGTGTTTGCTACGTCAGGCCTTTACCAGTGGCCGGCTCCAGGAAACGCCATGGGGAAGGGGGGACTCGAACCCCCACGCCCGAAGGCACATGATCCTAAGTCATGCTCGTCTGCCAATTCCGACACTTCCCCACGAATGGGCGTTGCCTTCCGGCAAGCAGCCTCCTGTGAACGTTGCGAGCGATTCGGTGAACTCCGTACGTGCGAACCGCTCACAAGCAATGTCCTGAATCCAGTTCAGGCCTTCTGGAACGAGTCGATACACGGTTCAATTCTAGCAGATGGAGCTTCGCAGGTTCGGTTGCCAGGCTCCTGCAGCCGGAGAGAATACGGGCTTCGCCGTGGCATCTCAGAGCAGCTACCATCGTGGAAGTCCGGGAGGTGGTGGACTGACCGTAGTATAGCCGTCACCCGGAGACGATGCCGCGCTATCGGGCCACGGGAAACCCGTTTCGCGCGAGTTGTCACGGCTGCCGTGGTGTTCCATAAGCCAGCCTTTGCCCACGTGATATCATGTGCGTTCGCGCGGTCACGTCACCCGCTTGGAGTGGCCGGCTGAAGGGAGAGCTGACGACATGAGCCAGGAATTCCGGCGTGCCACTGACGAGGAGAGCAGGAACTGCATCATCGCCTACCGCGACGTGCCGGCGGCAGAGCTTGCACCCGGGGCAATGAGCCACATCCTCGCAGGCAAGAACATGACACTCAGTTTCGCCAGTCTCAAGGCTGGCTCCTACTTCCCCGTGCACACTCATCCCTGCGAGCAAATGATGCTCATCCTCAAGGGAGAGCTGGACGCGATCCTTGAGGGCGTTCTCTACCGCATGAGGCCAGGGGACGTTATCCTGTTTCCCGCAGGACTTGAGCACGGAGCCCGGATGCGCGAGCAGGATTGCGAGATTCTGGATATCTTCTCCCCCGCCCGACCGAACTACGAGGAGAAGCTCAAGCAGGCGGTGGCCGCCAACGCCCAGGGGTGAAGTGCGCTGCAGGGGACTACCTGCGCACGAACCTGCAGGTCGCTCTCCAGACGAGGGAGCAGAAGAACATCGGTGGGGGGAACGTGGTGCTGCCGAGCACGTCGCTGGTGCACGCCGCGTGAGACACCGGAGTCACGTTTTCGCGGGCTGGGGCAGTAGCGCGAAAACCGCTGCCCCTGGCAATGAAGAACCTGCGGTGTGCTAGGAGCCTGTCGGAGTAATGTTTTGCCTGAAGCTAAATGCCCCCGATTCTTAGGTTGCTCTAGCTTTGACTCAGGGATTACTCGGACACACTCCTAGCGCGTGTCCCATTCCCTGGCAGCAGCCACCATGACTTCGAGCTTCTTGAACGCTGCATCGCGCGGCATCAGCCGAAGACCACAATCGGGATGCACCACGATTCTTTCGGCCGGCAGCAGCCGCGCCGCCCTATCTATGAGTGCGACGACGTCCTCGACCGTGTCTACTTCAACCACCTTCGTATTGATGCAGCCCAGGCCAAGCACGCGGTCACTCGCTTTCAGTTCAGGGGACTCAAGAACATCGTCGTTCTTGTCTCCCATGAAGGCGTGTGACAGCAGAGTGATACCCTGCCATTCAAGCAGTTGCGGGAATATCGTGCCGACGCTGCCGCAGACATGCATGGCAACCGGCACCGTCAGTGCAGTGGCCATTCGCTCGACGGCTTTTCGTGCGATGGCCATCGGTGCGCCGACTGAGAGGAATGGCTCGTCGATCTGTATCCACTCGGCCCCTTCGGCCACGAGGGCCCTGGCAATGTCGAGCAGTGCATCCGCCGTGTCGAGATACACGTTCTCGTCACGATAGCCGCCGTACTCGCTCTTGATGCGCGAGGAGAAGACCAGCGTGACAGGACCGGTAATCAGCCCCTTGACGCGCGGCGCGACGCTCTTCGCCACTCGAAAGTCTTCGACAAACTCATCCGCGTGCCCCCGGCCTATCTTGCCCTCGATGACGCTCTTGCCATCGAAGGTGTAGCCGTCAATGGCCCGGGCGAAGTACTCGATCATGTCGTAACGGGTCTGGCCGTCAGTCACGAGGTCCACACCTACCCGAAGCTGGTCGTCAACGGTCCGGAGTATCGCGTCCCGTCCCAGTTCATCGTACTTCAACGGATAGCTTCCAATCACTGTTGTGAGCATGGTTATCGTCCTCCGTTGTATGTGGCGCCAACCGCCGCACGTCCAAGTAGTGCCAGAGGGGCATTATAGCGGACTGAGCTCGAATCCAGGTAGTGACGACACAGTCCGGATGCAGGGGAAGACGTGCGCGGCACCGAGGTCGGCCCGGGCTTGCCCACTTCGGCGAAGACCGGTCGCCCGGCGACCCCCCGTGCGCGCTAGCTTCGCTATGGTGTGCCCGTCTCTTCTCCTGCATGTCTGCGGCGGGACTTCTTCACAGGTTTCGACCCGTTCAGCAGTTCGGTGAATCTGCCGATCGGCGCGGCGTAGACATGGCCATCGCTCCGGACGAACAGCATCTTGGGCTGACCATCTCCGTCAACGAAGATGTCGAGGATTTCCACCTCCTCCTGGTCCTTGCTGTTCGGGTGATACTGAGCCTTCATTCACGCCACCCGGAACTAAGTTCCGAACCCATCCGGCCTCTCAGAAGTAAGTTGCAGGGAGGCGTACACGCCTTCCATGTCAATTGCGGCGATTGTCTGACCACGGTATTTCTTCCTGATGGAGCTTCGCGCTCGAGCCAATTCAGGAGAGGATATGCCGTTTCGCTTTGCGAGGTACGCCTCCATGTATGCAGCAAGGTCGTCCACTGCCTTGACCAACTCGCCGTCTCGAGGGTTGAACCTGTCGTCGTTGAAACGGCTGCTAATCTCAGCAATCGAGCAGTGTACGACCTCTCCGTCTACAAATGCCACGTTGCGGAATTCGTCCTCGGTGAAGAGTCGCAGGTCTGGGTGCCACGAGGCGGGCACCAGTGGGTAGACCTTCTCCTCCATCTCTTCTCTTTCGTAGCTCTTGATTAGCGCGCTGATTCCTCTCACCGAGTGTTTCACCGGAGAGATGATGTCTCTTGTGAGAGCCTCCGGCAGGTCATGGAACAGCCCCGTGAAGTAGTTGTTGGCGCACCGCCGGGGGCAGGCTCCCGTCTCGAGGGAGAAGAGGTAGGAGAGCATCGCCACAATGAGCATGTGGCCGAGGACTGATGTCTTCGGAATCCTGTGCACGTGGCTCCAGCGGACCTGAAAACGCAGCAGTCCGCAGAGGTCAAAGAAGCTTCTTAGCTTGGGATACAGTTCCAGTTCCCGCAGTCCGGTGAGATCGTAGTACTGCTCCTGTTGCGACTCGAGCCGGGCGCTGATTCGCTCCATTTCGTATCCATCAGGATTGGCACGCCGGATAATCTCGAATTCCCACTTCGTTGCGAAGAAGTGCGCTGCATTGAGCACGCGCCTGTATGTCGGCTCGTCGGTCTCAGTGAGGTACTGCCGGAACCGACTGCAGAAGCCGTCCCCGAGTGGGGTGATGACACCGGCAAGTTCAGACAACACCCAGTCGTTCAATTCCTGGTAACGCTTGGGGTCCTCCTTTATCTTGTAGAAGACCTGCGGCTTCAGGTCTGTGAGTACAAGGCGCTGAAAGTACTCGAAAAGGCCGCCCTCGATGATGTCCGTCCAACTGAAATCAGTACGGTGCTCTTCGTACTTCCCGAGCATGTACGCCCCAATCATCTTGTGCGCCTGCTTGTCGAGCTCTGTGAGTTCTACAGGACGAATCTGGTCGTTCCAGCGTTGCATGTACGCTGCGTCGAACAACCGAATCAGCAGGTCCTTCGTAACCATACACACCGTGTTCGATAAGCCGTCGTGGCCGCTCGCATTATACACCCGCCCGTCAGGCCGGCAGCCGCAGCTCCGGACTGTCGTCGGCGTGCATGCCCGACGATGCATGGCCCCGGGAGGAGCTGTGCTCGCGTACGCGTGGTAGAATGACAGGCTTCCGCTACGGGCGGAACGGACAAAGGAGGCAGCACTGTGTGGCTGAAGGAGCCGGCCGAAATCAATGAAACGATACGATTTCTCGGTACCCATGAACTCTGTTTCTACCTCGTGCAGGGAAGAGACGCGTTAATCATCGGGGGCGGCATGAACCACGCTGCTCCGGCACTTGAGACACAGTTGCGCGATATCGATATCGATCCCCATCGAGTGAAATACTTGGTGGTCACGCACTCGCACTTCGATCACTGCGGGGCAGTTGCTTACCTCAGAAGGCGTTTCCCCGACATCGAAGTGCTGGCAACAGCTGCCTCGAAAGATGCACTCGCCAAACAGAAGGTGGCGGACTACAACGCAAGGATGAACGACCTCGCTGCCGAACAGGTGGGGTTACGCGAAGAGTGCATGCCGCTCGAAGGCCAACCAGATGCGTTCCGCATCGACAGAGCGGTCTCGGAAGGAGACGTTGTCGACCTGGGAGAGGGAGTCAGCGTGGAATTCCATGAAGTACCCGGGCACAGCAAGTGCTGTCTTGCGACCTATGTGCCCGGATGCAGGGCCTTGTTTCCGACGGACACGACTCCGCATCCGGTCAACGATTGGAACGACCTGGCCTTTCCTTCCGCGCAATACGACTTCGCTTCCTATGTGAAGTCCCTGAGGCGGCTCGGCGAGTTCGATGTGGAGATACTGGGCCTGGACCATCACGGAGTGATGCTGGGCGCTCAGGCGAAGGAATTCCTGAGACTTGGACTACAGCGCACTCTGGATTTTCAGCAAGAGGTGCTGAGACGTTACGCCGTCTCGAAGGACCTGGACGAGGTTGCCAGGGAGACCGCGCGTGAAGCGCTGGGCAAGGTCAAGCTTCAGTTCATCACCGAGGACCTGATGTTGATTATCACGCGAAAGATGATAAGGAACATCGTCGCGGAAAACTGAGCATGTCACCGTCGCCACGGCGAAACGCGCAGGGCCCCAATTCCGGGGCCCTGTGTATCGTTGTCTTCCGTGCCACCGACTACGAAGGCGCTATGAATTGTCTCGAAGTCGGCCGAAGCAGTCGCTGCAGTAGACGGGACGACCGTCACGTGGCTCGAACGGGACTTCACAGTCCTTCCCGCACTGAGCGCATACCGCGCTGTACATCTGTCGATTCTGGAAACCGTCGCCGCTATCGGAGCGCCGGGTCCTGCGGGTTCGACGGCACGTGAGGCAGCGCTTGGGCTCGTTCGTGTAGCCTTTGGTCGCGAAGAACTCCTGTTCCTCGGCCGTGAAAACGAAGTCCATGCCGCAGTCCACACATTGAAGGGTCTTGTCTGCGAAACTCACTGGGTGACCTCCTGTCCTGTCCCTAGCATTTGGCTCTAGTTTCGGTCATCCAGTGCACCCAGGGGTACTTCATAGATAGTCAGAAGACTCGATAACCTACGCTTGCAACCAGCGAACCGAAGTATAGAGAAAGCCTCTTTCGTTTTCAACAGCAATTGTCAAGTAGCCGCATAGCCGGCTGTCGCGAGTCGACGCCCACTCCCATTGCCATACGTCCCACACATCTCAACAGGATCTTGCCCCGGGGACGGGCTATGCATGGAATTCGACGACATCGCCCTCCTGCAATACGTGGTTCTTACTCACGGTTTGGGCCTGGTACTTCCCGGAACCCCAGACAACTGCATGCTTCAGCCCGCGCCTGATGTCCTTGTGAATGGCAGTTGCAGCCTCGCCCACGTTGCTGTCCTTCTGGAGTATGACGGGTTCTGTCATTTCCGCCCTCTGGCCGGGGGCCTTCGTGTATACGCGGATGATGTTGAGCGCGTCGTAGAGCCTTTCAGGGAGCACATCCAGTCCTTCGCCCTCGGTGCCGGACACGGCCACAACGGGGCAGACAGAGCGGCACCTGCTGTGGAGCGCCTGTAGATGCCCGTGGGCGCCGGGGAGGTCGCTCTTGTTCCCAATCACCATCATCTTCTTCGCATACACAGGGGTTGCGAGTGCACCCTGCGATTCCGTGCCGACGGGCACGACTCGACACTCCTCCAACTGGCCCAGCGTCCAGTTGAACTGAGACACAGGATCGGTGCTGAGGTCCACGAGGATGGCGATGAGATCGGTAGTGTGAAGAACCGCCGAAAGTAGCACTCTTACACTGCGATGGCCGAGGGGGGGCGTGTCGACCAGCTGTATCTGGATGTCTTTGTATTTCATCATGCCGGGGAGGAGTGTGCGGGTAGTGTAGGGATACATTGCCACCTCCGGCGCGGCACTCGTGAGCATGGCAAGTAGCTGCGATTTCCCCGAGTTTGCGGGCCCGACAAGCACCACCTGTCCGGCTCCTTCCCGTCGTATGTAGAAGCCGGCTCGCCGTGCTCCTGCCTGCTTTCGCTCCGACTCCTGCCCCAGCCGTGCTATCTTCCCCCGCAGACCTGCGTACAGGTGGTCGGTGCCCTTGTGGCGGGGCATGACAGCCAGCATCTCCTGCAACGCGGCGATCTTCTCGTCGACCTCTTTGGCCTCGCGGTATCGCTTTTCTGCAGCGTGGTACTGGGGAGTCAGGTTTGCCGGCACGGTTTAATTGACCTTGATGCGGATCAGGATGTCTCCACGGCAACCATCGGTTACCGTGCAGGCATCGCGCAACCTCACTGTGCTTCCCGTCTTCACGCCGGGAGGAACCTTGACTTCAAGCCTCCGGCCGTTCCTGGTGAGACCTTTCTGTGTGCCTTTCTCCGCCTCTTCCGCAGTAACGTTCAGCTCGTATCTTATAGTCCTGGGTGGTTGTGTTCCACCGAACAAATCCTCAAGGTTGACGCCCCGGCGGCCTCCCCGCCGGGCGCCCCCGCCGCCGGTCTGTCCGAGATTGCCGAATGAGACCTTGTAGCCCTTGCCTCGAAGAGCCTCGCCAAAGATGTTGTCCAGAAAATCGAATCCCAAACCGAGACCGCTGAAGTCCCTGATGACGCCTTCAAAGCCGGCTCGCGTGTTGTTGCTGCCGAAGATGTCCCCGACGTTTCCGACGGTTCCGAACCGGTCGTACTGCTGCCGTTTCTCCGCATCCCCGAGAATGCCGTACGCTTCGTTGATTTCCTTGAAGTGCTCGGTCGCCTCTTTCTCTTTGCCTGGATTGCGATCGGGATGGTATTTCATCGCGAGCCGCCGATAAGCCTTCTTGATGTCGGCATCACTCGCGGAACGCTTCACCCCCAGTACTTCGTAGTAGTTCTTCGTCACGCCGGATATTGTAGCATCGTGTCGGAGTCTGACCGAAGAGGTGGTTGTCGGAACCCGGGAGGCGTACCCCTTGTCTGTGCGTGACTGGTATAATCTGCACTCCATGCCATCGTCAGGGCTTTGCCAACACGGCTCTCTGCGAGGCCGGTTGCAGCTTTGTCATGCGACGTACTGCGTGTCGCTCGGCAGGCGCCCCGAAAGGAGACAGGTTGCCTGAGTTCTCACCTGGGGAAGGGTTGCTCCTGCTCAGCAAAGGGATTCGTAACTATGTGGGCGGCAAGCCGCTCATCGTGTCCTATGAAGTCACGCTCTCCTGCAATTGCAATTGCAGGCACTGCGACCTGGGCGGACTGCGGCAGGCGGAGCAGCGCATGGCGCCCGCAGACTACGCGGCCTACACCCGCGCTTTCGCGTCCCCTCTCGTGCAACTCTCCGGTGGTGAGCCTTTGCTGCGGCCGGACTTGGTCGACATCGTGCGAGCGGTCAAGAACGCTCACAAGCCCACTTACGTGATAGTCGTTACGAATGGTGCGCTGCTCGACAGGGACATTTATCTGCGTCTCAAGGAGGCGGGGATGAACCAGTTGTCGGTCTCGCTGGACTTCCCTGATGAGCGCCACGACGCCTTCAGACGGCGCCGGGGCCTCTTCGCGCACCTGGAACGCACGCTTCCGGAGCTGGCCGACATTGGTCATGGCGACATAATCATCAACACGGCCATCACGAAGGTCAACATGAGGGAGTTGCGTGCAATCTCGGACCTCTCAGAGCGCTGGGGGGTAACGGTGTCGTATAGCGCCTATACTCAACTCCGTACCGGTGACGCTGAGTACATGATTTCGTCACCCGAAGACCTCCTGGAACTGCGGGGGACGATTGACGAGCTCATCCACCTCGTCCGCAGCAAGAAGCACATCGCGAATCCCGAGACAGTTCTGCGAGACACGTTCGCGTATTTCGAGAATGGCTCAATGCCGCGATGCAGCGCAGGGAAACGGTTCTTCGTGGTGATGCCTGACGGCGCTCTTATCCCGTGTTCCCTGCATCGACAGCGCTACTTGTCGCAGAGCGAGATGGTGCATGACTTCAGTTCCAGCAACGCCTGCGGCGCGTGCTACGTCGCGATACGCTCCTACACAGACAAGCCCCTGTGGAAGCTCCTGTTCAAAGATGTCCCATCACTCGCCAGGCGCCTCTTCGACCGCTACGTTTCCCTCTAGATGGGTGTGATTTGGACCGACAATCCGTTCACGACAGCGGCAGCATGTGGATGAGTGAGTAGCCCAGATACGCCTCGAGCAGGCAACGCAGGAAACGGCCGGCGAACGTTGCGGCCACGAACTTCCCCAGGTGGTACCTCGTCGAACCCGCAACGATTCCGATAAGGTCGTACACAAGCATGGGTATCAATGCGAACAAGAAGACCGCGAATACGCCGTGCCGCTTCATCCAGCCTTCGGCGTGGGCATATTGCCGGGAGTATCCGCGCAGCAACACCTTCCTGCCCAGAATACCCGCGGCATAGGCGGTCATCTCGCCGATAGTCGCGCCTGCGGTGGCTACCAGGGCAACCGTCATAGGAGTCAGCGTGGCGCCGGCGGCGATGTTCACCGCTTCGCCCG
This sequence comes from Dehalococcoidia bacterium, assembly GCA_030602785.1. Classification (GTDB taxonomy): domain Bacteria; phylum Chloroflexota; class Dehalococcoidia; order GIF9; family AB-539-J10; genus SKVJ01. The sequence continues at coordinate 68,805 of JAUVZB010000004.1, forward strand.
GGATCGGGAACAGAATACTGGCACACGTGATGAGATTGACGGTGAATACGCCAACATACCCGCGTGCAAGGAAGCTCTCCGGGTCCAGATGGGAACGAGCCAGCCAGAAACCCAGGAAAGAAAGTCCCAGTATCACCGCGAATATCGCTACCTGGACGACCTTGCGCGACAGGAACTCATCTCTGACTCGATAGAGAAGCGACTGGAGTGACACGGGCGGTCAGTATATCATCACACACGTCAACTCCACGCCCGGGGCTGCGAGTCCGTGGCGCGGCAATGAAGGAGGCACGAATATGGGTTTCACAGTCACAGTTGTCTACGATAACGAGACTCTCGACGAGTCCCTCGCGACGGACTGGGGCTTTGCGGCAGTGGTGAAGGACTCCCGTGACACGATGCTCTTGTTCGACACGGGGGCTGACGGAGACATCCTCGAGCGGAACATGCGCCTGTTGCAGATGGACCCGCAGGATATCTCGATTGTTGTGCTATCACACTGGCACTGGGACCATTCCGGTGGACTCTCGAGGATTCTTGAGAAGGCCCCCCGGGCGACGCTCTTCGTCCCGCCCGGGCAGCATCCTGGCCTTTCCTCTGAGCGCACAACGGTCGTGGGCGGAGCGCCGCTTCAGATTGCCCCTGGTCTGTATTCCACAGGGACGCTGAGCGGCATCGAGCAGGCGCTGGTGCTCACCGGCGAGAAGGGGGCGTTCACCATCACGGGCTGCGCCCATCCCGGCGTCCCGGCAATCCTGGCCGCTGCGTCGACGCTGGGGCGCCCCTACGGGCTGCTCGGTGGACTGCACGGATTCGCGCACCTGGACATGCTGGACAGCCTCGACCACGTGTACCCATGCCATTGCACCCAGAGGAGACTGGAGATACTGCGCAGGTTCCCGGGCAAGGCAATGCCGTGTGGGGCAGGCCTCACGATCCAGCTCTGAGGAGTGGCGCTCTCCGGAACGGCCACAGTCCGCCATGTCCGGCGACAACGTATACTCGCGATGACCTCCGGTGGCGGGTTGTCATGAGGAGCGTGTGAAAGGACTTGCCTTTCTCTAGCGGGGGCCAAACAGCCCCGAGCCAATCCGTACCATGTTGGCGCCTTCCTCGATGGCCACGCGGTACGTGTCACTCGTCCCCATCGACAGATGCCGCATCGCTACCCGTGGGATGGAGAGGGTCTCGATATGGCTGAACAGCTGTCTTGTGTTCGCGAAACAGGGCCTGTACAGGCTCGGAGAGGGGCCAAGTGGTCCCATAGTCATGAGTCCGAGCACCTGCACGTTGTCGAGCGAGGCAATCTGCCGCACCAGGTCCTCCGCCGCCTCGGGCAGCACGCCGGCCTTCTGTGGCTCACGCCCACTGTTGACCTCGACAAGCACGGGCATGCGGCGTCCCACAGCACCGCATTTCTCGTCTATCCGCTGCGCGAGTGACATGGAAGATACGCTCTGTATGAGGTCGAACAGGTCAAGCGTCGCCAACCGGACGTCGTGCTCACGAAGGCGGCCGATGAAATGCCACTGTGCCCGCTGTCCAACAAGGCTTTGCGCCACCCGCGTGTCCCGGATGTAGTTCTCTCCTATGACGCGTATGCCCGCGTCCACCGCTTGCAGCACGTCCTCGGCCGCACGCGCTTTCGCCGCCGCCACGACCTCCACGTAATCGGGCACTTCACTGAGAACCCGTCTTACATTCTCGGCTACTACTGCCATTGTTGTCTCACCGGGCCCGACAACAGCAACTGCTGCCGCCGGGGAACAGGAAGAACTTATGATAACAGGAACGCCGTTGGCCGTCTGTCTGCTGGTATAATGCCACCACCCTGCTGCTCTTCGGGCGTGCGAAGGGCACTGAGGGCATGGTATTGGGCGCACCGACAGTACTCATAATCATCCCTGCGCTGAACGAGGTCGCCACTATCGGGACTGTCTTGGACGAGATTCCGCTTGACGAACTCGGGAGGGCAGGCTACGAGCCACGCATTCTCGTCGTGGACAACGGCAGCTCGGATGGCACAAGGGGCGTCGCACTGGAGAAGGGCGCCGAGGTTCTTGACGAACCCCGTCGCGGCAAAGGAACGGCGATGCGAAGGGCGTTTCGGGAAGCATCCGCAGACTACGTATTCATGCTGGACGCGGACGCGACCTACCCTCCGTCCCACATACCCGATATGTTGCGAGTGCTGGAAAACGGCCATGACGTAGTCATTGGCTCAAGACTGGCGGGCACTCGCGCACCCGGCTCCATCAGCAGGTTGAATGTCATTGGAAATCGTCTCCTGACCTGGACGGCCTGCGCTCTCTACGGGGTCAAGACCAGCGACCTGTGCACGGGCTACTGGGGCTTCCGGGGAAAGGCGCTTTCGCAGTTGCAGCTCTCGGCGCAGGGCTTCAACCTGGAGGCAGAGCTCTTCGCTGAGGTCGCCCGAAACCGTCTCCGGCTGGGAGAGGTGCCAATCCACTACCGACGACGCCCGACTCCCACGAAGCTGCGCTCGCTGAGAGATGGCGCCAGGATTGCCCGCACTCTTTTTGGCAAGAGGTTCTGAACTATGGAGCCCCGCTCCCGGTCCGGAGTCACATCGCCAGACAGCACTCGTCCGAATGGCGCATCCCCTTCTCTCCTCCCCACGATATCAGTGGTGGTCCCCTGCTACAGCGTGGAGAGACTTCCGGACATCCTCGCGCTGCTCGACAGCGTTGAACGGCAGACGCATCAAGTGGACGAATTCATCGTTGTGGTCCAGAAGTCGCAGCAGCTCCGGTCCCAACTGGAGGAGCGCCTTGCTGGCAGAGCCACCTCGGGTTGGCGGCTCATCTTCCTCGAACTGGAGCCCCAGGTTTCGCGAGCGCGGAATGCAGGGATAGAGGAGGCCCGCAGTGAGATTATCGCGTTCGTGGATGACGACGCTGTTCTGTACGACGATTGGGCCGAAAAGACGTGCGAGACCTATGCTCTCCGCCAGGACACCATCGGATTGGCGGGCGCCATAGTCCCGCTCTGGGACAACCCCGCAATGGCGTGGTTCCCTCGGGAGCTCTACTGGATGCTGTCATGCACCTACTGGACCTCACCAACGCCGGTGCGCGTTCGCAACGGCTACGGGGCCAACATGTCCTTCCGCCGTGAAGCGTTCAGTGGCGGACGCCGCTTCAACGAAGCTACCGGTATCTCCGGGTGGGGTCAGAGTGGCTGGCAAGGAATGGGGGGCGAAGAGCCGGAATTGTGTCGGCGAATCACCAGCGACACGGGACGTCCAATCGTCTATGTTCCCGACATACGTGCGTGGCACAGGGTTAAGCCATACCGCCTCGCAACACGTACGATTGTCCGCCGCGCCTATTGGGAGGGCCGGTTCAAGGCGTGGTTCGCAGGTCAGCAGGTCGAGGGAGAGGACCTGCTGCTCACCGAACGTTCCCTGTTGAGATACATGGCGAATGCCCAGAGGAACCGCCTGAGACTCGCATGGAGACATCCTCTGCTTGCGGCTCGCCAGCAGGGGGCCGTGAAACTCGCGCTTGTCTGCGTTGGCGCGGGCTACCTCCAGGGTAGATTCAGGATGCTCTGCTGCCGGGGCCGGACGGCAAACCGAGGAGAGAAAGCGACATGATGACAAGAGTCGGCATTGTGGGGTCGGGATACATAGCACGGGGGCTCGTCCTCGCTCTGCATGGCCAGGCCGACCTTGGGGTGTCCCGTGTACTGACTCGAACGAACCCGTCGCAGCGAAACGACTTCCCGCGACCGGAACTGTTGACGACCTCCCGGACGTCGAAATTCGGGTAGGTCTGTCAATCGATAGAAGGACCGGCCTTCTTGAATTGGACCGCCTGATTGCCACAACGAAGTGCGCGAGGAGCCTGGTTCGTGCGATACAGTCACAACGGTAATCCAGGCCGCCCTACGTCGGCGCACTTGATCTGCAGTGTCACCTCCCACGCCGTCCCAGACAAGCCGCTGGCCGAGTTCGAGAACTGCCAATCCGACATCACCCGGAACGCCAGAGCGCGGACCGTGTGACAAGTATCAACGCAGCGATGCAGCTATGCGCGGTCAGGTACACCCAGCCGATGGCTTCGAGGCCGGACGTCTGCACGAAATGGTAGCTTGCGGCCATGATAGTGACGGCGAGGATGCTCCTCCAGACGAGAATCTCGCGAAGTCTTCCCTTGACGCGCAGCACGGAGAAATGGATGCGCTCGACCGTCAAAGGGAAGCCCGCCACAACGAGAATTCGCAGAAGCTCCAGAGACCGAGCTGAATAACTCGCCCCGAACGCCAGCAGCAGTCTGTCTCCGAACAGCAGCAGCAGGAGTGTTGCGGGAATCAGGAGCACGAAGCTCAGCCGGAACGCCCGGAGCACGTTGTGATGCAGGAGCCTCCTGTCGTAGGCTCCCTCGGCAAAGAGCGATTGGGCGATTGAACCGGGGATGAAAAAGAGCACTGCTGATATCGCCCATGCGATGTAGAAATAGCCGTTCTCTTCGGGCCCCAGCACGTTGATGACTAACAATGGCATCAGGAACTTCGGTATCGAACCGACCAGGCTGATGACATAGCTCAGGCCGGAGAAGCCCCAGGCCCGCCGGACAAGCCGCGCCCCCAACTGCAGCGCCACCGCATAGCCGGGCACTACCCGCGGCACGAGCACGAATAGCGAGACGACGAGCGCGGCTATCGTGGCGAGACCCCAGCTCGCAACGATGCCGAACGCGTGGAAATGCGCCAGAAAGAGCAGCGGAAGAAACAGCTTGAGCACTCCGAATATGACATCCTTGACGAGAAGGAACTTGGCCTTGCGACAGGCCACGAATGCGTTTCCGACAGCCCCGGACAGGTTGGTGGCCACGGCGAAACACACGAAGGCCGCGAGGAACACCGGCTGCGAGGCCACGAACCCTATGCGCGGAGACCAGACACCAATCGCCACGGCACAGACGAGCGACACGATGAGCGTGGCGGTGCCGGAATAGGCGAGGCACGTGTTCAGCAGTCGAACGGGATTCTGGGCACGTGACAGGAATCGCACCATAAAGGAGTCCAGACCAATGTGGCCTATGAGCGAAACGAGTCCAATCGCGGAGATGATGGCTGAGCTGTAGCCAACCTCGGCCTCGGTGTAGAACCGTGCCACTATCACCCAGAAGAGAAAACCCAGAGCGGCTATTGCCGCCTGGGCAAGCATCATGTAGAACGCGTTGGTGTAGAGAGAAGAGGATGCCATGTCCCACAGTTGCGACAGGGCCTCCGAACGACCGACGAGCTTGTGCAGGGCGCTTTTCATGCGGGCCACCCGACTCGGTCAGTCATGCTGCGCTCAAATGGGCGCCGCTCCGTCAACACCGGACGCACGCCACGCCGTTCATTCCCCGGCGTACTCGAAGACCTTTACCTCCGGCACCAGATGGCCGGCAACCATTGTCCTCGAGGAGGACTCAAATGCCAGGGAGTAGTCATTCAACTCCTCGAGAGGCACAGCAGACACCATGGGGTCAGCGCTCACGAGTCTGAGATTCCCATCCCCTGACTCATCCAGATACGACAGGGCCTCCTTGTAGGATGGGAAGTACTCGACCCCCAGAATTTCTTTCCGGCTCCCGGAGACCCCCGAACTCTCGCTGTACCGGACCACGGTGAACTCCTCCGGTTGTGACGCCTGCGCCGAGAAGTTGTAGAGCCGGACAAGCATGCAGTTGTAGTACTGCGGGTAGTACAAGACAATGGACTCCAACTCGCCGCCGGCAGTCCGCTGGTCGTAGACTTCAAAGAACTCGGTTCGGTCGTGGCCAGCCCAGGCGGCGACTCCGTGGAACGTGCGTACGGAGGTCTTGACATCCACGACCACGAATCTGGAGTCAAGCGTCTGCAGTACTGGATTTCCCTCCCCCTCGGATTGGGCAAGGAAGAAGCCGGCTGCCACACTGGCGCCATTCTGGAACGGGTTGGCAACCGGAATCCTGTGACTCCCCCCGGTTATCCAGTGCCCGTAGTCCCACCATGCCATGATGCTGTACGCGCTGGCGGGATAGTCGAAGTCGACTCCGGCGCCCGGATGCTCATACATCTCGTAGTAGGCGTTCTCCCCCATCGGCTCCGGCGTGTCGCTCCCCAGCCATTCGAGTGTCTCGTGCCAGCCATCCGTCATGAGCGATGGCTCCACGGCGAAATTGCGGGCCATCGTGACGCTTGGAACAACCAGAGCGACAGACAAGACTGCAGCGACAGCTCCCAACCTGAGCGTGGCGTCTCTTCTCTGTGCCCGTTGTGTCTGAACGGCTCTCCGTTCCGCCTTGCTATTGGCCCTGGTCGCCGTTGGGACACGCCGCGCCAGAGCCACGGCCTGCTTCGCGCACCACCCGCTTTCCAGTATCCACGCCACAAGTAGGCCTGTGAGGACGGCGGCGTTCAGCGCGTAGTAGTATCCAAACCTGCGCTGGCTGAGCACCGCAACCAGCATGACCAGACTCCACACCACGAAGAGTGTTACGTGATTGCCTCGAGGGCTCCTATGGGAGCGCCAGAGCACGACGAGAGCCACAAGGGAGGCAGGCAGTACGGTCACGAAGTTGGTCCACGCGATATCAACGGAGAAACGACCTGAAGGAAGAAAGAGCGGATGCATCTCCGTTATGCTCAGCGAGGCGCCGGTCGGCACCATGAAGTCGACGGCCTTGAGCGCATTGGTAAACGCACCGGGCAAGGCCACAGCAACGGCGAGCATCAGCGCTGCGGCACCGCCGGCGAGGACAGCCACGAATACTTTCGCGGACCATCCTCGTCGCCTTGCCCCGACTGACAGAAGGCGCATGGCCACCGGCATAGCAAAGGTGGCTACCACGGCGAGCACGTACAGGTCCGACATGTAGTGAGTCGCCACAATGGGGCTCACCATCAGGCCGCCGATTGCGACTGCGCCACAGCACACGAGCATCACGTCGTCACGGGACTGCCCCTTGGCGTAGTCGGCGATTCCCCTGACAAGTGCATACAGCACCAGGATAAGCAGCAGCAGCAGTCCTCCCCGCCATGCCAGGAGATAGAGGCCCAGTGACACGCCGGCGATAACCGTGTAGACAACCGCGCTGCGCCCTGTGGTCGACAGCTCCCGGCGCAGATTTTGCAGTGTGAGTCCGGAGGAAGAAGCCCGCTCGGTCGCAAGCATCAGGAACAGCAGCGTTGTTGTCGCGAAGAAGGCTTCCGCCACGTGGTGGTCCGCGAAGCCGAGCAGAGACCTCGACAGGAACTCGCCCGGAAGGATGGCCAGGAGGAACGCGGCAACAGCGCCAGCCAGTCGGCCGTACAGGTGCCGCCCTATGAAATAGGCGGGCACTATCGCCAGGGCCCCGAGCGCGGCGGGGAACAATGCCCCGGTTGTGTTGATGACCTCGGGCGAGGGAGTTCCTCCACCTGCCAGCATTGCTGCCCCGGCAATCAGCCACCCTGCGAGCGGATGAAAGGGCGGCTCGATGCCGTGAGGGTACCAGGTGAAGGGATCGAAGGCCGTCATGTGTGGGAAGTTCTGCACCAGGCTGTCGACCAGTCGCATGTGGTACCAAGGGTCCATGCCTCGGAACCACACCGAGCCGTCGACGAAGACGTTGTCGTACGGCCAGAGGATACGGATGGCAAGAGCAACGGCCACGGAACCCGCTACCACAGCAATGGTAAGCAGGCGACCGGTCGGTCGGAGACGAGGACTTGTGTCTGTCATAGCGCGCAACGAGTGGTTTGCGAGATTATATGGGAAGGTCCTGAGACACGCAACGAACAGACCGGAATGCCTCCGATGGCCACAGAGCCATCATGGAGGCCTCCGCCGATATTGACAGACCGCCGCAGGCAGTCCTAAATATGACTCGCTTAGGCAAGAGAACCTGAGAACTCTAAGGAGTGAGAAGATGAAAGGCATGGCTTTCGATATCCAGTATGGCGATGAGACATTCGCTACTACGCTTCCGGAACGAACCAGAGTCATCAAGCAGACTACGAGAGCTCTCCCGCCTGTGCCGGACACGGCGCAGGCTGTGCGCGATGCGCTTCTCTCACCTGTGGCCCACGAGCCTCTTCAGAAGCTCGTGGACTCCAAATCCACGGTGACCATAGCTTTCGATGACCCCATCGGTTACCTGCCTGAAGAGGCAAGTCCTCCCTTCCGCGAAGCTGCAATCAAGGTCGTTCTTGAGGAACTGGACAAGCTTGGAGTGCCCCGCTCAAACATACGGCTCGTGTGCGCCGTCGGTCTGCACCGCAAGTTCACGAATCGCGAACTCGGGACGATCATCGGCGAGGACGTGGCGTACAGGTTCGGGCCCAGCAGGCTCTTCAACCATGATGCCGAGGACCGCGACAACCTCGTCTTTCTTGGCGAAACGGGCAGGCAGCAGGAAGTCGAGGTCAGCCGACTGGTGGTTGAATCCGACCAGTTGATTTACATAAGTCAGCCATGGTCTCACTTCAACGGCGGCTGGAAATCCGTCGTTGTCGGTCTCAGTAGTTTCCGCAGCATCAGGCACCACCACAGACCTTTCGCGAAGGCCTCAGGCAAGTCGTCACTCGACCCGAAGCGCTCTGCCTTCCCACGTCTTCTCAATGAGATGGGGCAGGTCATAGAGCAAGAGCTTGCCGCCAAAGGCCGCCGGGTTCTCCTCATCGAGGGCTGCATGAACAACGCCAACCCCCAGCAGGTCGTGCAGGTCCTGGCCGGCCACCCGCGTGAGGTCCATGAACTGGGACTGGAAGTGCTCCAGCAGCAGCAGGTTGTCCCGGTCAAGGGCCAATCGGACGTGGTCATATACGGCCTCGGCAACTGTCGGGACCCGTACTCGAAGATGTCCATAATCAATCCCATCCAGGTGCGGAATCTCGCGATGTCGTATAGCTACGGGCTCTTTCAGAACGTGCCGCTGGTCCGAAAGGACGGCATCCTCATCATGTGCCATCCCTGCGTGTGCCAGTTTCACCCGGTGCATACCCCCTCATACGTGGAGGTGTACGAAAAACTGCTGCCGTATCAACGCGACCCCATGGAGCTCTGGGAGGTGTACGCAGAGGAGTTCGCCCATCGCCCTGAGTACATTCGCAAGTACAGGTATGGGCATGCCTTCCACGGCGCACATCCTTTCATCCTGTTTGGACAGGGCCTCTACGGGTTGAAGCACGCCAGCCGCGTGCTTCTCGCTGGAGCAAGGGACAAAGAAGCTGCACGGCGTATCGGCTTCGAGCCGTTCGACACCCTCGATGAAGCGATTGCCGAGGCGGAGCGGACACTTGGCAGCGGATGCAGTATCAGCTATCCGGACATGCGACAGAACTTCGTCTGCGATGTGGAGGAATAGCTGTTCAGCCGTTGTGCGGACTCCCGGGCGGCCAACGGGCAGCGCAGCGCAGCTTTGCCTCCAGCACGCCGCAGCTTCTTGCAGCCAAGTTGGACCGTCGAGCGTGAGTGGCCCCAGACCGTGTCCGAGCCGTATGGGCGGGAGTGCTTTGCGATAGGGAAGGACATTCGTACAAAGAAGCGCAGCCTATTGTTACAAGTCGGTTGAGCCGCTCGCGCGGCCTTGACCATGGCACTGTCACTTGGGGTGCACTGGCGGAACCAACATCTCCTCGGACGTCGCAATGGAAGTACAACCTGTTGAGCGAAGCCATTCCGAGGCATAACGTTGGGGACGGGCAGGCTATCGACGAGTGCAACTTGCCCACAGGTTCTGCTACCCAGGACATATCGTAACTCTCTCAGTAGAATACTGTGCCCAACCGGGTTGTGTGGACCTACCGGTGTGGACCTACCGGTGTTGACGCACCGAAGCGACGGCTATAGACTTGTGCTCCGGGATAACGAATATGCCTCTGCGGTTTCCAATGAGATAGTGGGAGACTCCACCAATGAAGTTGCAGCCAGCGGGGTCGTGGCAAGTAGAGAACCTGAGGACCAGTCTGTACAGCGTCGCCCCAATTGATGTCGCCAGTGCGAAGTGGTGGAGGCCGATCACTGGGGAACCCTCGGAGAGTACAGTCCTTAAGGAGCGCGAGGGCCTCATGCAAGAACAGGGGCCATGGCGAGGAGCGCGGCTAGTAGTTGCAACTCGGGTCAACCGTGTAGATTGGGTCGCCTGCGGCCCACGGCCAGATGAGGAACGGACTGCTCCCTCATTGCCGGGCATCGGGTCGTTCGGAGATATGCTGTCGCCATTCTCCAAGCTTGTCAAGACCTGGTTGTCCATGCCTGGGTGCCCGGAGCCGAGACGTTTGGCTTTTGGCGCTGTGCTGCTTCTGCCTGTCGAGTCAAACGAGGAGGGCTTGAGGCAGCTCCAACCCTATCTCCCCAAGGTCGAGATAGACGCCGAAGGCTCCGAGGACTTCATCTTTCAGGTTAACAGGCCGCGAGTCTTGCAGATGGCCGACGAGACGCTTCGAATCAACCGCATCGGCAAGTGGTCCGTCGTTGGTCTGCGGGTGGTCGGATTCTCTGTAGAGGGAAGTGAGCTGTTCAGCATGGGCGATGACCGACGGCAGTACGCCCTCAGACTTGAGATCGACATAAACACCTCGGGGGACCGCACTGAGCCACTGCTTGGAGACTTAGGCGGACTCTACGAACGCCTGATTGAGACCGGTGTGGAACTCATCAAGCAGGGAGACGTTGTAGATTGACCGTACAGGCCGACGTTGTTGAGCTAATACAAGACAACTTGACGAAACCGGACAACTCGAGAAGGGCTTCGTATCTCGTGACGGGCGGCTTGTCAGTGCCCGAATTCTGGACCACAGACCCGAGGACGGAGATCTCCTCCGAGGCTTTTCACACCTTCGTCATGTACTGGGTCGGCAAGAGGACGCGAGGCGAGGCTGCGCCAGATACCGAAGAAGCCGAAAACTCCCAGGCAGTCACTTCAGATGTGGGGGACTACGGACTGACTTTGGTCTCCACTCCACGGGAGTGGATGCTGAGTCGTTGGGTGGACTACAACCGCGGATACGTGCAGGCGTGTGATGCGGTCGTGTATTGGGTGGCTGATGAAGGAGAGACCACTGTGGAGCTATTGGAATTCAAGAGAGCGAGAGAGACAGCAGCGGCAATCAACCACGTGTCGCCAAGAGCGCCAGAGGAACCGCCTTTGTCTGTCCTAGAACATGCGGTGGATGAGCTTTTTCTCAACGCCCGCAACGAGGAATTCGAGCAGGGTATGGACAGTGACTTCTCTGTTCGACTCCGGGAGCTCGTCGAGAACCACGGGTCGACAGTCATGAACGAAATCGCGTACCTAGTCCGGCGGAGCGACACTCCTCCGTCCGTTGCGACTGAGGCGCTATCGACATTGGGAGAGCTCAGTGATGCGTCGAGCAGGCCTTGGCGGGAATGGATTCTGACTCAGGTTCTTCTTGACGGTCGAACAGCCCGCATTCGTGACGCGGCAGCCCTAGCCTTCGCCGACCTACTGGGCTCTGATTGCGTGCCAGTGCTTCGTGAGGCTGCACGTTCCGAGAAGTGCGAAGAACTCAGGGCGCTAATACTGCAGCTTTGTGCGGAATTTGGGTAGGGCTCAGCCAGTGCTATTGCTGAGGATGATTAGCCGAGCGAAATGGCTCCGAGACGCCCACCCTTGGCTCCTCACCGACGAAATCCAATCTGACGCTCTGAGCGACCTGAAGACCGACGGTAACAAGCTCTCCGTTTGGGAGATTCTGGAAGACCAGTCGAATCTCGAACAGGTCCTTGGAGCGCTTGCCAGCAACTGGGACAAACCGCAGCACCTCGACTATGTCATAGTTGAAAGCAACCTCCTCGCAGGCCCTGGTCTATCGCTCAAGCTTGAGAAAGAGGACGAAGGTGCCACGAAACACCGCGCAGCAGACAGACAGTGGCACTACAACCTGTGCGAACTTACGGCCACATCCGTTCTTGGCCTAGCGGGCATCGTCGATAGAGCAGAGAGCAAGGCTCGGGTGACCAAGAAGAGGATTATCGCGATCTTGCGAGAAGAGGTTGGGGCGAATCGCATCGAGGGAACTCGGCTTAGCCAGCAGCTCCGAGATGTGCTCGTCTCCTAGGAGCCTGTCGGAGTAATGTTTTGCCTGAAGCTAAATGCCCCCGATTCTTAGGTTGCTCTAGCTTTGACTCAGGGATTACTCGGACACACTCCTAGGTGCTCACCGGCTGGACCGCCGGCGCGCCGAATAGTTTCTCTATGTCGTCCTCGCCCACGGTTTCCATTTCAATCAGCAGTGTCGCCAGCTGCTGTAGCTTCACCGTATTCTGCTCGAGTATGCGCTTCGCAGTGGCGTAGGCCCGCTGGATACGGTTGTGCATCTCCTGATCGATCTCGTGGGCAACGCTGTCGCTGTAGTCCCTCTGCTCGCTGATTTCCTTGCCGAGGAAGACCATCTCCTGTCGCTGCCCGAACGTGCGAAGACCGAGTCTGTCGCTCATGCCATATTCGGTGATCATCTTGCGGGCCAGCTTCGTGGCCCTCTCGAGGTCGCTCTGGGCTCCCGTGGTAATCTCGCCGAAGTGGAGCTCTTCAGCAGCGCGGCCTCCGAGCAGGGTGGCAATCTGGTCGTTCAGCTGTGAACGGGACCACAGCCTGCGGTCCTCGCTGGGAAGAAACTTGGTCCACCCGCCTGCAGCTCCTCGCGCGATGATAGAAACCTTGTGCACCGGGTCGGAAGTGGGCAGCATCCGGGCAACAAGAACATGTCCGCTTTCGTGATAGGCAGTAATCTCCTTCTCCCGGGGAGTGATTACCCTGCTCTTGCGCTCCGGTCCCATCATCACGCGGTCGGCCGCATCCTCCATTTCTTGCCCGGTGATCTTCTTGAGATTGCGTCTGCCGGCGAGAAGGGCCGCCTCATTGGCGAGATTGGCCAGGTCGGCTCCACTGAAACCCGGAGTCTGTTTCGCAATGACCTCAAGGTCTATTCCCTTCGCGAGAGGCTTCTCTTTGGTATGGACCTTGAGGATTGCGAATCGCTCCCTGACATCAGGAAGGTCAATCACGATGTGCCGGTCAAACCTGCCCGGGCGGAGAAGCGCGGGGTCGAGAATATCAGGGCGATTCGTTGCGGCAACGACGATAACCTTGGTGTTGGTATCGAAGCCGTCCATCTCGGACAGGATCTGGTTGAGTGTCTGTTCGCGCTCGTCGTGGCCACCACCCAGTCCTGCGCCTCTGTGCCGTCCCACGGCGTCTATCTCGTCGATGAAGATAATGCACGGGGAACTACGCTTGGCCTGTTCGAACAAGTCGCGGACCCTTGCAGCTCCCACGCCAACGAACATCTCGACGAACTCGCTGCCGCTGATGGAGTAGAAGGGGACCTTGGCCTCACCCGCGATCGCTTTGGCAAGCAAGGTCTTGCCGGTGCCGGGAGGTCCGACAAGCAGGACTCCTCGTGGTATCCGGCCACCCAGAGAGCGGAACTTGTCCGGGGACTTCAGGAAGTCGACGACCTCTCCAACCTCCTCCTTGGCTTCTTCCGTGCCCGCAACATCCTCGAACGTGATTGTCGGCCTGTCGGCATTGTTCAGTCGCGCGCGGCTCTTTCCGAAGCTGAATGCCTGAGACCCTGCTCCCTTCGCCGATCTGAAGAAGAGGAAAAAGAGCACAGCGAGCAGTCCGATGGGTAGGAATACCTGAATGGCTATGAGGGCCCAGTCCTGGCCTCCCGCCTGGACCTCCAGAGCGAGTCCACCCTCTCCGACCGCGATTCCGTTCTCTGCAAGAATGGCGACGAGGTCGTTGGTGCCGCCGTAGTAGTCCGCGGTGTATTTCTGCTCGTCTCCTGCGTAGCCTGTGAGCGTGTTCTCCTTCTGTGTTATGCGGTCGATTTCTCCCTGTCTGGCATGCATCATGAAGTCAGTTATGCCGACTTCCTTAGGACCGGCGCCCTCGGGCATGAAAAGCACGAGGAGCGTCAGTGCGGCGACGAACAAGAGCAGGTAGTAGATATTGCTTTGCCAGCTACGCGGCGATAAGTTCTGCACGTCGACATTATAGCAGGGCAACGAGTGGGTGCGAAAAGGGCCCGGCTCTAATGACTGCGCTTGCGCATGCCTCTGCCGGCGCGGGCCGCGATGGCGTGCACGTAAACCGCAAAGCTCTGTTCATGAAGCGCCCTGTTGTCATCCTCGCTCAGGTTCATGGACGCGTCTCGCGAGGTGCTATAATGCTTGCAGGAGGACCTCTTACTGGAACCAGAAGCTATTGCGCGCCTCGCTGCCGAAGTTGCCTCAGAGAAGCAGGCAATCGATGTGGCAGTGCTCGACGTGAGAGGCTCCTGTTCCTTCGCGGACTATTTCCTCGTGTGCACCGGTGACAGTGAGCGCCAGCTCAATGCCATATGGGAAGCCATCCTCGATGCTCTTAAGGCCCGCGATGTTCGCGCTCTTCACAAGGAAGGAGTTGGTTCGGGATGGCTCCTGGCCGACTACGGAGCAGTGGTAGTTCACGTGTTGGCGCCCCATGAGCGCGAGTTCTACCAGCTCGAGTCTCTGTGGGAAGACGCTATCGCAGTCCTCCGAATTCAGTGACTGGCGGGTCAGCCCGCGCCGAGCCAACCATCAATAGATCGTCTGTAGTCCAGAATGTCGTCCTGCGCGAAGAAGAGCGCTATCTCGCGCCGGGCGCTCTCAACCGAGTCTGAACCGTGCACCAGGTTGTTCTGGAGGTCGATCGCCAGGTCCCCGCGTATGGTGCCCGGGGCCGCTTGCGAGGAGTCGGTCTGCCCCATGGTCTGCCGGACGACCTCAACCGCGTGTCGGCCCTCAACAACCATGGCGATTATGGGACATGACGTGATGAACTCCACAAGGCTTCCGAAGAAAGGCTTGTCCGTGTGCGCCTCGTAGTGTCTTCCTGCAAGTTCTGTGTCAACTTGCAGCAGACGCATCGCGACGATTCTGAGCCCCTTCCTTTCGATGCGGGAGATAACCTCTCCTGCGAGCCCTCGCTGCATTGCATCCGGCTTGACCAGTATGAGTGTCTGTTGGATGTCTGCTGATTTCTGTCCCATTCGGTGGGGGGGCTCCTTTCCGTTAGCTATATGAATCTTATCAGCTCGATGAGGTCAACCTGTTCCAGAGAAGAGACGACCCTGTCTGCGGCTCCCAGGGTCTGCGCAGGGTGGGTGTTTGTCACAGCAACACACTTCATGCCTGCGCCCTTGGCGGCTGCGACTCCGTGGGCGGAGTCCTCAAACACAACGCACTGCCCTGGTTCTACTCGGAGCTTCTCGGCTGCCCGGAGGAAGACCTCCGGGTCTGGCTTGCTCTCCTTGACGTCCTCACCGCACACTACGACGTCGAAGTAGTCGGACAGGCCAAGTTGGGCCGCCACGAACTCAACGTTTTCCGGTGGGGCGGATGTCCCGAGTGCGAGGGGATACTTGCCCCTCTTCATTACCTGAAGCAATTGCGTTACTCCGGGGAAGGCCTTCGCCTTTCCGCGGATGAGGTCCCGGTAGCGCTGTTCTTTGTCCTCGGAGATTGCCCTGACATCCAACTCCGGCAGGGGGCCGAGTACCTCTCCTATGATGTGGTCATTGCGCATTCCGAAGCATGACCTGAACCGCTCTTCAGTGAATGTGACGCCGCGTGCAGCCAGCGCCTCGCGCCATGATTCGTAGTGAGGCGCGGCTGAGTCAACGATGACCCCGTCCATGTCCCACAGGAAGGCTCGTAGCATCCCTTTCCTCGGAAGGAAGGTGGCCTCGATTTCTGCGATGACGGTGCCATCTTCCATCTCAAGGCGGCCTTGTGTCTCAACAAGCCGGGACGAGGCTCTGGTCACCCACGCGCTGGCGACGAGCGTCGCATCCGTCGGCGACACGTGCTTGAAACGAATGGAGCTCTTCGCCGTGACCCCGAAGCTCACCCCGCTGCACAGGACAGCATAGGCCGTTATCTCATCCAGGATGCTGTAGAGAATGCCGCCGTGAGTGACGTTGTACCATCCCTGGTGTTGCTCACGGGGGGTGAAACGGGCGACGACTTTTTCCCCGTCGTACACTGGCCGGAGCTTCAGACCGATGGGGTTCTTTTCCCCACAACCGAAGCAGTACTCCAGTGACCGATCTCCGGTCGCCATGGCGATTTGAGGCAACTCCATTCAGACCCTCCTGCGTTTCGGGGTTGTGATGTGCGGTGGGCGAACGTACAGTGGTTGCAGCGTCGCCGGGGAAGAGGTGTCTCCTGCCTGCTTTCGCTGCCATCCCAGTAACGCCAGGGCCGCGAGGCGTGTTGGGGAATGGTCCTGCAGTAGCGTTGCATGGATGTCGGCCGATTGCCTCAGTCGCGCTACGAGTTCCTCATCGAGTTCTCCGCACAGGACAACGTCGTCCGCCGCAAATTGGTGTAGTTCCGACTCATCGACGAAGCGCTCGGCCTCAATCCTGGTCCATTGGGAATCCGTCCAGGTGAAGAGGGCGGTCGCGAATCCTGCTCGTCCGGCGCGCAGTACCGGCCGCACGGGCGTGGTCGATGTGGGGCATCGATAGGCCTCGGCCTCAAGGGTGTTGACGCCAATGAGTGAGGCGTCGGTGCCCATGACCAGCCCCTTCGCCACTGCCACTGCGACGCGAAGACCATTGAAGGGCCCTGGTCCGAGCGCAACGATGACCGTTTCCAGGTTGGACGACTTTGCCGCATTCTCGGTGAGCCCTTTCAGTATCTCCGGGACGAGCCGCAACGTGTGGTCCTGTGATGTCAGCCACCTGCTCTCCCAGATGAGCTGGCTGCGAGTGGATAGTCCCAGGGCCGCTGTGGTTGCTGACACGTCGATTATCAGTTGCATAGCCGCATCGCCCTGGCAGACATGGAGACCTCCTCCAGCAGTCTATCGTAGCGCTCGCCCTCCGCCGTAATCTGGATTGTTCTCGCCTGCTCGTCAGACGGGACGTAACGAAGAGCAAGCCTCAGATGTTCGTCGGGAAGGAGCCCCCGGGCTCGCTCAGCCCACTCAATGGCGCAGACACCGTCGCCATACAGGTAGTCCTCAAGTCCCAGGTCGGCAATCTCCGCCAGTTGGTCCAGACGGTAGAAATCCATGTGGTAGAGCAGAAGGCGCCCCGGGTATTGCCGCACCAGCACGAAGGAGGGGCTGAACGGGCGAACGGACACGCCGAGACCGGCGGCGATGCCCCGGACAAGGCAGGTCTTGCCTGTGCCAAGAGCCCCGGACAAGAGGAACAAGTCTCCTGCCTGGGAGAGTGCTCCCAGTCTGTGGCCCAACGCCACTGTCTGCTCTTCGCGATGAGTCTGCAGGGTCAGTGTTGTCATTTGCCGAAATGATTCCAGCCGGTTTGTGCCTGCGTGATGCGCTGCCCATCCGGCGCAATCACGGCGACTTCCGGCTCCGCGGAAAGCTCGCCAATCTCGCCGACAACGGTCACCGGACAGTCAATCCGTGCCGCGATGTGCTCGAGTGTTGGGGGGGCGCATGTGAACAGCAATTCGTAGTCCTCTCCGCCGTACAGGGCCAGGTCCAGCGAATCCGGCGTGACCAGCTGGCACGCCGGACAGACGGGGATTTGTGAGGCGTACACCCTGGCGGTGACTTTGCTTCGTTCGCAGATGTGGCCAAGGTCTGCAACAAGGCCGTCGCTGATGTCGATCGCACAGTGTACGCCCTCTTCTACAAGCACCTGTGCCTCTACGAGCCTCGGGCATGGCCGCAGGAGCGCTTGCATCAGTACTGCGGGAACTCCGCTGTCAGCTGTCCGGCGACTCTTCAGCGCGGCGACGGCAGTGGCCGCTGCTCCAAGGGCGCCGGTCACGGCGATGAGTTGGCCGGGCAGTGCTGAGGAGCGCCTCAGGAGCTTGCCGGATGGTGCTTCGCCTGTGACGAACACGGACACGCTCACGACTGGCGATGCCGCCATATTGCCACCGACGATTGCTGTGCTGTGCTGAGAGGCAAGGCTGGTCATGCCTCTGTAGAAATCGAGCACCGATTCCGCGTCGACGTCACCCGGGCAGGCCAGCGAGACCAGGGCGTAGAGCGGTTGGCCGCCCATTGCCGCGATGTCGCTCAGGTTCACGGCAAGGGACTTGTGGCCCAGGTCTTTCCACGTTGACGATTCGAATGTGAAGTGGATGTTCTCCACCATGGAATCCGTGGTGGCGAGCTGGATGAATGGCCGTCCGTCCCATGCCGCGGCGTCGTCGCCTATCCCGATGACAAGCCGCTTGAGCGCATCCGGGCTGGACTGATGGGTGGGGAGTGTTACTTCCCTGATGAGCTTGATGAGGCCGAACTCTCCAAGGGCCGATAGCTTCATCGTCGCGATTATAGCATCGTGTCGTGGTCACTCACAGGAAATGAGGAGAAGAGTGGTACAGTGGCAGGTAATGAGTCGTTGCCTCGTCACCGCGGATCTGCACTCCAATGCGCGTGCTTTCGAGGCGGTGCTGGCTGACGCCGCCCGCGGGAAAGGATTCGATGAACTATGGGTCCTCGGAGACATCGTCGGTTATGGCCCGCATCCCGAGGAGTGTATCCGCCTTGTCCGGGATTATCCGCATGCGTGTGTTGGGGGCAACCACGACCTGGGTGTTCTGGGGCGGATAGACCTGGAGAGATTCAACTCCGATGCTGCGCTTGCCTGCCTGTGGACCAGGGGGCGGCTGTCTACAGAGGCGGAGGCGTTCCTGGGGGCACTGACCCTCAGATTGGAACGGGCGCCATTCCTGCTGGTTCATGGTTCACCTCGTGACCCCGTCTGGGAGTATGTGCTCTCTGAGCGGGTCGCGCGGGATATGCCTCCCTACTGCGAGGCCGATCATTGTCTTGTGGGGCACACTCACCGCGCGGCCGTCTACAGGATGGGTGGTTGTCCGAGGGGAAGTATGGGGGCTGTCTTGAATGGGACAGTCCTCGAATTCGGCGCAGAGCACCTCATCATCAACCCCGGAGCTGTCGGTCAGCCGCGGGACGGTGATCCGCGTGCCGCCTATGCCATCCTTGATAGAGAGGAGGGGACAATCGTGTTTCACAGGGTGGCGTATGACGTGGAGGGCACCGCGGAGGCGATGCTGCGAGGCGGTCTTCCCGAGTGCCTGGCCACGCGCTTACACCTTGGCCTCTGACATGCTATAATCTGCCGCATGTGTGACTATGAACTGGTGGCTATCGTGAGTCCGGACGCAAGCGATGAGACTGTCGCGGGCAAAATCGATGGTGTCAGCCGGCTCATCACTGAACGTCAAGGCGTTGTGGAAGAATCTCAGCGCTGGGGCAAGAAGAGACTAGCTTATCCCATCAAGAAGTACATCGAAGGCAACTACGCGCTTCTCCGGTTCAAGCTTGAGCCGGCTGACATCCTGGCGTTGCGCCAGAGCCTTGAGACTGACCAGGACGTTCTGCGGTACCTGGTTGTCAAGAGGAGCAAGTAGCTAGTGGCGACTCTCAACAAGGTCATCCTCATCGGGAATCTCGGCTCAGACCCCGAGATGAGGTATACGCCCGATGGGAAGTCCGTGACTTCGTTTCGGATGGCCACCAACTACAGGTATACCACTTCCGCCGGCGAGACCCGCGAGGAAACCGACTGGTTTCGGGTTACTGTGTGGGGCAAGCAAGCGGAACAGTGCAATCAGTATCTGAGCAAGGGCCAGCAGACATATGTTGAGGGGCGTCTGCATGCCCGTAACTGGCAGGGACAGGACGGGCAGATGCGCACGAGTCTTGAGGTTACGGCCGGCAGGGTACTGTTCCTGGGCAAGCCGACTGGAACTGTAGCCCTTCCCGACGAGGGGGATATCGTCCCTGACGACCTTCCTTTCGAACAGCAGTGAGGAGTGAGTGAATGGCGAACTACCGATTCTCTCCCAGAAGGAGATCGAGGTACCACAGCACCAGGCCGCGGGTATGTCCGTTCTGTGCTGACAGAATTGCGATTGACTATAAGGACTCGGGCCTGCTGGCGCGGTTCATTCAGGGTGGAGGCAAGATAGGCTCGAAACGCAAGACGCGGGCATGTGCGAAGCACCAGCGAAGGCTCTCCCAGGCCATCAAACGCGCCCGATTCCTGGCCCTGTTGCCCTATGGGCCAAGCCATATCTGGAAGACGGGATGGACCGCCTCAGGGCCGTCTGGTTCCTCGGGAGCAACACATGCCTAAACGAACCTATCAGCCGAAGAAGATTCCTCGACAACGAAAGCTTGGCTTCATGGCGAGGATGTCAACCAGGGGGGGTGTCCGCGTAGTCCGGGCAAGGCGGCAGAAGGGTCGCTGGAAGCTAACCATCTAGCCGTGAATGAGAAAACCGTGGTCTCTGGCCAGGCGAGAGCAATTTTCTCGCGTGTTCCGCCAGGGTAGTGGATATCCTGGGTCTTTCGTTGTGCTTCGAGTTCTTCGAAATGGCCTCGATACAAGTCGGCTTGGTCTTGTTGTTGGCAAGAAGGTGGGTGGGGCGGTGCAGCGGAACCGTGCCAAGCGGTTGATTCGTGAGGCAGTGAGAATCCGGGCGCTGGAGGCGGGCTGGGATGTCGTGGTAATCGCCCGACCAGGCATTCAGAGTGCGGAATATCATGACGTGGAACGGCAATTGCAGGGGCTCCTGCTCAGGGCGGGCGTTGTCAGAGCAGTTGGCGCTGGCAGCGATTGCCATGATAAGAGCGTACCGGCGAACGATTTCTGAGGTTACCCCTCACCGGTGTCGCTTCCAGCCTACCTGTTCTGAATACACGATGGAAGCAATTCAACGTTACGGCGTCGGGAAGGGCATCTGGCTTGGAGTCATGCGGCTCGTGCGCTGCCATCCGTTCTCCAGTGTCGGCTACGACCCTGTACCCTAGAGTGAGTGCTGCACATAGCAGGTGATATGAAGGCTGTTCGGGTTCTGATCTTTCTGGTGTTGGTGTCGGTTGTCGCGACGGCAACCGGCTGCATGGGGAATACCGCGCCGCAGGGTTTCTCGGGCATAGTATCGAGTGGCGACACGCTGTTCGTCGGTGCTGCCGATGGCAAGGTGTTTGTCATGGATCCGGACGCGCGGGCCGGCGGGTCTGCATTCCCCTCGAAAGGGGAGTGGGAGTATGCCATCACGACGCCCTCTCGCGGTTTCGGCTGCAGTTCGTCGGAGGTTGCCGCGACTGTGTACGGAGTTCCGGTCGCCGGAACCGGGCAGGTGTGCGTGGGGACGTATGAGGGCAAGGTGTTGATGCTGGATGAGGCCTCCCGTGAGGCCAATATGGTGTTCCCGCAGGTGAGATCCGGAGAATGGGTCTATCCTCGTGGCGATGAAAAGCTTGGCCCGATTGTCGGCAGCCCCGCTGTGGCGGCGGACACCGTTTTTGTATCCAGTTCGATCAGTGAGGATCGACGAACCACCGGGCGGGTGTATGCGCTGGATCGGCGCTACGGCGATGAGTTGTGGGTGTCGGAACCCCTTGACGGGAAACTGTGGGCAACGCCCAACGTTTCGGACGGTTCCGTGTATGTCAGCACCTTCGAGGGTCATATCTACTCGCTGTCCGCGACTACCGGGGAGCTGTTGCCGTGGTCATACGAAGCCGAGGTAGGGTTCGTATCGTCGCCTCTCGTTGCAGGTGGCATGGTGTACGTCGGTACGTTCGACCGCTTTCTGTATGCCATTCAGCTGGGGGCGCAGGAACCTCGCTGGCAGTTTGAAGGCGAGAACTGGTTCTGGGGTGCTCCTGTCGTGGTGGGCGATGTCATGTACGCGCCTTGCCTTGACGGCAAGCTGTACGCGCTTGACGCAGCCAGTGGCAAGCCTGTGTGGGATGAACCATTTGATGCGGGATCTGCAATTGCGGCTTCACCCACTGTCGCGGGTGACAGCCTGGTTGTCGCAACCAAGGCTGGAGATGTCTACTTCGTCAATAGTGCGACGGGCGATGGTACGCGTGTGCCCAACGCGGCTGATGAGAAAAAGGCTACGTGCGACGCTATGGTCGTGGCCTCGCCGTGCTATCACCAGGGCATGGTATACGTTCGCGCGCAGAACAATGTGCTCTACTGCATTGACCCGGTCCGCAAGAAGATGGAATTCACATTCTCCCTGAAGATGGAGTGATGCCATTGATGGCTAACCTGTGGAACGAGATTATCCTGCGGCCCATGCTGAATGGGCTTATCGCGCTTTCGGGCATTCTGCCTGAAGAAGTCGAGTTCGGCCTCGCAATCATCATTTTCACGCTTGTCGTCCGCCTTGCATTGACTCCCGTAACCATCAAGCAGACGAAGTCGACGAAGTCGCTTCAAGAGCTGCAGCCCAAGATGAAGGAGCTGCAGAAGAAGTATGCCAAGAACAAGGCGAAGCTGCAGCAAGAGACGATGAAGCTCTACAAGGAGGCTGGCGTCAATCCGGCCGGATGCATGTGGCCGATGCTGATTCAGTTTCCTGTGTGGATTGCCCTGTATCAGTCAATCATGAAGGCGCTTGCCACCACGCCGGAGAACCTTCTCGACCTCGCTCAGCATCTGTATTCGTCCGACATGATTGCGCAGGCCATCCCTGTGAACAGTCATTTCCTGTGGCTTGACCTTGGGCAACCTGACAAAACCATGATTCTGGCGATTCTTGTCGGCGGCACCATGTGGGTTCAGCAGAAGATGACGACAGCCCCGTCGACGGACTCCAGACAGCAGCAGACCAATCAGATGATGCTGATGATGATGCCGTTGATGTTTGGCATGTTCACAATCATGTTCCCCAGCGGATTACCTGTGTTCTGGCTGGTATCAAACCTTATCGGCATCGGCACGCAGTACGTGGTTGGTGGTGGTTGGGGCAACCTGAAACGGAGCAACTCAACCGCCTCTCCTGCTACTGCCAGGGCGAAATAGGGGCCTTCGATTTCAGAGCGTTGCCTCTGTGTCTCGTGGGCCAATTGAGGTTCATCGATGAGTGATGGCGAAACAATAGAAGTGACGGGGCGGACAGTTGAAGAAGCCACCCGCAAGGCTGAAGACGAACTTGGCCTGAGCCGCGAGGAATTCGAGATGGAGATTGTGCAGGAAGGCCGCAGTGGAGTGTTGGGTCTGGGTGCGGAAGAGGCGGTCATCAAGGCCACTCCCCTGGAGATGGACGATAACATCGGCAACAGGGTCGCGGGTGGAGTCGGAGTGGAGATTCTGTCGAAGCTCCTCGACCTGATGGGGCTGGATGGGGATGTTGACTACGAGGACGACGGAACCTCTGCGGTGCTCAACATAGAAGGCGATGACCTCGGTGTTCTCATCGGTCGCCGCGGCACGACCATTTCGTCGTTGCAGCACATCGTCAGACTGATGATTGCCTCTCGACAGACTGATTGGCCTCTTCTGACCGTCGATGTATGTGGCTACAAGCGGCGTCGGCGTGTCGCGCTCGAGGACCTTGCGCGGAAGATCGCTGACCAGGCCAGAGCCCGCCGGAGACCCATTGCGCTGGAGCCGATGCCAGCCGACGAGCGTCGCGTGGTGCACCTCGCGCTTGTAGACCATCCCGATGTGTATTCCGAAAGCGCCGGAGTGGGAACCGAACGCAAGGTGGTCGTATATCCCAAGAGTCCCTAGTCATGTTCAAGGGCGTAGATTCAAAGGCGAAGTTCCCCGACATCGAGACGCAGGTTCTCAGATTCTGGAAAGAGAATTCCATCTTCGAGAAGAGCGTCGAGTCTCGAAGAGAACGGCCGCTCTACAGCTTCAATGATGGGCCTCCGACTGCGAACGGCAGTCCGGGCATCCACCACATCTTGTCCCGTCTTTTCAAGGATATTCCCTGCCGCTACAAGACCATGCGTGGCTTCTGTGTGCCGCGTAAGGCGGGATGGGACACGCATGGCCTTCCAGTTGAACTTGAGGTGGAGAATAGCCTTGGGCTCAAGAGCAAGAAGGAGATCGAAGAGTACGGTGTAGCTGAGTTCAACCAGCGGTGCCGAGAGAGCGTCGCCAAGTATATCGGCCAGTGGGAGGCGATGGTAGAACGCATCGGTCACTGGATAGACATGAAGGACCCCTACGTCACACTGGCGAATGACTACATTGAGTCGGGCTGGTGGGCTATCAACAGGCTCTGGGACCAGGGGCTTGTCTACCGCGGCTACAGGACCACTCCTCACTGCCCCCGCTGTGGAACTTCGCTTAGCTCTCATGAGGTCGCGCTGGGCTACGAGGATGACACTGAGGACCCATCTGTTCACATTAAGTTTCGCATTACGCAGGAGACGCTTCAGTCCGCAGCGCCGGCACTGTGGGAGGCCATTGGTCTGGGTGGCAAGAGGGCCTATCTCCTGGCGTGGACCACGACTCCCTGGACTTTGCCGGGGAACACAGCCCTCGCCGTGTCGCCGGAGGCCGATTATGCCGTCATGCAGGGCGAAGAGGACTTCCTCATCATGGCTGCGGCCCTTGTCGAGACGGTTGGCCTGCCTGGCTACTGCCCGGTAGCAACGGTCCCTGGAAGCGTGCTGGCGGGGCTCCGTTACGAGCCGCTCTATAACCCTCATGAATTCGGCGTCCCGCGTTTCAGCATGCCGGTCTTCGAGGCGCAGCCGCGTCCTGACGTGCTGACCTACCCTGTGATTGGCGCCGACTTCGTGTCCCTGGATGATGGCACGGGCATTGTTCATGTGGCGCCGTCCTTCGGTGAGGCGGACTTTGAAGCAGGAATGAGGGAATCCCTCGATTTTGTCCAGCAGGTTGACCTCGAGGGCAAGGTGATCGGTAGTTACTCCTTCGCGGGGAAGTTCGTGAAGGACGCTGACGCGGATGTGACTGCCGACCTGAATGAGCGCGGGCTCCTGTTCAGGAGCGGAACTATTCGGCACACATACCCGTTCTGCTGGAGATGCGGCACTCCTCTTCTCTACTATGTGAAGAGGTCGTGGTACATCAAGACGACTGCCAAGAAGGACAGGCTCGTGTCCGGCAACTTGGAGGTCAACTGGTATCCGGACTACATCAAGCGTGGGCGGTTTGGAGACTGGCTGGAACACAACGTTGATTGGGCCTTCTCTCGTGAGCGCTACTGGGGGACTCCACTGCCCGTGTGGGAATGCCCGGACTGCGGCCAGTTCGAGTGCGTGGGCGGTCGAGCCGACCTTGCGTCCAAGCCCGGTGTGACCGGCTACGTGGAGAACATGGAACTCCATCGGCCGTATGTTGACGACGTGACGTTCAGCTGTGGTCGCTGTGGAGCCCGGATGCGAAGGGCGCCGGAGGTGATTGACTGCTGGTTCGATTCGGGAGCCATGACGTGGGCCCAGTGGCATTATCCTTTCGAGAAGGAAGATGTCTTCAAGCAGATGTTCCCCGTGGACTTCGTGTGCGAGGCCATAGACCAGACAAGAGGTTGGTTCTATAGCCTGCACGCGCTCTCGACAATGCTCTTTGATGGCCCCTGCTTCAAGAACGTGCTGTGTCTGGGGCACATCGTCGACGCTAACGGCGAGAAGATGAGCAAGTCCAAGGGCAATATGGTGGACCCGTGGGCTGTCGTGAACGAGTACGGTGCTGATGCCGTGCGGTGGTACATGCTTTCGTCGGCACCCAGTGAGAACACGCACAGGTTCTCGGTGCAGGTTCTTGGCGAGACGATGCGTCGTCATCTTCTCACTCTCTGGAATACCTATTCCTTCTTCGTTCTCTACGCGAACATCGACGGGTTCGTGCCGGTGAAGCAGGAAGTGCCCCGCCTTTCGGAGCTTGATCGCTGGATTGTCTCTGAGCTGAATCAACTTGTGCTCGACGTGACGAAGGCGATGGATGGCTACAATTTCACTCAGGCGATACGTCTTATCGAGCAGTTTATCGACGGGCTCTCGAATTGGTACGTTCGCCGCAGCCGCCGTCGTTTCTGGAAGAGCGAGAGCGATGATGACAAACTGGCTGCTCACATCACTCTGTACCGCTGTCTCGTGACTCTTGCGGGACTGCTCGCGCCGCTGGCTCCGTTCATACCTGAAGAGATATACCAGAACCTCGTTCGCAGCGTGGATGGCGAAGCACCCGAGAGCATACATCTCACTGACTATCCGGTTGCCGACAAGAATGAGATTGACGAGGCTCTGAACAGAAACATGGAGCTTGTCATGAGTCTGGCCAGTCTGGGCAGGGCTGCCAGGGCGAAGGCCGGTATCAAGGTGAGACAGCCGCTGGCAATGGCTCGCATCTGCGTAACCAACGATGCAGAAAAGGATGCAGTGGCGGCCCTGGGCGAGCACATCAGAGAAGAGCTCAATGTGAAGGACCTGGAGTTCGTTGAGAATCTCCCTGATGATGAGCAGGGATGTGCGGTGGCGAGTGATGAGCGCTACAGCGTTGGTGTGGTGACCGCGCTCTCTGACGAACTCGTCGCCGAGGGTCTGGCACGAGAGATCGTTCGTCGCTTGCAGATGATCAGGCGCTCGGCAGGCCTGGAGATATCGGACCACATTGCGGTGTTCTACCATGGCGACGCCGCGCTGCACGACGTGTTTGTGAGCTTCGCCGACTACATACGACAGGAGACGCTGTCGGTCGACCTGACTAGGACTCAGCCGCCCGAAGATGCTTACGTGCAGACTGTGCGTTTGGCCGGCAAGGACCTCGTTGTCGGGGTCAAGCGAGCCGCATAGCACCGCTGAGGAACTTGAATGCGATTCCGCCACAGGGGCGGGCAATCGGATTTCGCCGCTAGTCCCAGGGTGGAGGGCTCTCCCGGAGTTGAGCCGTTGTAGTCACTCTCTCATCCCCGCGTACGTAGACAATAGCCACGGACTCTCCCACGGCACTGCGAATGATTGCCTGAAGAAGGTCGTCTGTGTTCTCGATTGCTGCCCCATCGAGCTCGACGATGACGTCGCCTTTCTCCAACCCCGCCTGGTCTGCCGGCCCGTCTTTGACGACTTCCACCACAAGGGTTCCTTGCTCCACGGACAGCTTGTTAACTGTTGCCGTGAATTGATCCACGGTGTAGAGGGACACGCCAAGCCAGGGCCGCGTGACGTAGCCACTGTGCACCAGTGCCTCGATTATCGGGCGCGCCCCATCGATGGCAATCGCGTAGCTCATTCCCTCCACGCCGATGTCGGCGACCTTCACGCTGTTGATGCCGATGACCTCACCTGCCATGTTAACAAGTGGCCCGCCGCTGTTTCCGGGATTGACGGCAGCGGTGGTCTGAACCAGGTCTCTGAGGGTGTTGCCGCCGACGGTGATTGACACGTTCAACCGACTCACGATGCCCTCGGTCGCGGAGATGCCCTCGCCGAGCGCGTTTCCTATCGCCACCACCCACTCCCCCACTGCCAGCTCACCAGATTCTCCGAGCAACGCGAAGGGCAGACTGTCTGCCTGGACGCGAATCACTGCCAGGTCAGTGAGAGCGTCTGTCCCAACGATGCTCGCCGGATACTTGGTGCCGTCCGCGAGTTCCACCTGTATCTCGCTCGCGCCCTCAACAACATGATTGTTGGTTACGATGTACCCGGCGTCATCCAGTATGACTCCCGAGCCCGCGCCTTCGTGCGTGTAGGCCTGATTGAACAGGTCGTATGCAACCACCTCCGTGATGACAGACACAACTGCCGGCCGGACCGTACTCACGACATCTGCGATGGAAGGAAGGCTCTCGGGTTGGGCGCTCGGAGTCGCGGGCAGCTGCCATGAAGGGTCGACGTACTGGCTCTGTACGGGTTCCTGAGTGGAGGAAGGGACCGTCTCGGCGGGCGGTGATGCGGGCACAACGATGCATCCGGTCGCTGCCAGCAGCCCCAGAACGACAAGAAGCGTGACAAGTCTCAGCCCGTGCGGCTTGCTCATGTCGAGGATTATAGCACCAGAGGGCTCGCAGCCGTCCCGGGAGGGGCTGGCGCTTTCAGAATGGAGTGGTATACTTCAGGAAATGCATGATTCGCCTGTCCGCGACTATGTGAATCAACTTCGCCGGGGCCTGGTCGAACCGCTGATGCTTTTCGTCATCGGGGAACTGCCGAGTCACGGGTACCGCATCGCCAAAGAGGTGGAGAGACGCAGCAGCGGCTACTTCAAGCTCACTGCCAGCACGGTGTACTCCGCGTTGCGAAGGTTTGAGGACGAGGGACTGGTTTTCAGCAGCTGGCAGGAAGCTGCGAACCGCCAGAGACGGCGCTGCTACTACCTTACCGATAAGGGGAGACAGATACTCGGCGCACGGTTGAAGGAATGGGAACGCTTCTCGGTGGCCGCTGAGAGCGTGATGGCGAGCGACTGACTGCCAGTCGTGGACCACTCATCCCTGTGCGCCCCCTGTGTCTTGGTCGAGGTGGGTAGTGTGGGTTTCCGTCCACCATATTTCCATGGAACTGCGTCAGTAGTTCCTGTTGCCTGCTGCTTTCGGCTATGCTGCCCGCATTTTGGTGCATTGTGACGCTGTCTTGCGCACTTCTGTGCTGACTTGAACTGTGTGGCTGGTGGTGAGAAACGTGCTGTGATGACGTGCCAATCGTTCGTGAGTGGCACAGGCTGCACCGGGCAAGAGCTTGCCACTACGGGACTCTTGTGCTGCTCTTGCCCTGGTTGGTTCGTGGGCAACCGTCACTCTGCCGGTCGCACGAACATAATACGTGTGCTGTCGGTGTCCAGCGGAAATGTCCTCTTGGGAGGTCCGCGGTCCTGTCACCTTCAGCCGATGGCTGTACACGACCACGGCAGCAGTCCATGGTTGCCCGGAGGGACATGGTGGTGGTTCGTGATGTAGGGGTCGTTCGGGAACGACCCGGCCCCCGTTCGCGACCACGGTCACCGCATCACCCCCATGCTATTCTCGTCCCGCTCGATGGCTACAACCGCGTCCTGCCACAATCACCGGGCGCTTCCCGAAGCGCCCCTACAACGGACTACACCCCTATCCCCGGGCGCGTGCAACGTGCTCTGAGATGGATCCCGCGCCGTCTTCTTGATGAAGGTGGAATGGGTCAAGGTCAGTTGACAGGAAGCCCTCTCGTTTGTCTGTTGGAACTCTTATGGCCGGGCGTGAAGACCTGGTCCTGCGGGTGTCAGCTCCGCGAGATGCCGCTTGAGGCTTTCAGGCGAGTTGTCGCCAGTCGTGTGACGACCTTGAAGGCCTCTCTCATGGCGCCGGCATTTGCTACGCCTTGGCCAGCGATGTCAAATGCGGTGCCGTGCGCAGGCGTCGCAATTGGAATTGGGAGCCCCCCGGCAACTGTGACCCCTCGGTCGAAGCCGATCAGCTTCGTGGCAATCTGGCCTTGGTCGTGATACATAGACACAATACCGTTGTAGTGCTCACGGCTGGCCCGGATGAACACAGTGTCTGCAGGGAACGGGCCGAATGCAGCAATCCCTTCGCGCACTGCTTGTTCTATGGCAGGGAGAATAGCAGTTCGTTCCTCCGTGCCGAAGTGCCCTCCCTCTCCTCCGTGGGGGTTGAGTGCGGACACAGCAATACGCGGAGTGTCAATTCCTGCGGCCCGCAAGCTCTCGTGCAAGAGCCTGACCTTCTGCAGCACGCGGGCTTCCGTGATAAGATGCGCCACCTCAGACAAAGGCACGTGAGACGTGACTCGTGAAGTCCAGAGACCACGTAGTACATTGTGCTCGCCACATGGACCGGTCCATCCAAGCTCGTGCGCAAACAACCCTAGTTCGTCAGAGTGGGGGGAGCCCGCCAAACGCATCGCCTCCTTGTTGAGGGGCGCATAGAGGATGCCGTCGAGGTTCCCGGCCTGCGCCTGCCTCAGCGCAAACCTCAAGCTGGCGAGAGCACTGCGCCCCCCTGCTACACTCACCTTGCCGAGTGCAACAGCCCCTACGTTCGTGGTCGACAGCTCCAAGAAGGCTGCGTTCTGGCACGACTGCAGCTCACCGATGTCATGCAAAGCCTGCAGTTCAACACCACTGCCTGCGATCCGCTGCCCCTCCTCGAACGTATTCCTATTGCCAACCACCACAATCCTGGCCCTTCTCGCAATGTTCATTCCTTGCAGGAGTCTCCCCACCAGTTCCGGGCCGACGCCTGCGGGATCACCCATGAGTATGCCAATCCTTGGTCTCATCTCATCCTTTCGCTGGACCTGCATGTCTCCATCTCCCCACCTCATTTCGATACTA
Source organism: Dehalococcoidia bacterium (assembly GCA_030602785.1). GTDB lineage: Bacteria > Chloroflexota > Dehalococcoidia > GIF9 > AB-539-J10 > SKVJ01. Next base: position 98,850 of record JAUVZB010000004.1, read on the forward strand.
TCAGACTCACTGGGACGTTATCCATGCGACTTGAATTGTACACTGCGTCCGGTGTGCGGTAGCCGAGGGTCTGGTGGGGCCGCTCGTTGTTGTAGAAACGGAAGTAGTCAGCGAGTGCGGTCTTCGCCTCCCGGCCATCCTGATACGCTTTGAGATACACCTCCTCGTATTTCACCGTTCGCCACAGCCGTTCGATGAACAGGTTATCGTTGTAGCTCCCCCTCCCATCCATGCTGATGCTGATGCCATGCCGCTCCAGCATCCCGGTGAATTCATCGCTGGTGAACTGGCTGCCCTGATCGCTGTTGAAGATCTCCAGCCTCCCTGTGTCCAGGGCTTCCGCCAGCGCGTCCAGGCAGAAGCCAGTGTCCATGGTGTTGGACAGACGCCACGCAAGCACATACCGGCTGTACCAGTCCATGACGGCCACCAGATACAGAAAACCACGCGCCAGGGGGATGAACGTGATGTCCGTCGCCCAGACCTGGTTGGGCGCGCTGATGCTCAGGCCCTTGAGCAGATATGGAAAACGCCGATGCGCCGGCACCGGGATCGTGGTCCTCGGACGCCGGTAGACTGCCCTGAGCCCCATGAGGCGCATCAGTCTCTGCACACGTTTCCGGTTCACCCGCTGGCCCCGGCTCTGCAGCCATGCGGCCATCTTGCGCGCCCCGTAGAACGGCGTCGCCAGATACTGGCGGTCAATCAGCTTCATGAGAGCGAGGTTCTCCTCTGCGATTGCCTTTGGCTGGTAGTACAGACCCGAGCGGCCGACGCCCAACAGCCGGCACTGGCGTACCAGTGACAGCGACGGGTGCCGACGATCGATCCCGGCACGCCGCCGCTTCAGGCTCAGCGAGCCAACCTGCTCTCCAAGAAATCCCGCTCCACCTTGAGCTGCCCGATCTGCTGGTACAGCCGGGCAACCAGCGCATCATCACTTTCCCTTCGTTTCTGGCCTTCACCGAAAACATCGGCAGCGCCTTCCACCAGCGCTTTCTTCCACGCACTCACCAGGTTTGGATGAACCTCGAACTGGCTGGCCAGCTGCGCTACCGTGTCTTCCCCTTTGAGCGCCTCCATAGCGACCTTGGCCTTGAATCCCGGGCTGTGCTTCCTGCGGTTCCGTTTCATGTCCTGCTCCTTCCGTAGCTCCCTCTATTTTAGGAGCAGAACTCCACTGTAGCCATCTGTCCGAATTCATGGGCACACCTCACATTTCAGTCGCACAGCTGGAACACAGGACTTGTGTCGCGCACACAAGTGGAACCGAGAGATGATTCGACGTGACACCGGAACCTGATCCGAGTGACACCGACTGGTACTTTCTCCCGCTTCAGCACCAACTGCAGCAAGATAGCGCAACGCACGTCGCAGCGCGTACCGAACCCTACTTCGCAGCCATTACCTGCAGCAGCGCTGTGGCACGTTCCGGGTTGAACACGCCGCAGCAGCAGGAGCGGGCCAGTTCCTTGGCGGTGGCATCAGCCGTCTTTGTGCCGTTCTTGATCTCGCTCACTAGCGACGTTACCATGTTCGAGGATATCATCCCGTGACCGCACATGGTGGTGACTTCGAGAATTTCCGGTTCAGGCAGTCTATCGGTGTTGCCCCATATCCCCAGCGAATACTCAACGGTGTGAGGCTTAAGACCGGCCTCTTGAGCGCACCTGTTGACAGCGGTGAACAAGCCACTTATGACCACAGATAGGCCGATATCGGCCACCTTCAGGTCCCTCATGAATGCAACGACGGCGGCCTCATTGTCAAACACTGCATGCGCTATCCCGCTTGCATTCTCCACAACCTGTTCCTGGCTGTGGCTGTACATATTGCCATACTTCATTTCGCCCAGGTTGACCGGATTGTGGCGTAAAGCTATCTTCAAGAATTCCTGCAGCTTCGGTTTGCTCCCAGCAGTATTGAAACCCTGTGCTGGAATACACAGCATCGGGAAGTCGCCGCTCAGATTGGTGTCTGTTCCTCGGCGGTGCAGTGTGTGTGTCATCTAATTGTCTCCTTCTACCGGTCTTCGGCCCAGCCCAAGGCACGTCTTTCCGTTTGGATAGCGGGCTATTCCCATGTCCTCAAGTATCTTGTCCATCGGGACAGACCCATCGGGTTCAACTACATTGATGCATTCCACGCTGAATACCGTCTGCACTTGCTGGCTGACGTTCGGCAGTATGGCCAGCACCGACTTCAGGTTCTCGATGGGTACAGTGAACTCTATGATAGCGGACAAAACCTTCTCATTCAGGACATCCTCGCGCAGCTTGCCGGTCGCCGTATCTTCCATAAGGAACGTCACGGGGTTCTCAGGCCTGAATTGCGCGCCTTCTTTCGCCATCGCCTGGGCAACCAGGTCAACGTCATGGAAACGAGTCCCGATACCGGGCCTCCCAAATTCGAGTGCGATACCAATCGATCCGGGCTTGAATACGCCCGTGACATCATTGGTTTTCATCTCTTCGGTGCCACGACCCGGCACCCCGGTCTGCGCATGAGTGCTCGTGGGATCCGAAAAGACCGACCGCAGGGAACGAGGCCACTCGGATTCGTCTTGAACGAACGCATTCACGGGACACAAGCCTGATCGGGAACACACGCCGCAGTCAACACACTCATCATGGTCGATGACTGCCACGTCCTCCAAGGTGATTGCCGCCATTGGACAGACCGGCAAACACGCTCCACACGCAATACATTTGTTGTCGTCGATTCTCATGTCTCTACTCTCCTAAATGCAACTAGAGCCTGTCGGAATAACCACACTGACGGTGGGATTACACATCGTAGAGTGGGGTTGGTGCGCGAATTCACGAAGGCCGGGGGTGTGCGCATCCAGTTCAACTGCCCCCGTGGCCGAGCAGCTCCCTTCGTGCGAATTCCGAGGGGGTCTGTTTCTCCGACAGGGTCCTCGCCGCCAATACAACTCGTCCGGTCATTTCCATCCGGAGCGAAGACCGCCCGTCAGGGCACTGCTCTCCTCTGCCACAGTGCACAAGATCCGCTCGACATGTCCCACGCGCCAGCGGCTAATGACAGTCTCGCACCACGTCGCCGCAACTTCGCCAGAGCCTCGGACGCCGAAGAGACCTTGGGCATACACCTCTCCCCACGTCCTAGTCAAACGCCACGAAACTCAACGCGGACTAACTCACTCGTCTCCACCACACTTCACAGCGCGCCGGGGGCTACTCTTTGCTTGCCATTGCTGCCAGCAGGTCAGCCGCGCGCGCCGGGTTGAACACACCGCAGGTACAGTGAGGGGCAAGCAGCCTGTTGGCCGCCTCGGTGGGTGTACGGCGATCGGCCTTGACATCTTCCACCATTGCTTTCACAAGGTTGGCAGAAACCATGCCATGGCCGCACATTGTGGTAATCTCCAGGATATCCTCCGCAGGCAGTCTGTCCGTATTGCCCCAGACTCCGAGAGACACCTCGACGGTATGCCGCGCGAGTCCGGCAGCGTGTACCGCCTCGTTCACCGTATCTAGGACTCCACCCACAACCACTGACATCCCCAGATCTGCTTCCTGAAGGTCCTTTAGGAAAGCAGTCACCGTCGTGGGGTTGTCAAACACAGCATGCCCGAGTTTTGAGGCATGTCTCACCACATCCTCCGCACTATGGGTGTACATGTTCATCTTGAGACTGCCGATATTCTTTGGATTGTGTCGTAAAGCGATGCGGAGGAACTCCGCCATCTTTGGGTCAGAACCGGGGTCGTTGTGACCCTGAGCAGGAATGGTGAGAACCGTATAGTCCTTGCTCAAGCTCTCACGGCTGCCTCGCCGATGCAAAGTATGCGTCATCAGTAACCCTCCTTCGGTGAGCACAAAACACTGCGTACCACACGCCCAAGAAGCAGAAGGCAGGTGTCCTTCCTGTTTCGAGACTCCCTGTCTCCTGCCTCCCGATCTACGAACCTACTTCTTCCCGGCAGCTGCGGCAAGCAACCCTGCTGCACGTTCGGGATTGAAGATCCCGCAGCAACACGAAGCAGCAAGCATCTTGCCGGCCGCTTCCGGCGTCGTCACTCCCTTACGAATATCCTCCACCAGCTTCTTCACAATATTGGCAGAAACCATGCCGTGGCCACACATCGTGGTGACTTCCATAATCTCCGTGGGCGGGAGCCGCTTGGTGTTCCCCCATACGCCCAAGGAGACGTTCACGGTGTGGCGCTTCAAGCCTGCTTCACTGACAATCTTGTTTACCGTGTCAAGAATTCCACTCACGATGACGGACATGCCCAGGTCTGCCTCTTTGAGGCTCTTCAGGAATGCACAGACGTCGTCGGCGCTCGTGAACACGGAGTGCACCATGCCGCCCGCATGCTCGATTACCTGCTCTCCGCTATGGCTATACTCGTTCCCGTAGTTGCCAACACCGTAGTTCTTAGGATTGTGCTTAAGGGCGAGGCGGAGAAACGCCTCTAGTTTAGGTGCGTGCCCCGCATCATTGATACCCATCGCAGGAAGCGCAGCAACTACGAAGTCCTTGCTCAGGCTTTCTTCCGTCCCCACGCGATGCAGCGAGTGTGTCATTAGTTGGCATCTCCTTCCGCAAGGGGGCGACCGAGGCCAACATTGGTCTTGCCGTTGATACGGCGGGTAATGCCCATCTCGGTCAATATCTCGTCGAAGGGCAGCGTGTCATCAGGCGCCACACGCGTGATGCACTCGATGCTGAAGACGGTATCGATATGCTTCGCCGCCTCCTGTACTGCGGACAGCAGTTCCTTCAGCTTCTCGATGGGAACAAGGCATTCGATGATGGCTGACATGGCCTTCTCGTTCAGTATCTCGTCCTTGAACTTACCGGTCTTCGTATCCTTCATCAGCTGGGTGACGGGATTCTTGGCTTCGAATTCAGCGCCCACCTTGGCGACTGCCTCGGCTACTGTCTGCACATCGTGGAAACGTGTGCCGATGCCTGGCCGGCCAAACTCGATGCCAACTCCCACAAAGCCAAGCTTGAACCTGCCAGTAACCTCATTCGTCTTCATCTCCTCGGTGCCGCGCCCGGCAATACCTGTGCCGGCATGCACGGATGTGGGGTCGGAGAATACCGCGCGCACCGACCGGGGATACGGGGACGCCTCTCTCGTGAAAGCATCCACGGGGCACATCCCCGCCCTGATGCACACCCCACACTCAACGCACTCGTCCTGGTCGATGCTGGCAACATCGTCCTGATGAATGGCTCCCATTGGACAGTAGGGAAGACAAATCCCACAACCGATGCACTTCTCTTTGTCTATTTGGATCAATGATTTACCCTCCAGATTCCTAAGTATTTGGCGAATATCCTTAACCACACGACCTAATGCACGCGCTCACAGTGTCTCAGGTGACGGGGGTGATGGTTGCCTCGAGAGCAATCTAGCCAACAGCAACCCGGGGGAGCCACAGAATCAATTCTGGGAAGAGTATGCACAGCAGCAGGCCGATGATAATCAGGCCGATAAACGGCAGCACACCCCTAATGATGTCCCCCAGGCTCACTTCTGGTGGGGCGACACTTTTGAGATAGAAAATGGCGTGCGCGTTTGGAGGGCTCAAGAACCCGGTCTGATACGCCAGACAGATACAGATGGCAAACCAAACGGGGTCAAAGCCCAGTGCGGCTCCCACTGGCGTGAACAGCGGCACAACGAAGAATATCGAACCTACCCACTCTATGAACATTCCCAGAAGGACGACAATGACAATCATGCACGCAAAAGAAGCCCACTTGCCCCCAGGAACACTCGTTACCGCTTGGGTTACGAATTCTCCACCTCCGAGATAGAGGAATACGCTGGTAAAGGTCTTGGCTCCTATTGTCAGCAGGGCTATGAAGGCCACAACTTTGAGAGTGCTGCGTAACACTTTCTTGAGCACGTGCCGATTCAGCTGCTTGTTAGCCGCAGTCAGCAGGGTGGCTGCCAATGCCCCCATAGCCGCAGCCTCCGTCGGTGTTGCTACACCACCCAAGATGGTGCCGAGCACCGCAAGGATAATGAACAGGGGGGGGAGCAGGTGGAACGCCACCAGATACACCTTTCTGGAAACGGAGATTCCATGTGCTCCTCTTTCCTCGGCAGAGAGAGGTGGGCCCAGATTGGGGTTGAGGGCGCATCTCGTGCCAACGTATAGCATGTACAGACCAGATAGCACGACTCCGGGAATCAGTGCCCCGGCGAAGAGTTTCCCTACGGAAATCTCGGCCATCGGCCCGTAGATGACAAGCATGATGCTTGGTGGTATGAGGATTCCCAGGGTTCCTCCGGCGCAGACAACGCCGCAGGCAAGGGATCTATCGTAGCCCCGGTTGAGCATAGGAGCCAGAGCCATGATGCCCATGGTGACCACTGAGGCTCCAATTATCCCGGTGCACGCCGCAAACACGGTAGCTACAACCAGTGTGGCCAGGGCTAGTCCCCCTCTCAACCCTCCCATGATTAGATGGAGTGTCTCAAAGAGTCGGTCAGCAAGACCGGAGTGACCAAGCATCGAACCCATGAATACGAACATCGGTACCGCCAGAAGGATGTAGTTGGTCATCAGCTTGTAGGTTTGGGCGGTGACTATGCCGAATATCGGGGAACCTATGAACAGCAACCCGAATACGAAGCCCACCCCGAGCATCATGAAGCCCAAGATATACCCCGACAATATGCCGACTACCAGGCACCCAAACATCAATGTGGTTACGAGCGCCGGACTTAGACTGATGTCCAACATTTGCTATTTCCTCACAACAGTGCGCACGTCACGCACAAGCATTGGCACCACCGCCGCTAGCAGCAGCAGCATGGCTACAGGCATCACAGTCTTGAACGGGTATATCGGCACTCTCCATGCAGTGTCTGAACTCACTTCGTGGATCGCCCATGATTGCCAGGTCCAAGTTATCATCTGCTCAATGGAAAAGATCAAGACGGGCAGCACCAGAAACAGGGTCAACACTGCGTCGAGAAATGCCTGCTGTCGGGGTGACCAACGCTGATAGAAGATATCTACCCTTATGTGGGCCTTGACTGTGAGCCCCCAGGCCATCCCCAGCACAAAGAGGGATCCGCCTATGAATCTGCTCATCTCAAACGCCCATATGGTCGGGGAGTGGAATGCATACCTGGCGACAACTTCGAAGACCACCACAGCTACCAGTGGCAGCACGAGATATGCAGCAACCCCCGCGACTCGATCACACAGAACCTCAATCCCGAGAAGGAAACGCTCCACGATAGACACGATATTTCCCTTTTTCACGTTCACTCTTGCCATAATCCAACCCCCGGCCATGGGCCTCGCGCGCAACCCCTTGGCTACCCGAACTCGGGTGTCTGATAGCTCTTGAAGAGGTTGTACTGGTCGATGAAGTCCATCTGATGCTGATAGACCTCGCCAAAGAACGGATATTCCGAACTCTTCTGTTCATACAAATCGTTCGCTATCTGAAGGAACTGGTTCTGCAGCTTCTCTGGTACGACGACTATCTCAAGGCCCTCCAGTTCTTCAAAGAAGACGAATGCCTCGGCGTCTTTGATAACGTAGTCCGACAATGCAAGGCTGCAAACAGCTGCATTGCAGTACCTGTACGCTGCCTGCAGGTCGGCAGGCAGGGCTTCCCATGAGTCCTTGTTCACCACATCCATGTGGACCGTTGATGGCTGGTGTATGCCAGGAACCATTACGTAGTCGCAGACCTCATAGAAAGCGAGGGACCTATCCACATCGGCGGTGGAGTATTCTGTGGCGTCCAAGATGCCCCTCTCCAAGGCTGAGTAGAGCTCGCTCCCCGACAGCGTAGTTACTGCAGCGCCAACCCTCGGGTCCTGCAGTACGTCAGCCCAAAGACCCTTAGTCCGGAACTTCACTCCCTTCCAGTCCTCAAGGGTGGTCATCTTCTTGTTGGACCAGCACAGGTCTTCCGGAGTACTGACTACTGCAGGTCCCGCATAGCCGAAGTTGAATCCAGACAGCATCGTGGTAAGGAACTGCGACCCGCCATTCTCAAACCAGGCAAGCCACTGATCTGCCGTGAACCCCATTGGGCGTGCTGAGAACAAAGGCGACGATGGCATCTTCCCCATCCAAGTGTGCAGAGTGCCGTTGAAGAGGTCGATTGTCCCGTTGTTCGTCGCATCGAAGCACTCCTTGGCGCCCATGATGGCTCCCCCAGGATGGGTCTTGATAACAAGTCGGCCGTTAGTGATCTCCTTCAGCATGTCGTTGCGCTTATACAGCCATTGCTGGGGCAGCACGGGATCTGCCCATGGAGTCGCCTGAACCCACTCGAACACCTCTCCTTCAGGAGGAGCCGCAGAAGCGCCTCCTTGACTGTCGGCAGGCCCCTGTTCCGGCGTACAGCTGGCGAATGCCAAACCGAGAGCGGCAACCCCGCACAGAAGCAGCAGAGTTCTTACTATCCTGCTCATTCAGCATCTCCTTTTCATGTCAATCATCATGTTACATTTTCCGCACTTGGCTTGACGGAGTCATTCCTGATTCATGTGCACCACCTCCTGGACACAGAAATCCAACTGGCTTTCGTCCCGCCCACGACCTGAACATCACGCCTGTTCGACGCCTGTGATCAACTAAGGCGGCACGTGACGCGCACTCCTGAAGGACCGATTTGGGGGGACCCGCGACATACCCTCTGGTGCTACACTAGTGCGACGTCTCATTGCATCGTCACGTTTTGCTGCAAGACATTCCGGAGAGTCCACTTCGTCGCATTCCGTGCCTCAAGCGAAAGATAGACCTGTGCTCTGGTATCCTCAAGGGGCAAGATACCCGTTCTTGGGGGGTTGTCCGGGGGGGGGCATATGGCCTATTGATAGGGCAACTCGCCTTCTGTAGAATTGCATCAGGACAATACTGTCCAGGTTTGAGGCTACTCTGTGTGAGTCCTGCGGGAATGGTGGCAGGAGGTGAGACATGTGGCACGATGCGGAGTTGCCTTTGGGGCAGAGCAAGGCCGGGCAAACAGGTGTTCCTGGAAGGCAATCGCCTGTCGTGCCTATTACGGTGATGCTCGTTGACGACCACCCTCTTTTCCTCGATGCAGTAAGGGGTGTGATCGAGAGGTATCATGAGTTTCGAATCGTCGCTGCGGTTAGCAACGGCGAGGATGCGATACGGCTCTCCGCTGAATTGGCGCCACGAGTTGTTATTGTGGACATCGGACTCCCGGGAATGAATGGCATCACGGTAACCCAGAAGATAAAGAGCCGGAGTCCAGACACAGCCGTCATTGCGCTGACGGTCCATGATGATGCTGAGCATGTCACCGCCATGCTGCGGTCTGGCGCTGACGGGTATCTGACTAAGGATGTGAATGGGGAGGAAATTGCTTGCGCCATACGGCGGGTCATGTCTGGTGAGGTACTGCTGTCTCCAGTGGCCGTGCGGCATCTCGTTTCGTCCGCCGTGGATGTGTGTGGCAGACTGCCGGGCACTAGCGCTGGACACGAGCTGACTTCGCGGGAATTGGAGGTCCTAGGAGCCTGTCGGAGAAACAATTCTCATTGCCATATAGGGCATCGAGATGGAACACTGGTGGGGTATAGTAGTAGCGTGAAGACGTTCAAGCCGTACGCGCCGAACCAACTACTGCTGCTACCGCCGTCGTTGCAGGA
>JAUVZB010000137.1 GCA_030602785.1 Dehalococcoidia bacterium
CTGTCGCTGCTTGATTCATCGGGACTGCGGAGATGTCGTACAGGTGGTTGTTGTAGATGGCCCTCACGTACAGGTGAGTGCTCAGGTCAGCCACGATCTTCATGGTGTGTTCGGGCTGCTCACTGAGCCGGAAGTCTAGACCTGCTGCGATCTCATGCAACATCCCGCCGGTGGTTATGCACACCAAGCGGCCCCCGATAAGGTAAAAGCGCAACTCGGCTATCCACAAGTCAGTCGTGTCATCTACCTCGATCGAGCATCCAAAGTAGAGCGTGTCATCCTGCATCGAGTAGGTGAACTCGTGCCCGAAGCGGCTCATCACGGGATAGGGTATGCTGAGCGTCAGCCCTGCGTTGTCGTCCACTCCTATGCCTGCGGTGAGCAGCGCAGAGTAGGCTCCTTGGCGACTGTGGTCCGTTGCCAGGCAAACCGCCCCACCGCCCACGTCGAAAAAGGGCTCCCAGGCCCCCAGACCATTCCGGAAGTCGGTCAGGGCCAGGACGTCCCCCCTCCGATCAAACAGGTGGGGACTTCCCAGGCGTACCGCGTGCTCGCCCAGGTCGTCGAGGCCGAAGGTGGTGGTCTTTGGGCCGACGAGGCCCCAGTCAGGGGTTCCGTGGGACATCTTTCGCTCCTACGTTTCCAGGGTCATGCGGTAGCCGGTGACAACGACCTCCCCACTGTCCCCAGCCAGACACCCGGCAAAGCTCACCCGGATTACGTCGCTGGCATCCAGGTACGTGTGTCCACCCCAGAAAGTCCATTCGGCCGTTCCGATTGCCCTGGTATCATGGTAGAAGAAGCGGCTGACGCCGTCGTGATGGTTCCAGTACGTGTGGGCCGTCGTTGGCCTTGTCCAGAGCCGCGCGGCCACCGTGGTCACTACCCATATCTCATCCCCTGGCACAGCAGGAGAGGCAGTGTAGCCATCCGCTCCCGATACAGCGACTGCCTGCCCTGTAGCCAGTACGTCCCGAAACGAGAATAGCTGATCCTCACCCCGCACGATGAGCCGATCGGTGGCCACAGACTGAAGGGCACCATCGAGACCAGCGATCGTCACCGCGTCCATCTGAAGGTGCCCGGCAGCGTCCACGGCGGCCATGCGCCAGTAAGTGCCATCCCAGAACAGGGCTGCACGTGGCGAAGGCGGAGCCGTTGGAGCGCCAACTCCGTCCAGAGCTGGTCGTAGTTGAGGCACTATCCTTTCTCCTCTGGCATCTTCAGCGCCCCCTCATCCTACCCAGGGCCTCGAGGGTCTCATAAAGCTGCTCGAGCTCCCCCGGAGGCGGAGCGGGCTCGACGAGGACCATGAAGGTGGGCGTATGGGGATAGAAGTCGTCGAGGTTCCAGGTCTTGATGACGAACTCGAGGGGCTCGGCGGTGAGCGGGTAGCGATCGGCGAAGGTGAACACGTAGCCGTCCCAGTGAAAGGAG
>JAUVZB010000057.1 GCA_030602785.1 Dehalococcoidia bacterium
GGCTTCCGGCGCTTCGCGTTCCGTGGCGCGGGCAAGGTCCGCGATGAGTGGCTACTGATCTGCCTGACGCATAACCTGCTGAAGCTGTTCCGGTCGGGATGGACACCACAGGTGGCCTGAGGCCCTTGGAGGAGCAATCCGTCCACGGCGCACGCCGGGGCTCTCCATGTACACTCGCGCCCATTAGGAAACCCGAGGACCACCACCACCCTCTGCTGTGACATGAGTGCCGACGTCGTTTCTCCGACAGGCTCCTAGCAGTAGGAACAGCAGTTCTTTTGTGTGACCCTTCATGTCTCCCGTCCATGGTTGTATGCGGCTCGGTCTTGTGCTTGGCGCGATGGTACAGCATTTCAGCGCGACCTTGCGACCTCCATTATAGGAGCAGAATCCCACCTTAGCCACCTGTCCGAATTTCGGGGTCCACCTCATAGTGGGTGCATTTTCGATTGACATTCACAAGGGCAGTTATGTGTGGAGATGGAATGCTTGTCGTTCCTGCTGGTGGCGAAGAGGTGCCCGCCACCTTTTTCCTCAGATAGCCTCTCAGGCACCTCTCGGTGACATCTTCATCTGACGCAACGCTATCCCTTCGGTAACGATTGTCGTGACGCAATTCGCACCATGGTTCGTTGCACTCTAAGCGCCGACCAAGCTCCATTCCACGTCGGCTCCTCATGGTCTCTAGGAATGGCATCTCCATACTCCGACAAGTCGATTTGACATGGGATTGGTATGCACGAGTGGTTCCAGAGCCGAACTCAGCCCCCGAGCTCTGTCAGAGGCCGTGCGCCAAAATCAGAGTCCTCGAAAGACAACGTGCCCATGGAACACGCCACCGCTTGCGGCAGGGAAGCGGATGGTGCACCATGAGAATCTAGGTGAAACGAACAAGCCGGATCGCACTAGTTACCGGAGGGAGTCGAGGCATAGGCCTGGGCATAGCGCGTTGTCTTGCCGCGGAGGGATGCGAGATCGCCATCTGCGGTATACGGGCAGAAGCTGCGATTGCAGATGTCGTGGCGGCCCTTCGGGAAACGGGGCGTGACGTTCTCTACGTGCAGGCTGATGTCTCATCGCGAGATGATCGAGAGCGCCTGCTCGCGGAGATCCGGGGGCACTACGGGCAGCTCAACGTGCTGGTCAACAACGCAGGCGTGGCACCGCAAGTCCGAGCCGACATGCTGGTCGCGAGTGAAGAGAGCTACGACCGTGTGATGGATATCAACCTGAAAGGGCCGTACTTCCTCACCCAAGCTGTGGCCAACTGGATGATTGCACAGCAGCAGTCGCCTGGATTCAACGGGTGCGTCGTCAATGTGTCTTCGATGTCGGCCTTCGTGGCTTCGCCCTCCCGTGGCGAGTACTGCCTCTCTAAGGCTGCGGTGAGCATGTCTACCAAGCTCTGGGCAGTCCGGCTGGGCGAGTTCGGCATCCCGGTCTACGAGGTGTGCCCCGGCGTTACGGAGACGGACATGACTGCGGCGGTCAAGGACAGATACGACAGGCTGATAGCCGAAGGACTGACAATCCAGGGACGCTGGGGGTACCCGGAGGACGTCGGCAAAGCTGTGGCGATGCTCGTACGCGGCGACCTGCCATATTCATCCGGACAGTCCATCATGGTCGACGGAGGACTGACGGTCCAGAGACTGTAGCACATCACCCGCGTTCCTTATCGTCACGATCGCGCTCATATGGAGACCTGTTCCCGTGCATGAAGAGACGCTGACTACTGCTGGCATGGCACTCCCGCTGGTCCGGGTCCACACTCTGGTCATAGGAAGTGGCGCGGCAGGCTTGAACGCAGCAGTGCAGTTGCGTGCCAATGGCATCGACGATGTGCTCATTGCAACGGAAGGGTTGCACATGGGCACATCTATCAATACCGGTAGTGACAAGCAGACGTACTACAAGCTGGCCATCTACGGTGACGATGTCGATTCCCCGATGACTATGGCCGAGAACTACTTCTCCGGCGGGAGCATCCACGGCGACCTGGCTCTCGTCGAGTCCAGCCTGTCCGTGCGGGCGTTCATGCACCTGGTCAATCTGGGGGTGCCGTTTCCTCGCGACCGGCACGGGCAGTTCATCGGCTACAAGACTGATCACGACCGCCGCCAGAGGGCCACCTCGGTGGGCCCGTACACCTCTCGGGAGATGTGCCGTGCACTGATAAGACGAGCCAGGGAACTGGGCGTCGTGCTGCGAGAGCATGAAAACGTCGTCCAGTTGCTCACCGTCGACGAGGGTGACAAGAAGCGTGTCGCAGGTGCGGTTGCGGTCAGACGGGATGGCATCCTGGTGGCATACTGCGCTGAGAACGTAGTTTTCGCCGTCGGGGGCCCGGGTGGACTATACAGAACCAGTGTCTATCCGGAGGTTCATACGGGAGCTATCGGCCTGGGCTTGATGGCCGGCGCCAAGGCGCAGAACCTGCCTGAATCACAGTACGGACTAGCATCTACGAAGTTCCGTTGGAATGTCTCCGGCAGCTTCATGCAGGTAATTCCTCGATTCCTCAGTACGTTGAGCGATGGGGTGAGCGATGAACGCGAGTTCCTCCGCGACTACTTCCAGTCCACCCATGAGGCGTGCTCACGCATTTTTCTCAAGGGCTACCAATGGCCTTTTGACGTCGAGAAAGCCGTAGCTGGTTCGTCACTTATCGATATCCTGGTGTACATCGAGACCGAGATCAAAGGACGCCGTGTGTTCCTCGACTATCGTGGCAACCCCGAGGGGTTCTCGTTCGACACGCTGAGCCGAGAGGCCCTCGACTATCTGCGCAAATCGGATGCTTTGGGCAGCACCCCCATCGCGCGTCTCTCGAACATGAATCCCTCTGCAATCGAGTTGTACGCGGACCACGGCATTGACATCGCCAGCGAGCCATTGGAGATTGCTGTGTGCGCACAGCACAACAACGGAGGACTCGCAGGCAACCTCTGGTGGGAATCGACAAACGTCAAACACCTGTTCCCCGTCGGGGAGGTCAATGGCACCCACGGCGTGTACCGTCCCGGTGGTTCGGCTTTGAACGCCGGCCAAGTCGGAGGCTTCCGGGCGGCCGAGTACATCGCCAGCCGCTACCAGGGATGGACCCTTGACGATGGCGCGATGAAGGACTCTCTTTCGCGTGCGGTGGCCGACATCGCGAGCTACGTGGAAAGATGCGGCGTGGCGGAGTCTACCTGGCAACAGGAGCGTGAAGAATTCCGGTCTCGAATGAGCCGCACGGGCGCGCACGTTCGCTCGATTGGCAGGCTTGATGAATCGGTCAACGAAGCATGGGCGCAGTGGCGGCGAGTCGTTGACTCGGGCTGTAGTTACAACACCTCCGAGGGTTTGGTCCAGGCGCTGCGTAACCGCCATCTGTGTTTCGCCCACGCCGTGTACCTTGAGGCGATTCGCTACGCATTGAAGAGCGGTATCGGTAGCAGGGGCTCATCTCTGGTTCTGGATGAAGACGGGATTCCGGTTCACAAAGAGCTGGGTCGAGAATGGTGCTTTGCGCCAGAAGACGTGTCGTTTCGAGACAAGGTGTTGGAGACGGTTGCCGAACCTGATGGCACCGTCCACAACGAGTGGGTACCCCGACGGCCACTGCCGCCCTCCGACGCCTGGTTCGAAGCCGATTGGGGCCGTTTCCGGCGAGGCGAGATTTACGACTAGCCAGTCACTCGCGGCGCCGTGACACCGAATCAGGCCGACGGCCTGCAGGCGCCGCAGGCTGAGAACCGGAGTTGCACTATCTGGGGCCTTGCCTGTCCTCAGGACACGAGCTGGAGCAACGTGCGATGAACGGACATTCGTCGAACAAGGTGTTTCAGCCCCGGGCTATTGCTCCCGAATGATTCGTTCCAACTGCTCGTACTCGGGCCGGTGTCGGTAGAATTCGTCAGTGAGGTAGCAGCCCGAAACGAGTCCATTCCGCGGAGCCGTGGTGCATCTACTGCAACCCCTGCAGATCTTGTTCCGCTGAAGCGGCCTGCCGTTGAGCACGTCGGCAACGATTTCCGGATAGCTGAGGACCATCCGCCCGATGCCCACAAAGTCTGTTTGGCCAGTGCGGACGACGTACTGAGCGACGTTCGGCAACCACTCTTGAAGGTAGGAGAAGCCACTGGATACGTAGGTCAGTTGGGGCCGCAAGCGTTTCAGTTCAGCGGTGACGCCAATGAGACGGGCTACGCTCAGCAGCGGCTCCTCGGGTGGCTGGTAGGTGCCTTTTGCCGGGATGATACAGGGGCGCATGATGTGGTAGTTGTAGTAGCCACAGCCACCTGTGATGCAGACCAAGTGGATACCCAGTCCTATCAGCATGTCGAGGAAGGCCAGCGGCTCGGTTAGGTCGATGCCCGTCCCGGAACCGTCGCCTCCGAAGGCGTATGGGTATGTGTCACCAGGAAATGGCACGGGTTCGCCTACCCCATCGATTCCAGCCTGGAAGGGAATGAAGTCGAAGACGCTCACGCGCACGCCGATCTCCAGCCCCGGCGCCTCGGAGCGAATGCCGGCCACCACCTCCCTGAGGAACCTGGTGCGATTGTCGAAACTGCCGCCGTAGCGGCCCGGCCGGTCCACTGCACTAAGGAACTCGTGTCCAAGGTAGCCGTGACAGTGCTTCACGTCTACGAACTTGAATCCAGCCTGTTGTGCCAGCACCGCCGCGCGGACGCAGTCCTCGATAGCCTGTTCGACTTGCTCATCTGTGATGACTGCTTCATCGCTGCCTATGCTGAGTCTCTCGTCCAGAATAGGGTGACGGTAGAGCATCTTGGGCTCCGGCCTTCCCCCCGGAGACGGGCGACAATACCGTCCCGCGTGGCTTATCTGCAACCCCACGACGAGGTCGTCGGTGGAACCGACGTGTTCTTCGTGAGCGCGCAGCAGGAGGGCCAGCAGCTCCGCCATGTCATCCCGTGTCTCTTCGGTCAGGACCAGCCCACGGGGGTTGGCGCGACAGTCGACTCGCGGCGCCACAGCTTCGCCGCCGAAGACCAGCTTCGCCCCACGCAAACCGAAGCGCTGCCAGCGCCTCTTCGTGAGGTCGGTCGGCCGCCCCTCGACATCGCCATCCCATCCCTCCATTGGCAGAACGGCAAAGCGGTTGCCAATGGTCCAATCGCCGAGAACATAGGGTTGGCCCAGAGGTGAATCCGGCCCCGATTTCACGTCCTCGTCGAACTCCAGAGGCACGCGGGACGTGCTCAGATGGTTCCGAAAGGCCGAAGCTGTACGCAACTGTGCAACCCGTCTAAACTCTCTCATGCTTCTAAGTCCCTGTGAGTATCACTACGCGCGCTCGACGCGCAGGCACACGCACTTGAGTCGCCCGAACCGGCCGTCGAAGCCGTGCCCAGCTCTTCCGTCGCAGGGGAGGCACACACTGCGGCGTACTGCTTCCGTACCATTCCGAGTACTCATCTTGCCTCAGTAGTCTATCAGAGAACTCCACCGCATTCCGGCACTGATTTCGGCAGAAAGGTCAATTGTCCTTCCCTTTTCCTGAGTGCCAGTGTTTTGGTTGTCAACAGACTGCTTGACAAGACGCGAATGTAAGTGTATTAAATATGATATACGATATATTCCATATGAACTATTCTGATGTCAAGCCAATTGAGGTATCGCCCACAGGACACACAAGAACACCGCACTATCCAACAGTCAGTGGCCCATAGGTTGCAGGAAGCCATCACCCAGGGGCATCTAGTTCCAGGTCACAAACTGGTCTATTCCGAAATCGCTGACGAAATGAACGTCAGCGTTACGCCTGTCCGAGAGGCGATGAAAGCCCTTGAGGCTCTGGGGCTCGTCACGATACGTCCTCATCGAACTGCGTTCGTCTCATATTTGACGGAAGATCAGGTGAAGCAACTATACGCGTTGCGGACGCTACTGGAAGGCCTAGCCACCCAGTACGCTGTCGAGCGCATTACCCCGGATGAACTCTCACATTTGAAAGATGTCTATGGGGAACTGAACAGGGTAGTTGAAGTTCTGAACGGCAACGCCAGCGACCCAGTCAGAACTGAGTGTATCGTGTCCCTACAACGCCTTCATAACGATTTCCACTCAAGCCTCTACTCACCTTGTGGCAACCAGTACCTGCTTCAAATGACTGAGCTTCTCAGGAGGCAGGTTGCTACCTATTTCCCGGTTATCAACAGATATAGCATCAAGCGGGTCAACAAGAGTCACCGTCAACACTTCGATATTCTGACTGCGTATGAGCAGGAGAAGCCGAGAGTAGCAGCGGGTCTAATGCGGACCCATTTACAGGAGACAGTCCCGTGGATTATCGAACACATCAGGACAGACTATCCGCATGCCGAAGTGGTGGGGAGCAAGTGAATACGTTTGGCGGTGCTACTGACGGCAACTGCATTTGTACGTGATGCTGATCCAAATGACCATACCCTGCTTTGTATCATTTCTTTCCTGATTGCCGAGGAGTGCCCTATGAAAGGAGGAAGCCGAATGGCAAACCTGTCAGTTGAGATGTGTGGCCTCAAGTTCAAGAACCCTCTCATTGTGGGTGCGGGGCCCAACACAAAGAACGTCCCTACTGCGATTAACTGCATGAAGGCTGGCTTCGGAGGCATCGTGGTCCGGAGTATGCATATGCAGCACGCCGATGAAGTGAAGGTTCCCACAACGGAGATGTACCGCATCCACGGCAACACCAAGGACTTCCGAAAGGACCTGTACTCGTTTCAATCCACAGGCGCGCCGGCACACATCGTGCACGAGGATATTCCGTTAGGTTGGGGAGGCGCCTCCAGAGTTCCGTCGCTTGAGCAATGGACGGAGGAAGTGGCAAAGATGGTGCGTTCGGCCCGTGACTACGATTGCACCATCATTGCCAGCCTTGGGTGGTGTGGCAGCAATCTGACGGACGAGAGTTTGTGGACGCTCGAGGCCAAAGCGATGGAACAGGCCGGCGTGGCGGCGGTCGAGCTTCACACCGGACCCAGCCCTGCGACTGAGCCCGGACGGTTCATGATGATGGATCCTGACAAGTACCTCGGAATGCCGATCAAGGCTGCGAGAAAGGGAACGAAGCTGCCCATTTTCGCAAAGATTCCTGTCGACTGTTGTGATGCGGTTGGCATGGCCTACTTCGCGCAGCAGGCCGGTGCGGACGGCGTCGTGCCGGTCACCAGATGGTCAACCATCAGCATGGACATTGAACGTGAGACCGAGCCTGAATGGCGAGGGCCCGGCATGGGCGGCCCATGGTCGGTGCCCATAATGAACGGACTCCTCTTCAGGATGCGGCATGCGGACCGACCAATCATGTACCTATTTTCCAAAGAACAGGGGACGTTCCCGCAGGGCGGCCCGGTTGAGATTCCGATCGTTCCTTCCGGCGGTGTGCGTTCGGGTGCCGATGTGATTCAGTACGTGATGATGGGTGGTGACGCTGCCCAGATCTGCGTGCAGGTAATCATGGAGGGAGTACAGGTTGCGGGCAGGATCGAGAAGGAGATGCGGGACTGGATGGACCGGAAGGGCTACCAGAAGTTGGACGACTTTCGTGGCAAGGTGCGCCTGCTCCAGCCAAGCGAGGCGAAAGATATGCCTCAGCGTCTGGCCGTCGTCGACGCGGACAAATGCACAGGCTGTGAACGTTGCGTCAAGGCATGTCCGAATGAGGCACTCTCCCTAAGCGATGGCAAGGCAAAGCTGGATGTGCGCTTCTGTGAAGGCTGCAGCGCTTGCTTCTACATCTGCCCCACAAACGCCATATCACTCACCGAAGCCAAGTAGGATTGCAGGAGAACGACGTGACAGAGGTACGACCGCTAGACTAAGACTACGAATTTGGAGGCACACCACATGAGACTAGTGACTTATCGACCTGCGCCAGGCTGTGAAAGGTTGGGCATCATCGTGGGTGACCACGTGGTGGATGCAGCTCTCGCAAGCGCAGCTTGCGAGCCCGCGGTGAAGGCCGGAACGCCGACCCTTCCGTGCGACATGATGACGTTCCTAGATGAGGGCGATGCTGCAATAGAGGTGGCGAAACGCGTCGCCATATGGGCCGGCAATGAGATCAAACATGCAGGGAAGGTGACGACCTGCGACGGGGAGACTATATCGTACGAGCGCGCGAAGATGCGTCTTGGCGCTCCTGTGCCAAGGCCCCGGCGAATCCTCTGCCTCGCGGTCAACTACGTGGCGCATGCTCAGGAAGGCAACGTAAACCTGCCTGAGAAACCCTACGTGTTCATCAAGCCGGGAACAGCGCCGGTCGTGGCTACGAATGAGAACGTGATTCGCCCCCCGAAGAGCGAAAACTTCGTCTTCGAAGGGGAGTTGGGCGTGGTCATCGGCAAGCGATGCCGGAGAGTGTCCAGGGACAGCGCCTATGACGTCATCGCCGGCTACACGAACGTGAACGACATGTCGGCGCGCGATCTCGGCAAGGTACCCACCATGCCGGGCATGTTCGATTGGTTTGCGGCCAAAGCCTTCGACACGTCTCTTCCGATGGGACCGGAGCTTGTCCTCAAGGACGAAGTGAGGAATCCTCACGAACTGCGGCTTCAGGTTCGTGTGAACGGACAGACTGTCCAGGACGAATCTACGAGCCAGATGGTCTTCAAGATACCCGAGACAATCGACTACATCACTGACCTTATCACGCTCGAGCCAGGCGACATCATCTGCACTGGCACGCCCGGCGGTTCGAAAGGGGCCTTGAAGGCCGGTGACATTGTGGACGTGGAGATAGGCGACCTCGGTGTTCTGACAAGCATCATTGCGGACAGAGAAGCCTGACTGCCGCCATACTAGCGAGAGGGAGTCGTACCTATCAGTAGTCGGATAAGGAGCGCACACAGGGATAAGGAGGAGAGAATGAGAAAGCTATTGCTGGTACTCGTCACACTGGTGCTCGTCGGCACGCTGGCCGCATGTGCCGCAGACACCGCTCCCACCACTACCCCATCTGCCCCCTCCGCAGGGTCGGCTGCGGGGAGCCCCATGCCCGAATCGTCCGGCGAGACCGCCACGTGGACAATGAACTGGGGTTACGCACCAGCCATGTCCGCAGACGGAGCAGCGGGGGCACCCGACGGGCGGTTCGAGCAGACGCTCCTCGAAAAGAGCGGCGGCCGGTTCAAGCTCGACATCCGCGAAAGCATGGTTCCCAGGGAGCAGGAACTGGACTTCATCGCGAGCAACAAGGCCCAGCTTGGTGACATGTCAATTACCTACGTCGCCGGCACGTACCCTCTTCTGGATTTCGGTGCCCTTCCATTCCGCTTCACCGATCTCTACCAGTATGAGGCCTGCATGAACGACCCCGAGATGATCGCCATCTTCGACGAAGTGCTGCGCGACGCGGGCATCCAGTACCTGGCCTCCCTCCCCAGCGGCAACATGAAGTTCATCTGGGGCAAGGAGGAACTCACGACAGTTGCCGACTTCAAGGACTACAAACTACGCACCACCGGCGCCATCGCGACGAAGGCCTTTCAGCTCCTAGGCGCGGCCCCTGTCTCGATACCGGGTCCGGAGATGGCGGACGCTATGTACAGAGGCGTCGTTGACGCGTGCGTGACTACCCTCGACTACGGCATGGAGCAGGGCCTGGACAGTTTCTCCAAGGCCATCAGCGTTTGGTCGGTGATGCCGGTCATATCCGGAGCGTGGTGCGCGAGTGCCGAGGCGTACGATGCCCTGCCCCCTGACCTGCAGTGGGCACTCCGTGAGACCGCTCGTGAGGTATCTCGCCAGCAGTACTACGCCGCTGTACCGGAGTTCGCGGCGTACTCGGCGTGGGCCGGCAGTAGCGACATACCGATGGTGTCCCCCAACCAGGCGGAGGTTTTGAAGGCTCGAGAGTTGACCGCAGCTACGGTCGACGATTGGTTGCAGACTGCGGGTCCGTACGGACAGGACGTCATCGACATTTCGGCCAAGTACATTCCGTAGTAGTGAGCAGCATTTGTGGTGTGGCCGCCGGTCGCAACAGCAAGACTGTTGCGACCGGCAGATTTCGCGTGACTCTGGCATTCTCTTGCAGCACAGGGGTGAAATGACATGAGAAGCTTCATGGACAAGATGGCACATGCCACAGATGTCGTGGTAATGCGCCTTGGTGATTTCTGCGGCCTACTCGTGATTGTCATGGCCTTTCTCATCGCATTTGAGGTATTCATGCGCTACGTCGTTGGCCAGCCGCCTCTACTGGCTGATGAACTGTCCCGATACATGCTTGTGGCCATGACGTTCCTTGGTGTTTCCTACGTGTGGAAGGAGAAGGGTCACGTGCGCGTTGAGGCCATTGTGGCAAGGCTGTCCAGGCAGAAGGCGAATCGATTGCGGCTGGTGACTCTCACTATTGCCTTCGTGCTTGCCGTCGCTCTTTTCGCAGGTTCCCTTGATTTCATCGCGCGCTCGTTCAGCCAAAACCGCACATCAGATTCATGGATGCATATGCCGCTGAAATGGCCTGAATCCACCATCGTGGTCGGATTCCTTCTGCTTGCGGCCCAAAT
Source organism: Dehalococcoidia bacterium (assembly GCA_030602785.1). Classification (GTDB taxonomy): domain Bacteria; phylum Chloroflexota; class Dehalococcoidia; order GIF9; family AB-539-J10; genus SKVJ01. The sequence continues at coordinate 10,515 of JAUVZB010000057.1, forward strand.
AGGAACGTCCATCTGGCGCGCCATAGGCATAGTCAAGTCGGGGGGCGCACTTGAAGAGGAGCCTCCGAGATGAGCCTTGGCCTCGTCGCCATCATACTCGTTGGAGGGCTCTTTCTGTTGCTCGCAATGGGCGCCGAGATATTCGTCGCCATCAGCACCATGGGTGCCCTCGCCCTCCTCGTGTTCCTGGGGCAGTCACTCGACCAGTTCGCGTACACCGGGTGGTCAGAACTCGCCTCGTTCTCTCTCACCGCTGTCCCTCTGTTCATATTCATGGGCGCCATGTTTGGCAGCAGCGGTGTGATACGAACCCTCTTCAGAGGGACCGACAAGTTGCTGTCGTTCCTTCCCGGCGGAATGGCCTCCTCAAGCATCATGGCCAGCGCTGTCTTTGGTGCCATTTCAGGCTCGAGCATCGCGTCGGTCGCTGCCTTTGGGAATTCCATACTGCCTGAGATGCTTCGACTTGGATACAAACCACGTCTGGCAATTGGCTGTATCCTCATGGGCGGCACTCTGAGCGTGCTCATCCCTCCAAGCGTCATCCTGATAGTCTACGGGGGCTACCAGCAGGTGTCTGTGCCGAGGCTGTTCGCCGGCGGCGTTGTCCCCGGACTCATCCTTGCCTTCCTGTACCTCATCACAGTACTTGTGCTCGTCAAGGTGCAGCCCGACCTAGTGCCACCCCATCCTCCCATTACGATGCGGGAGAAGCTCTCCGGGTTCAAAGATGTGCTGCCGGTAGTTTCTATCATCGGACTCATTCTCGGCTTCATCTTTGGCGGAGTCATGACGCCCACGGAGGCAGCATCCATCGGTGCCATTCTCAGCATGGCTCTTGCCGCCGGGTACGGGAAGCTCAATCGCCACATTGTGAGGGAAGCCGCCCTTGGAGCCGTGAAGGTCACGGCAATGATTATGCCGCTTATCGTCGTGGTGAAAGTGTTTGGCTATGTCTTCAACTTCCTTGGTGCCACTGAGGTCATGTCAAACCTGCTCATGAGCCTGCCGTTTGGCAAGTATGGAATCCTAGTCTTCATATTCGTCATATACATCATCTTGGGCACGTTCATGGAGGGCATCTCCATAATGCTGCTCAGCCTGGCATTTGTGGCCCCTGTGATTACCAATCTCGGTTTTGGCTACGTATGGTTTGGCGTCATCATCGTCATCGTCAATGAGTTGGGTCTTGTGACGCCGCCATTCGGCCTCAATCTGTTTGCCCTGCACGGGGTCGCTCCTCAATACTCTCTGTTCACAATCGCTCGGGCGGCTCTGCCGTTCTATCCGGCAGTCCTCATTACGCTTGCACTCTGTACGGTCTATCCGCAGTTGATTACCTGGTTGCCGCAACTGCTGTTCTAGGTGTGGACTCACAAGGCGCCAGTCTTTGCCTTTCGCGGGTTGCACGTCGCCTTTCTGCGCTGGTGAGGGTGCAGGGAGAAGCATCGGGCATCCTTGCCAGCAAGGGCGTTGCCCTGCGCACAGGTGTGTTCGCGCGCGATTACTTGGACTGTCGGACGACTCAGTGGTAGCCTCTCCTGCAAGGAGGTGTCCTTGATTAGCAGCGGCGGTTCGTCGCGGATTCCACATGGCTCGCTGCCGTGGGTAGTCTGGGGAGTCGCGGTCACCGGACAGCTACTCAACACCTTCCACAGGGTGTCTGCCTCCATTGTGGTCGACCAGCTCATGAGGGAGTTCAACATGTCGGCTGCCGGTGTGGGCGGCCTGCTCGCCCTGTACTTCTATACGTACGCCGCAATGCAGGTGCCATCCGGCATACTCGCTGACTCCTTCGGTCCAAGGAAGGTGCTGACGTGGGGATGCATGGTCGCAGGCGTGGGCACAGTCGTCTTCGGTCTAGCCCCCTCGGTTCCCGCACTGTACCTAGGGCGATTCCTGCTCACGGTCGGCGTGTCTGTGGTATTCGTCAGCGTATTGACGATCCAGGCCAACTGGTTTCCAACCCGCTACTTCGGCCGCGTGTCGTCGCTTCTAGGGTGCGTTGGAGGCACAGGGGCGCTTATCGGAGCCACGCCCATGGCTCTGCTGGTCATCCATGTGGGCTGGCGAGGGTCCTTCGGACTACTGGGAGTACTCAGCTTTCTCGCCGCCGCGCTGTGCTGGTTTGTGGTGAGAGACCGGCCCTCCGATGTGCATGCGGTCGACGAAGACCGCGAGACCGGCTCGAAGAGTTTACCGCCCGTACACATTGCAGCGGACGCACCGGGTCTCCGTGCGCGCTTCAATACCATGATGGGAAACAGGTACGTATGGCCTCCTCTTCTCATAGGCATGGGGGCATACGGAACGCTGCTGGTATTCCAGGGAGCGTGGGGGATGCCCTATCTCATGCAGGTGTACGGCATGACCCGCGATTCAGCCGCAACGGTGATGCTGCTCCTCATGATTGGTCTCATGGGGGGCATGCTTGTGCTGTCGGCGCTATCGGACAGGTATCGTACGCGTAGAGTGCCCGCCGTGATAGGTTCCTTCGTGTACGTGGGGCTCTGGACGACCGTACTGCTATGGAACGGCGGGAAGCCCCCTACGATTGCCCTCTACCCGGTCTCTCTTCTGCTCGGGGCATCCGCCGGGTTCACCATCCTCACACTTGCGTGTGTCAAGGAGGTAGTTCCAAGGTCAATTGCGGGAATGAGCATGGGCCTCATCAACATTGGCCCGTTCCTCATGGCCGCCCTCCTGCAGGTCGTCTTTGGCCTCGTACTCGACCGCCAATGGGATGGCGCCATCGTTGACGGAGCCCGCGTCTATGGACTCGCGGCCTACCGTATGGGTCTGCTGACCATACTCGCCGGAGCGCTCCTGTACGTCATAGGGGCACTGACTCTCAAGGAAACACACTGCCGCGATCTCGAGTCGTCCTCGGATGCTCGCCAGACAGGGTGACCGTCTTGCCTGACCGCGCGAGGTCTCACCGAACCGATAGAGGCTGGCAAGCACCGGAACTGGCAGGCCAAGGACCCGAATCAAGCGTCGCGCCCGTCCTTATCGGCGCTTGCCTTCGACTGGCTCGGGATCTGCCAGCGGGTTTGCCGACATTGCGTATGACCCCCAACGTCATCAGAGGTGACGCGAAATCATAACCCAGACCCCGAATCACCAGCAAGACGACACAAGCCACCGTAATCCGTGGATTGGAGAGCATGTGCAGCTATGAACCACACGTGGTAAGTTGTCACCCAGGAGGTGACAATGAGAAAGCCATCGGATCGCCTGGGCTTCAAGATAGTCGGTGACCTGGAAGAGACCGCTACTCCCT